>JALRCR010000019.1 GCA_023257255.1 Gammaproteobacteria bacterium | reverse complement strand
AGGGAGTAAAAGCCGAAGACGGCAAAGTGGGGCAACTTTTTCAGGGGTGGGGCAACTCTCTCGAAAGTTGCCCCACTCGGGTCAGGATTGCCCGGGAGCTCCTGAGACGAGCGCAGACGTGATTTTGGACTAAACCGCTGAAATTTAGCGATTTCCCAATTTTGGAAGACTTACTTGGAACCCCTTGGAAGGGTTAATGGAGGCTGGGGTCGGAATCGAACCGGCGTCCACGGCTTTGCAGGCCGCTGCATGACCACTCTGCCACCCAGCCTGAGAAGGGCAATGCCGCTTACGTGGCCCGTAAGAGGCAGAAACAGAAAGCCCCGACAGCGTCGGGGCTTCGGCATTCTTTGGAGCGGGAAACGAGACTCGAACTCGCGACCCCAACCTTGGCAAGGTTGTGCTCTACCAACTGAGCTATTCCCGCTTGGAGGACGGCAAGTTTAACGGGGCGAGTTGATCTGTCAAGGCAAAAAATTACTCGTCCGACAATGCAGGCCAGGCCGCGCGCAAATACAGCACCATGGACCACAGCGTGAGTGCAGCGGCGACATACAGGGCCACGAGGCCGATGAGGTAGCTGGGCAGGCCGGCGACGGGCTCGCGGGCAATCATCAGGCACAGCGCAACCATCTGGAATGTGGTCTTGACCTTGCCGAGCCAAGACACCGCCACCTTCGCGCGGGCGCCGAGTTCAGCCATCCACTCGCGCAGCGCGGAGACGGTAATCTCGCGCCCGATAATGACCATGGTGGGCAAGGCAACGGCGATGGTCGGGTCGCGCTGCAGGATCAGCACCAGCGCAACGGCCACAATGAGTTTGTCGGCCACGGGATCGAGAAACGCGCCAAGGCGCGAGGTCTGGCCTAAACGCCGGGCCAGATAGCCATCGAGCCAGTCGGTGACGGCGGCCAGCAGAAACACCGCCGCGGCCAGCAGGTCGGTGCCCTGAAACGGCAGCCAGAACAGCACGACGAACAGCGGGATCAGCGCGATGCGGAGCAAGGTCAGCATGTTGGGAATCGTCATCAGCGCTCTTTCAGGGCATCGTGGATGGCTTCTGCCAATTGTTTGCTGATCCCGGGGATTCTTTGCAAGTCGTCGATGCTGGCCCGGGTCAGGCCCTGCATGCCGCCAAAGTGCTGCATCACCCGCTGCCGGCGCTTGGCGCCGATGCCGGGAATGGCCTCCAGCGGCGAGCGATTGCGGTTGCGGCTACGCGCCTGTCGATGCGCGGTGATGGCGAAGCGGTGGGCCTCGTCGCGCACCTGCTGGATCAAATGCAGGGCCGCAGAGTCGCGCGGCAGCACCCGCTCGTCGCGACCGTCGTTCACGATGAGGTTCTCAAGCCCTGGCTTGCGTGTGGTGCCCTTGGCGACGCCGACCACCATGATGCCTTCAATCTGCAGCTCGCCGAGCACCGCCACGGCCTGCGCCACCTGACCGGCGCCACCGTCAATGAGCAGCAAATCGGGCATCGCGGCTTCTTCCTTCTTCAGCCGTGAATAGCGGCGCATGAGCGCCTGGTGCATGGCGGCGTAGTCGTCACCCGGCGTAATCCCTTCAATATTGAAACGGCGATAGTCGGACTTCATGGCGCCCTGCGGCCCGAACACCACACAGGAGGCCACCGTGGCCTCGCCTCGCGTATGACTGATATCGAAACACTCAATACGCGCCGGCGGCTCGGGCAAATCCAGCGCCTCGCGCAGCGCCTCCAGGCGGCGCTGCTGGTTGTCGTCGGTGGCGATACGTTCGGCCAGCGCCTGCTCAGCGTTCTGCTCGGCCATTTCCAGCCAGCGGGCGCGCTCCCCGCGTACATTGAGCCGCAAGCGCACCACCCCGCCGCGCCGTTCGCCCAGCGCATCCACCAGCCACTCCTGCTCTTCCGGCGCTTCGGCCAGGATGATGTCGGACGGAATATCGCGCTCGGTGCTGCCCGCCAGATAAAACTGCGGCAGGAAGGCATCGATAATTTCGCCTGGCGTGGATTCGCGGGTATGTGCCGGAAAAAATGTCTTGTTGCCCAGGTGCCGCCCACCGCGCACAAAAAACACCTGCACACAGCCAATGTCATCGCGCTTGCGGCAAACCACAATGTCGAAATCGCCGGACTCTGCGGTGATGTGCTGCTCGGCCTGCACGCGCTGCAGCTTCGCGATCTGGTCGCGCAGCTGCCCTGCCCGCTCGTATTCCATCTTGTCCGCCGCGTCCTGCATGCGCGCCACCAGCGTTTCCACAACCTCCTGCGAGCGCCCGGCCAAGAACAGGATGGCGCTGTCGATATCGCGCCGGTAGTCGTCCTTGCTGACCATGCCCACGCAAGGCCCGGTGCAGCGTTTGATTTGATATTGCAGGCAGGGCCGCGTGCGATTGCCGAAAAAACTGTCTTCACACTGCCGCACGGCGAACAGCTTCTGCAGCAGGTTCAGCGTGGCGCGCACGGCGCCGGCGCTGGGGTAAGGCCCAAAGTAGCGACCTGCCCCGTTGCGCGCGCCACGATGGAAGCCAATGCGGGGAAACTCGTGCTCCAGCGTGACGTAGATGTAGGGATAGCTCTTGTCGTCGCGTAGCACCACGTTGTAACGCGGGCGCAGTTCCTTGATGAGATTGCTCTCCAGGATCAGCGCTTCGTTCTCGTTGCGGGTGACCACCACTTCCAGATCCGCAATCTGCAGCACCATCGCGCGCACTTTGGGGCTGTGGCCGGCCTGCCGCGTGAAGTAGCTGCCGACGCGCTTGCGCAGATCGCGCGCCTTGCCCACATAAATCACCTGGGCACGCGCATCGAGCATGCGATACACCCCGGGCTGTCCGGGCAGGCGCGAGACTTTGTCTTTCAGTTCCGGCGGAAACTCGTGTTCGCTCATGACGCGCCGTCCAGCAGCGCACGGGCCCGTCCGAACACCGCCTCGAACATCGCAGGCGTCAGGCGCCGCGTTTGCGTGTTGTAGCGACTGCAGTGATAGGAGTCGATGAGATAGCGTCCGCCAAGCCGATGCTCCGCCGCATGCGCAAAGCTGGCCTCACGCAAGGGCAAACCCAGCGCGCGCAGAATGGCCTCATGCGCAATGCGACCGAGGGCAACGAGCACGGCGTCGGTCGGGGCCAAAGCCAGTTCTTGAGCGAGAAAACCGTTACAGCGGGCAATTTCGGTCGGTTGCGGCTTGTTGGCCGGCGGCACGCACTTCACCGCGTTGGTAATGCGGGCATCAATAAGCGTCAGACCGTCGTCACGGGCCAGCGACTGCGGCCGCGAGGCAAAACCAAAGCGGTGCAGGGTCTCGTAGAGCAGGATGCCCGCGTGGTCGCCGGTAAACGGCCGCCCGGTCGCGTTGGCGCCGTGCAGCCCCGGCGCCAGGCCCACAATGACCAGCCGCGCGTCGTCTGCGCCAAACGGCGCCACCGGCGCCGAGTGATAGTCGGGGAAACGCGCGCGACTGTCGTCCAGAAACGCCGCCAGGCGCTCGCAGCGGCGACAGCTAACGTCGAAATCAGCCTGATTCATCGCTCAGCCCGCGCCCCGCGCAATCTCGTTGATGATCCGCTCCAACTGCAGCAGCGTGCGACAGGACTCCACCCGGTCGCAGCCCGCAGCCAGCTTTTGCATGGCCGAGTCGCCCATGTTCCAGAACGACCGCGGCTCCGGATTCAGCCACAGCACGCGCCGCACTTTTTCGCGGATCCGGCGCAAGACCCGGTCACCCGGATCGCCGTAATTGGCCCGCGCGTCGCCCAGCACGATGACCGTGGTGCGATGGTCCAGATCCGATTCCGTCAGGCGTTCCAGTTCGGCCAGCGAGCCGCCGTAATCCGTCGAGCCCATGCCCCAGGTTTTCATGGTCAGGGCCAGCGCCTCTTCCGCCGATTTCTGCTGAAACCATTCGGTGACTTCGCCCAGCTGGGTGGAGAAAGCAAACGAGCGCACCTTGGGCAGCACTTCGCTCATGCTGTAGAGGAACAGCAGCAGAAAACGCGAGACCTGCGCCACCGAGCCCGATACATCGCAGACCGCGATAATTTTCGGCCGATCAACTTTGGTCTGTTTCCACACGGTGTTGAACAACAGCCCGTCGAAGCCGGTGTTTCGTCGCAGCGTGCGCCGCAGGTCGAGTTGGCCGCGCTTCGCCACCCGGCGCCGGCGCGAGTGCAACGCCACCAGGCGTTTGGCCAGCTTGCGCACCAGCTGCTGCATGGTTTTGAAGTCGCTCATCTCGATGCGCGTGAGCGGCGTTTTTTGCAGCACCTCCTCGCGCAACGCGGTGCGCGCATTGGCGGTGTACAGCAGCATCTGACGGTCAACCAGCGCGGTCACGTCTTCCAGCAGACGATCCTTTTGTTCGCGGCGGCGGGCGATGTCCGGCGCACCCGGCGTTTGGCGGGCCGCGGCCAGCAAGGCACGGTCAAAGTCTTCGATGCCCATTTCTTCCAGCAGCCGGCGGATGTAGATCCCGCGCTGCGTGAAAAGACGGATGTTCTGCAACTGCACCGCACGCGCGGCGCTGGCCATCGCCTGCTGCAGGGCGGAGGGATCGGGATTGTCCAGCAACTCGGCAAGGCCGCCGCCGCCCACCCCCGAGCCGCCAGCCCCGGCTTCGGCAGCCGGACCTTGCGCGCTGCCCTCGCCCGCTTCCGGTGTCTGAGGCTCGGCCGCTGGCACCCCGGCTAGCGGGGTTTCAAAGATAAAAAACCGGTCAAAGCAGTCGTGAAACGCGCGTTTGTCTTCCGGCGTTTTGGCCAGCACCTGTGAGAGCGTCTCGCGCAGTTGATCGCGATGATCCCAGCCGACCACGCGCAGCGCCGCAGCGGCATCGATGCTTTCTGCGGTCGACACCCGGATGCTGGCGGCGCGCAGCACCTGGATGAAATTGGCCAGCACCTGCGTCATCAGCTGCCGCCGGCGCGCCGCACCATGGAAGGCACTTCAAGGTCTACCAGCTCGATATCGGACTGAAACTTCAGCAACACGTTGAGCGTGGCGCGCACCAGCGCCGGTTCCAGCTCGGTTGCATGCATCAGCAGCAGCGTGCGCGCCCAGTCGATGGTCTCGCTGACCGCCGGTGCCTTCTTGATGTCCATGCCGCGCAGGCTTTGCACAAAGCCCACCAGCTGCTCGCGCAGATCAGCGCCCATGGTCGGCACGCGCGAGGCAATGATGCGCTGCTCCAACCGGTTGTCCGGGAACGGAATGTACAGATGCAGGCAGCGGCGCTTCAGCGCGTCGCCCAGCTCACGGGTGTTATTGGACGTCAGAAACACCACCGGGGTGGTGACGGCCTTGATGGTGCCGAGCTCGGGAATCGAGATCTGGAAGTCCTGCAGGAGCTCCAGCAGAAAGGCCTCGAACTCTTCATCCGCCTTGTCGATTTCGTCGATTAGCAGCACCGCGCCGTCTTTCGCCCACAGCGCCTTCAGCAGCGGGCGCGGCTCCAGAAACTCCTCGCTGAAGAAGGTGTCGTCAAACTCGTGCAGGCGTGCCAGAGACTGTTTAAGACCCTCGGCGCCCTGCATCAGATCGCCCAGCTTTTCTTTCAGCACCTGCGTGTACAGCAGCTGCTTGCCGTATTTCCATTCGTACAGCGCCTTGGCTTCGTCCAGGCCTTCGTAGCACTGCAGGCGAATCAGCGGCTTGCCCAGCAGCGCCGAGGTAGCCGCTGCCAGTTCGGTTTTGCCCACCCCCGGCGGGCCTTCGACCAGAATCGGCTTGGACAGGGCCTGGGTCAGAAACACCGCGGTGGCGATGGCCTCGCTGGCGATATAACCGGAGTTCTCAAAACCTTGCTGGATGGCGAGGATGGCGTTGCGCGCGTCGGAAGCATTGGCAGTGGTCACGGGGAGCAAGGTTCCTGTAGCTGGGAAAGGACCCACACAGGATCGGTGATCTGCGACGCCAGATCCATGCCATGGCCCGCACGCCGTCGGGCCATGGTCTGGCGAAGGCGGGAGGCTCGGGGCCAGCGTGCGAGGACTTCGGCGACCGGCATACCCGCATTGCGCGCTCAGCCGCCGAGTGCGAGCGCATCCAGGATACGGAGAAACGTGCCCGTGAACGCCTCCGGACTACGCCGGCGCCAGTCCACAAGCGCCTCGGGCGTACACCAGCGACCGTCGATAATTTCCGTCGGGTCTGGCCGTAGTGCACTACCGACCACCGCACGGTAGACCCAGACAAACTCCTGCCCTGTCCCGGCGCTGGCGTCGAAGCGGAACAAGGCCTCCAGCGGCGCCTCGGGCATCACGCCCAGTTCTTCTTCCAGCTCGCGCAACGCGGCGTCCGCGTAGTCCTCGCCGCTCGCCAGATGCCCGGCGGCGGAGGTGTCCCACAGCCCGGGCGAATTGTCTTTGCTGAACGATCGCCGCTGGACAAACAGTTGCCCGGCGCGGTCGTAGACCAGCACGTGCGCCGCGCGATGGCGCAGGCCTTCGGCGTGCACCCGTGACCGCGGCGCCACGCCAATGACCTCGTCCTGCGCGTTGACCACATCGAAAAGTTCGTCGTTGCTCATGTCCGGCTCCAGGCCTCTGCGCGCCGGTGCGGCGCGCAGGTATTGTGCCCGCGCAGACTCAGGATGCCGTCGTCTGGCTGCGCGCCTCGCGTACGTGCTTGCACTGTCCGCGGTAGGCAAAGCCCGGACAGTCGCACTCCAGATGGCCGGCGCGGCCAAAAGTCACGCGGTAAAACTTGCCCGGTGAGCTGCTGCTGGGGAATTCCCACACGCCTTGTTCGGCTAAGGGCGAATCCCGTCCCAGTTGCGCCACCTGCGCGCCGATGGCGTCGATCCGGGCGGCCACCTCGCCGGTGGCGCCCAGCGCCTGCGCCTCCTGCAGCAAGGCAGGCCCCAGCGCCTGCAGCTCGCGCTGCAAGTCCTCCAGGAAAGACGTCTCCGGCAGGTCTTTCGCTTCGACCGCGGCAATCAGCGCCATTTTCGCGTCCAGCAGGCGAGCGATGTAGCCGTCCAGCGTGCCGGCGCCCATCAGGTATTCCACCGTCACCGAAGCCTGCTGCCCCAGCCGGTAGCAGCGGTCCTCGGCCTGCAGATGGTTGGCCGGCACCCAGTCCAGATCCTGAAAAATGACGTGGGTCCCAGCCGTCAGCGTGATCCCTACCCCGCCAGCGATGAGATTGCACAGCGCGACCTCCACGGTCGGGTCGTGCTGGAAGGCATCCACCGCCGCCATACGGGCCGCGGCGTCGTCACTGCCGGTAATGGTGACGGCGCGCGCGCCTAGCGCCTTCTTGTGGCGCGTCACACCATCCTGATAGCAGCAGAACACCACCACTTTGCGGCCACTGGCCAGCACGTCGCGAATGCGCTCGGCGCAGGCCTTGTGTTTGGCCTTGTGCAGGGTGTGGCGAAGTTTGCTTAGCTGGCCCAGAAAGGCCTTGTCGTTCGGCCGATCGCTGGGGGCCGCGCCAAACCACTCGGCAAACGCGACGCTCGCTTTCTGCGCACCGTCGCCTTCCAGCGACACCGGGACAAAACTGCGAATTTTCGGCGGTAAATCCAGCACCTCGTCCTTGGTGCGGCGGAGCATCACTTCTTTCAGCAGCAGGTTGAGTTCTGCCAGATTGGACGCACCGTCGGTGACCCAGCCGTAGTCGTTGCGATAGGCGGCGCAGTAGCGCTTGGCGAACGCCACGAAACTCCGCGCCGTCGGATGCTCAACCGCCCGGAGCAGGTTAAAGAGGTCGCGCGGCCGATTGGGCATGGGCGTGCCGGTCAACAGGAACACGAAGGGCGGTCGCGGGCCTGCCGGGTTGGCGCGCCCCTCGGTCACCCCGAGCAGTTTCAGCACCTGCGAACTGCGCTGGCTCGCGTTTTTGATGAAGTGCGCCTCGTCGACAATGACCACCGACCAGGGCAAAGCCCGCAGCCGTTCGGCTTCGCGCGCCAGCAGGTCGTAGTTGACGATGATCCAGCGCGGCGCGGTGGCCGGCACGCTGGCGGTGCCAATGACGTCGATGGCCGAGGCCGCATCGACAAGGCGTATTTCGCGCGCCCAGTTGAGTTTGAGCGCGGCGGGACAAATCACCAGCACCAGGCCGTCGGGTGCGGCTTCGTTGGCAGCGACAATGGCCTGTCGGGTTTTGCCGAGGCCCATATCGTCGGCCAGCACGGCCCGCTGGTGGCGCAGCAGAAACTGCACGCCAGAGATCTGGTGTGGGTAGAGCGTTTGTACGGAAAGCGACATGCGGATGCTCCGGTTTAGCAGCAGTGCCGAATGGCGGGGGCTGCAATCTGGAACAAATCCCCCCACGTCCATCGCCTGAAGGACGCAGGTGCATGCTAGCGAGGGGCCGGGCCCAGATGCTGAGCCTGCGGTGTGTGGAACAGCGCTTGTTGCGCGCCGGGATTAAGACCCGGGAATCATCATGCTAGCCGGTGAGCCGTCGGGCGCCTCAGTAGCCCCCGCCCGCATCCCCCATCGGCGCGCGACGCGGCGAGAACACCGGCTTCAGGCCAAGCTTCCAGCTCATCTCGGCCGTTCCCTGGGCGGCGAGACTCAGGGTCTGGCGGGTGCTGTCTTCGGTCTCCCGCATTTGCGGATGCCAGACATGGACGGTGTAGTCCCCCGGCGGCAGGTCCAGCGTGGCGTGGCCCTGCTCGTCGGTCCGCGTAAACCAGGGACTGTCGGCCACATAGATGTAGCCGCGCATCCAGTCATGGATATTGCAGCCCAGCGTCACCGGGCCCGGCTTGTCGAATAGCACCGGTTCGGCGTCGGCCCCGGCGTAGAGCGGCAGCTCAAAACTCTTGGCCGGCGAAAAGGAATAGACCTGATGTCGCACCTTGTCGGAGTTGGGAAAGTGCACCAGGGTGCCAACGCGCACCACCAGTTGGCCCGGCACAAAGTTTTTCTCGATCTGATCGACGCTGGCCTCCGGACGCGTGCCATCCGGCACCTGATCCTTGGGCATGGCCACCACCACCGCCTGCGACACCACTGCCCCGCCGCTGTCGGTCACGCTTAGCGAGACGGTTTCCGCCTGTGCGGCGAGGCAGAGCATGGATCCCAGTCCTATCCATCGACATACAGCAAACATGTTTGGCCCGATCTGGTTGTTGGTTGGAGATGGCGCCGACGCGACGCCGGATGTTTCCGCGCGCTAGCTGACCTTGACGCGTGCCTCGGGCGCAGCGGCCGCCGGCTTGAAGTTGCGCACTGCGCTGAAATCGAACTCCCGAATCCAGCCGGCCAGCGCCTCCGCCGGCAGCGGCCGCGACAAGAGATAACCCTGTGCGTAATCGCAGCCCAGTTCGCAGAGCTTGCTGAGTTGCGCCGGGGTTTCGACCCCCTCTGCCACCACCCGCAAGCCGAGGTTATGACCAAGTTCGATGGTCGAGCGGACGATCGCCTTGTCTTCTTCGCTGCTGTCCAGATCGTTGACGAACGCCCGGTCGATTTTGAGTTCCGTCGCCTTCAGGTTCTTGATGTAGGACAGGGATGAATAGCCGGTACCGTAGTCATCGATGCTCACCGCGATGCCCAGTTGGCGCAGGCGCTCGATGCTGTAAAACGCCACGCTGGAGTCTTCCATCATCGCGCTCTCGGTAATTTCCACGCACAGCGCGCTGGCCCCGCGCGCGGTGCCCAGCAGGGCGCTGGCGAAGTGACCGACCAGCGCGTCATCGGCCAGGTCGCGCGCCGAGATATTGATCGAAATCTGCAGCTTGAGCCCTTCCAGCTCCCAGCGCTCAAGTTGGGCAATCGCCTCGCCAATGACCCAGCGCGTGATGCGACGGATCGCCCCGGTCTGTTCTGCAAACGGCAGAAAGTCGCCGGGCGGCACCATGCCGCGCACCGGATGACGCCAGCGGATCAGCGCCTCCACGCTGCTCACGACGCCGCGTCGCAGGTCCACCTTTGGCTGATACATCAGCAGTAGCTCGCCTTTTTCCTCGGCCCGGCGCAGGTCGCCCAGCAGGTGCAGATTGTCGCGTCGGGTAGCGTCGAGAGCCGCCTCGTAGAGGCAGAAGCCGCCGTTGGCATGCTTGGCGTGATAGAGCGCAATCTCTGCGCGTCGCAACAACACGGCGCCCGTGTTGCCCTGCTCAGGGAACTGCACGGCGCCGACCGCAGCCGTCACATCGACTTCCTGCACGCCCACAAAAATCCGGTGCGACAAGGCGTCCTGCAGCCGATCGGCCACAATTTTCACCTGCTCGCCGTCGTTCATGGCACAAATGACGGCAAACACATTGCTGCCGGTACGGGAGACGAAGTCCGAGGATTTGACCAACGACCGGAAGCGGGTCGCGACGATGTTCAGCAGTTCATCGCCCGCCTCGTAGCCCAGCGTGCTGTTGATCAGGCGGAAGCGCTGAAGGTCGAGCAGCATCAGGACAAACGGCGCGCCTCTGTCGGCCTGTGCATCGAGTTCGCGCTGCAGGCTCGCGCGATTGGGCAGCCCGGTAAGCGGGTCCTCGTAGGCGAGACGCAGGATTTCCTTTTCACGCCCCGCGATCGCGTCGAGCATGTGATCGAAGGTGGACGCGAACTCCCCGAATTCATCGTCGCCCAGCGTCTCGGAACGCGCCTCGTAATCGCCCTCCCGGATCCGCTTCGCCACGGTGGCAAGACGATCCAGCGGCCCGGTGACGAAGCTGACCATCAAGGCCCCACCCACCAGACACAGGCCAAGACCGCCGGCGGCAATCAGTCCCAGCGTGCTGAGCAGCGGCTGGAAAATCTCGCTGGCGCTGGCTTCAGTTCGCTGCAGCACGACCAGCACACCCTCTGAATTGGAGGAATCGATGCTGGACAACCGGCTGTCAAAGTCCTTGACCGTCAGCGTGGCAGACGGCAGCCCGTTATTGTCGTGGGCGCTCCGGCGCACGCTATCGGTCAAGTCCAGCAGGGCGGAACTGGTCTGGGTCGACGCGATGCTGACGTAATCCCGCGTCGCTGCACGCAGCATGAACGTCACGTGCACATCAAGCAGGCTGCGCAGTTCACGGGCAAATTTATCGTTCAGTTCGATCCCTATCGCGACCCAGCCAATCGGGTCGGGTGCCAGCACCGGCACCACGGCGAGGTGATAGGCGTGTCCGTTCATGATTGCCAGACCGGTGGCGAAGCCCTCTTCTTGCGCTTTGTGAATCAGCGAGGGCACGGGATGCGGCTGTCGGGCCGCCTCGGAAGGCAGGGTATCTGCACGAACCGCCCCTTCCAGATCCAGCAGCATGGCCAAATCGGCGCCGAGGCGGCCGCTGTGATTTTCCAGCGCTGAACGCAAGGTCGGCTGGTCGTCGCTGGTCACGGCCGCCCGAAACGCAAAATCGGCGGCCAGAAGAGTGGCAGATTCCGCCAGTCGAATCTGATTTTGACCCACCACGCGCCGGAGCACCCGCTCGGCACCGGACAGTTCCTGATAGGTGTGGTCGCGAAAGATGCCGCTGACCTGCGGTAGCACCACCAGAAAAACGGTCGCCGAGACGCCCAGCAGCAGCACGGTGAAAAACAGGATGATGCGTTCGCGCAGACTGCCCGGTTTAAGCATCTTGGCCAGCATGAAGAGAAATACTCCTTGATGTAGCGCAACCGCCCGTCAGTCAACGGCAGGCAGGCCTTCGGCGCCTGTCCGGCTAGCGGCACCAACCGGTCATACTTGAATGAGCCCCGCGCGCCCTGCGCACCGCTGACCACAGGAGTGACTGATGAAAGTCCTGAGCCCGCTCGAGATTGTTGACGTACTGCCCACCAGCGGGCGCGTATTCATCCACGGCGCCGCCGCCACCCCGCACCGCCTGCTTGAACTGCTGCTCGCCAACGCCGCCCGCTGCCATGAGCTTGAGTTGATGCATCTGCATACCATGGGCGAGGCCGCCTACTGCCTGCCCCACTATGCCGGGCATTTTCGCTGCACCAACTTCTTTGTGGGCGCTAACGTGCGCCGCCTGCTCGACTATTCGCGGGTGGATTACCTGCCGTGTTTCCTGTCCGCCATTCCCTCCCTGCTCCAGACCAGCAAGCGACCTGACGCCTGCCTGCTCCAGATCTCGCCGCCCGACGCCGACGGCTATTGCTCGCTCGGCACCAGCGTTGACGTCGCCCGCACGGCGCTCCGCGTCGCTGGACGCAAGATCGCGCAGATCAATCCGCAAATGCCGCGCACGCTCGGCGAGGGGGTGGTGCATATCAGCGAAATTGATTTCGGTATCGAAGTCGACCAGCCGCTGAGCGAGGCCAGTCCCGAGCGCCTCAACGAAACCGATCGGCAAATCGGGCGTCACATCGCGGCGCTGGTCGACGACGGCGCCACCCTGCAGGTTGGCATCGGCTCGATTCCCAACGCCGTGCTGCTGGCCCTGCGCCAGCATCAACATCTTGGCGTGCACACCGAGATGTTCTCCGACGGCCTGCTCCCGCTGCTGCAGAACGGCGTCGTCACCAACCGGCGCAAGCGGGTTCACGCGGGCAAGACGGTCACCTCCTTTGTCTCCGGCACGCGTGCGCTGTTTGATTTCGTCAACGCCAACCCGGAGGTGCTCTTTCTTGGCAGCGACACCGTAAATGACCCCGCTGTGATTGCGCGCAATCCCCAAGTGGTGGCGATCAACTCAGCGGTGGAAGTCGACCTGTCGGGACAGGTGTGCGCCGACTCTATCGGGCCCAAAGTCATCTCGGGCTTCGGCGGTCAGCTTGATTTCATCCGCGGTGCGGCGGCGTCCACGGGCGGCAAGGCAATCATCGCGCTGCCCGCCCGCACGAAGCACGGACGCTCGCGCATCGTCGCGCGACTACAGCATGGCGCCGGCGTGGTGACCACGCGGGGTGACGTGGACTATCTGGTCACCGAGTACGGCAGCGTGCATCTGCGCGGCAAGACCATGGGCGAGCGCGCGCGGGCGCTACTTGAACTGGCTCATCCTGAGGACCGGGAAAATCTGGCCCGCGCCTGGCGCGACGGCGTCTGATTGCAAACCGTCGCCACCGGCCTAATCCTGCGCGCACGCCCGGTTGTTGCGCCGGGCGAACACCAGTCACAAAAAAGAACTCAAGGGGGAGAGCCCGCATGCGTTTTCACCACATGGCAATTTTTGTTTCGGATCTGCAGGAAGCCATTCACCTCTGGCGTGATGTGATGGGCTTTGAACTGGCGGTAGAAACCGTGATCCCGGATGGCCCGGCGCCCGGCCCCAACACGTTTATGTATCCGGAATTGCTCGACGATATTTTCAAAATCAAAGGGGCACGGTCGAAGATGGCCTTGCTCAGTTCCCCCGAAGGGGCGCTGATCGAGTTGCAGGAATGCGAGGTCCCGGCAATCCAGAAAACACCGCCCGGGAACCTGCGCTACGGTCACACCGGCTTTCACGAACTGGGGCTGCTGGTAGACGACATCGACGCCTTCTTCGTCAAGGTCCGCGCCGCCGGCTACCAGACCCAGACCGAATACGTCTGGCAGTGCGCCAACATCGGCCGCTCATTCCTGTTCTACGACAAGGACGGGAACATGATCCAGATTTGGGAGAATGCCGGCGGCGCGAGCTGGAAGTAGCGTTTGAGTCGGGGCGCTGCCCCTCCCACCAAATCTGTGGGAGCGGCAACGCCGCGACACCAGCGCCAAATCATCGACAGCTCCAGTCGGGGCGATGCCCCTCCCACAAAACCGTGGGAGCGGCAACGCCGCGACGCCAGTGCCATGTCGGCGACAACCTCAGTCGGGGCGCTGCCCCTCCCACAAAACACGAAGGAGGGGACTGTCGCGGCGCAAGCGCCGCTCCCACAGCAGAGCGCGCGTGGCGGGCTTACGCAGAGCGTGGCTCCAGCACGAACTCCTCCAGCTTCGCCTGCCGCGTCATCTCGTAGAAGTCGACGTTGAGGAACGGTCCGTTGACCACAATCCGTCCGCGGTCGTTGCGGTAGTAGGTGGTCATGCCGGGATGCGACCACACCATATTGGCGTGCGCCTCGTCGACCTTGCGGTTGTACTCGGCGTGCACTTCCGGACGGCATTCCACCGCGGCCACCTGCTGTGCGTTCATCTGCCGCAGCATGTCCATGATGAAGCGCATCTGCATTTCCACCACCACGATCAGGCTGCCGCCATGCCCGGGCTGCAGGTTGGGGCCGTACATCACGAACAGGTTGGGGAAGTTAGGCACCACCGTACCGAGATAGGCTTTCGCGTTATCCCCTTCCCAGGCCTCGTGCAGGGTCTGCCCGCCGCGGCCCACGATCTCGTAGGTGTTCACAAAGTTCAGCACGTCGAACCCGGTCGCGATCACCAGCACGTCCGCCTCATGCGCCACGCCGTCCTCGGTATGGACGGCATGCGCATCCACGTGGCTAATCCGCTCTTCCACCAGCTGCACGCGCTCGTTGCGCAGCATGCGATACCAGCCGTTGTCCATCAGCATCCGCTTACCGAACGGCGGATAGGTTGGCAGCACTTTGGGCAGCAGGTCCTGCCGGTCGCCCAGTTCTTCCTTGATGTAGCGCGTGAAGTAGGCGCGATGCGCGTCGTTGGTCGCGTTGAGCGAGCGGTCCTTGTACGGCCAATCCGGGTCTTTTTGCAGCGTGGCGTGCACGCGGTCGTTAATCGTCCAGCCCAGCTTCACGCGATACCAGGCCTGATACAGCGGCACCTCGTTAAACAGGAAGCGCATCGCCTCCGGCACCTGTTTGCGGAACTGCGGGAAGGGCGCGGCCCAGTGCGGCGAGCGCTGGAAGATGGTCAGCGACTTCACCTTGTGCTGGATTTCGGGACCGATCTGCATGCAGCTCGCGCCGTTGCCGATGATGGCGACCCGCTTGTCCGTAAGGTCAACGTCATCGCGCCACTCGGCGGTGTGAAAGCACGGCCCTTCAAAGGTCTCGAGGCCCTTGATCTTCGGCCAGACCGGCGGGTTGAAAATGCCCGCCGCGCTGATCACCACATTGGCGTTCAGCACTTCGGTCTGGCCGTCGGCGTTTTGCACCGTCACCGTCCATCCCTGCGCCTTCTCGTCGTACACCGCCTTCTGCACGCGGGTGTTGAGGCGGATGTAGGGGTAGAGCTCGAACTCTGCCGCGACGTGCTTCAGGTAGGTGTGCAGGTCGTCGCGCAGCGCGAAATACATCGGCCAGTCGTACTTCGCAAACGAAAAGGAATAGAGATGATTGGGGGTGTCGACGCCGGCACCCGGATAGTGATTCTCGCGCCATACGCCGCCGACCGAATCGTTCTTCTCGATCACGGTGAAGGGAATGCCCGCCGCCTTCAGATTAACCGCCGCGCAAATGCCGGACACGCCGCTGCCGATCACCACCACGTGGAAGCCCGGCGGCACCGTGACCTTGTCTTGCGGCACCGGTCGATGGCCGAACAGCTCCGAGGTAAAGCGACCATAGTGCGCCGGCACTTCCTCGCCCATCGCGACCGACAGCATTTCCACCAGCATTGCCGGCGACGGTTCGTCGATCGCCAGCGGCTTGCCGGCCCGCCAGGCGAGAATGGCCTTCAAGGTCGCGGCGCGGATTTCAGCCTGAATGTCATCCGGCAGGCCGCCGGTGTCGTTATCGCCCAGGCCCACGCTGCGCGCCGGGCGGTAAGGCGGCTCCAGCCAATGCCGCTCGCCGGTCATTTGCACCAGCGTCATGAGCAGGGTGGGAATATTGGCGATGGCGACGGCTTCGGTGAACTTCGCGATTTCCTGTTCGCTCAACGGACTGCTCATGCGGACTGCTCCTCTACACAACTTGCGGACATAACGAAAAACGGGCGCGCGCCGACGGCGGCGCGCCCGGCCGGGCGCTTAACTGAACACGGACTCGGAGTAGCCTTCTGCCGCGACCTTGTCGCAGGCGTAGCGATAGGTGCTGGCACCGCCCACATAGGCCAGCAGGCGATGCTGCTTGCCTTCGATGTTGGTGCCCATGTACCAGGACCTGGTCTTCGGCACGAGGGTGGCGTTGGCCAGTTCATCGTGATGCTCGCCCCAGCGCGCCTCGGCCTCTGCGCTGGGCTCGATGGCCTTGCGGCCCTGCTGACGGGTGTAGTCGATGCAGTTGGTGATCCAGTCGGCCTGCTGCTGCGAGCAGGTCGGCACGTTACAGAACGCGGCGGCCGGCGACAGCGGCGCCATGATCATGAACAGGTTCGGGAAGCCGTGAACCTGCAGGCCCATCCAGGTATGCACCCCGTCGCGCGCCCAGGTCTCGCGGAGCGACAGTCCCTCGCGGCCGCGAATGTCGATTGCCGTCAGCGCGCCGGTGCCGGCATCGAAGCCGGTGGCGAAGATCATCACGTCCAGCGCGTGCTCGCCGCTGGCCGTGCGCACGCCGGTCGGGGTAAAGCACTCGATGGGATCGGCGTTGGTATCGACCAGCGTCACGTTGGGCTGGTTGTAGACCTCGAAGTAGTTGGTCTCCAGCGGCACGCGACGGGTTCCGAAGCCGTAGTCCTTCGGGCAGAGCTTCTCGGCGGTGACCGGATCTTTCACGCGCTCGCGAATGCGCGCGCGGACGAATTCTGAGACGTAGTCGTTCACCCGCTGGTCGGCGAACAGCTCGCCAAACGCGCCCACCCAGAACTTGAGCGAGCCTTCGTGCCAGTACTCCCACAGCCGGGCTTCGCGCTGCGCGGGGGTCAGTTCATCGAAGGTCACGGTCCCGAAGTCGTAGTCGTTGCCGGTAAACGTGTTGTGCACCAGTTCCTTCATTTCGGGATAGCGCTGGCGCAATTCGGCCATGCGGGCCTCGTCGTAGCGCGGGTTCTTCATGGGGATGGCGTAGTTGGGCGTGCGCTGGAAGACCGTCAGCTGCCCGACCTGCGGCGCGATGGTCTGGATGACCTGAATGCCGGTGGCGCCGGTGCCCATGATGCCTACCCGCTTGCCGGTGAAATCGACCGGCTCGTGCGGCCAGCGGCCGGTGTGGAAAGACTGGCCCTTGAAGGTGTCGTAGCCGGCGAACTTCGGGATCTGCGGCGAGGACAGCCCGCCCGTCGCCATCACCAGAAACTGCGCTTCAAACCGCTCGCCGCCGGTGGTGTTGACGGTCCATAGCCCGCGCGCTTCGTCGTAAACGGTCGAGGCCACGCGGGTGTTGAACTGGATGTCCCGACGCAGCTCGAACTTGTCGGCCACGTAGTTCAGGTAACGCTCGGTCTCGGGCTGGGCCGGGAAGCGCTCGCTCCAGTTCCACTCGTTCAGCAGGTCGTCCGAAAACCAGTACTGATAGCACTCCGCGGTGGAGTCGCAGCGCGCACCCGGATAGCGATTCCAGTACCAGGTGCCCGCCACGCCGGTGCCGGCCTCAATGACGCGCACCGCGAGGCCCCGCTCGCGCAGCTTGTAGAGTTGATACAGGCCGGACAGGCCGGCGCCCACGACGATGGCGTCGTAACGGGCAGGGGAAGACGGCTGGGTAGTCACAGAACACTCCTCTCTAGGCAAAACGGGATGCGACGCTCAGGGGCCCGCGCTTCGGCAACGGCCCCGAGGGGCCACACCGGGCGGACGCGCTTATCGGCCGTAGTCTAACGGTCTGCCGAGGTTTAGGGACACCGCCCGCCGGCCAAGGCCTCGCGTAGCGCCGACTGCCCGGCCGGTGCCAACAACACCGCGTTCACGGTGCCGGGGTAGAGTCGGCCGCTGGCCAGCAGGCGGGCGAAAATTTCGGGCACTTCGCGGCTGTCGCAGCAGTAAAAATGCACGCCCTCCTGCAGCGCCGCGCCGAGGGCTTTGAACGCACGAAAGTGCGCGCCCTTGGGCAGGCCGGCCGCGCGGTCCAGTTCGGCGAAGCTGCGCAAAGCGGGGTCGTCTGGCAAACGGGAGAGGTCAGACATGAATTACCTGCAAGGCGGAAAATGAGCGGTAGTGTCGCCCGCCCTGCAGGAATAGCCGAGCGCCGGTTCCTTCGGAGACCTGGTGCCCCAAGCCCAAAATTGAGCCAGGTCGCGCCCCCTCCCGTGGGAGCGGCAACGCCGCGACGCGTGCGCGCCGCCAACGACGGCATCAGTCGGGGCAGGACGCCCTTTACCGCAATCGCGACCACCATCGCCCGTCTGGCGCTGGCCTGCGCGGGACGGTCGCCAGTCGGCGGCGCGGCCCGCATAATCCGGCGTCACGCGCGCCTGCTTCAAGCCGGCGCGCGACAGAACCCCAGCGGTCGCGCTCCGCCGCCGCCCCAACGCCCGAGAATCGCCCTTGCACACACCGCCCATTCCCGACACCCGCGGCCATCGCCTTGCCAACTGGCTGATGGACCGCAAATGGACCAGCTTCCTGATCGTCATCGTGCCGACGCTGATCCTGGCCTGGGCCATTCCCCGCATCGAGGTCTATTCCAGATTTCTCGATTTGCTGCCGGGCGACCACGAGTTCATCAAGACCTACAACGACATGAAGCAGACTTTTGGCGGCGCCAACGTAGTGGCGATGTCGCTGGAAGTCACCGACCCCAAGGCCGACATTTTCACCACCGCGACGCTCGGCAAGATTCGCATGCTGACCAGCGAAATCGACCTCATCCGCGGCGCCAATCACTATCAGGTGGCGAGCATCGCCCACCCCAAAATCCGCCGCGTCTATACCGGCGAAGGCGGGGTCATCAAGTCCGAACCCGTGCTGCCACGGGTGCTGCCCAGCGAGCCGGCCGGCTTGAAAAAGCTGCGCGAGGAAATGCTGAACAACGACATCATCTACGGCAGCTATCTGTCGACCGACGGACGCGCGGCGCTGATTGTGGCGAGCTTCGACGAGGACCGGCTCGACTACCGGGAAATCCACCGTCGCCTGCAGCAGCTGAAAGCCGAGGTTGAAGACGACGGCTCGACCAAGCTCTACGTGGCCGGCGAGCCGATGCTGAAAGGCTGGCTGTACCACCACTCCGCCGAATTGAGCACCATTTTCCTCGTCACCTTTGGCGTGATTGTGATTCTGCTGTGGCTGCACTTTCGCTCGCTGTCGGGCGTGCTGGTGCCCATGCTGGGCACCGCGCTGTCCGCCATCTGGGGGCTCGGCTTCATCGGCTGGATGGGCTACAACCTCGACCCGCTGGTGCTGGTCGTGCCCATCCTCATCTCCGCCCGCACCGCCAGTCACTGCGTGCAGATGATGGAGCGCTATTACGACGAAATTCGCCTCGGCCAGCCGCGCGAGCGGGCGGTGCGGACCTCGATGGGCGAACTCATCGTGCCGGCGTCGATCGGCATTTTCACCGACACCGCCGGGCTGATGGTGCTGGCAGTGTCCTCCATCCCGATGATCGCGAAGCTCGGCTATTTCTGCGCGGTGTGGTCGGCCAGCAATATTGTGACCGTGGGCATTCTGGTGCCGCTGGTGATGGCCCTGTTGCCCACCCCGAAGCTCGCCCCCATCAGCGAAGGCGAAGACCTGCCCGCCCGCACCATGCATGCGATGGGGCGCTGGATCATCACGCCGCGCGCCACGCGCACGATCATCGCGGCGGTGGCGCTGGTGGCGGCCGGCTCTTTCTACTTCGGCTGGAATCCGCCGATTGGCGAGTCCCGGCCGGGCACGCCGCTGCTGTTTCCGGACAGTCAGTTCAACGTCGCGGCGGCGCATATCGCCAGCCGCTTCGCCGGCGCCAACCAGCTCAACATCTATCTGGAAGGCGACAAGCCGGAGCGCATGTGGGACCCCGCGGTGGTCCGCACCACGCAGGAATTTGCACGCTATATGGCCAGCACCCCCAGCTTTGGCGGCACCCGTGAAGTGCCGCACCTGGTGCGTTCGATCAATCGGCTCTACCACTACGACGACCCGCGCTGGGCCACCATGCCAACCACCTCGCGCGACATCGGCAACATGCTGTTCATGTACCAGGCCGGCTCGCCGACGCCGCGGGTCATTCTGGAATACATGGATCAGGAAGCCCGCACGGCCAACGTCGTGGTGTTCTACAAGGACGCCACCGGCGAGACGGTCGCCGCAGCGGTCGCTGCCGCGAAGCGATTTTTTGCCGAGCATCCCATGGAGGGCGTCACCCCGCGCTTCGCGGGCGGCATCATCGGACTGGTCGCCGCGGCCAACGAGGAGGTGCGCGAGTCAGACCACACCATGACGCTGCTCATCATCACGCTGGTGATGATCTCGGTGATGCTGCCCTATCGCTCGATACAGGCCGGCTTGATGGTGTTCGCGGTACTGGGCCTTGCGGTGATGGTCAACCGCGCCTTCATGGCGCTGCGCGACATTGGTCTCAACGTCAACACGCTGCCGGTGACCTCGGTCGGCGTCGGGCTTGGCGTCGACTACGTCATCTACATGCTGGACCGGATCCGCGAGGAAGCCCGGCATCGCCCGATCGACGAGGCCATCGTGGTGGCGATGCGCACCACCGGGGCTGCGGTGTTGTTCACGGCGGCCATGGTCGTCGGCGGCATTGCGTGGTGGATTCCCCTGTCCTCGCTGCGCTTTAACAGCGATATGGCGCTGTTGCTCTGCATGGTGCTGACCAGCCACATGATCGGCGCGGTGACCATCATTCCGCTGCTGGTGCGGGTATTCCGCCCCAGCTTCATTGTGGGCGTCGCCACCCCACCGCCAAAATAATTTTGGGTCAGAGTAAAAATTAAAAGCTTCGCAGCGTGCGAAAGACGCTGCCCTACTGGCTTCCTTCTCCAGTTTTTACTCTGACCCCAAAATTCAGTTTTTACTCTGACCCTGAGGGATCCCCACGAATCTAGTTGGTGGTCAGGCAGTCGCTCAAGACGAGTGCGGTGATTTTCTCGGTGGCTTGGTGCCATGCAAGCATGCCGACGCGCATCCGTTGTGCGATAAGTCGCATGCCGATGGTGAAGACCGAGAGCACGTTGCGACGGCGCTCGGTATTGGCTTGCAGCGCGTAGTGCTTCTCGGCGTTGATCCCCGCCATGCCGGTGATCCAGGCGCACAAGGTCGCGATGGCCGCGACCATCAGCAGGATTGAAATGCGCCGCGGATCCCGGCCAAGGTTTTGCCGAAGCGCAAAGCCACCACGATGCGCCTTCAGATCGCGGAAGCCCTCCTCGATGCTCATTCGCCGGCGGTACAACTCGACCACCTGTTTCGCCGTCTTGTGACGGCGTGGAAGGTTGCTGAGCAGCAGCCAGGGGCTGCGCTCACTGTGGGCGCGCTTGAGGCTTTGACCGTTCTTGCGCGGTCGACCCTGCACAGTCAGACGCTTACGCCCGCGCGGCGGCTTGCGATACAGATAGGCTTCAGTGGTCAGTGGTGCGGCGCGGGGGATCTGGAGGGTTCCAAGTGCACGGGGCGTGCGCGTGGCGCTTGCGTAGAGCGTTCTGGCAGAAATCCACTCGCTGCTGGCGGGCAGTTGCAGATAGTCCCGCCCCAGATTACGGCCGATGTAATACCAGCCCATCTCCTCAACCTTCCTGAACCACGGTGCCTTGAATCCCGCATCGGTGACGAGGATGGGCCGACAGTCTGTGGGCAGCAATTGCTTCAGATCGCGGAGCAACCGCGCACAGTCTTGCGGTTGGTTGTAGCGCGATACGGCCAGTTCATAGATCGGAATGGCCCGACCGCCTATCGGGATGGCCGCTCGCAGGACGTATACCGCTTTGCGGTCATCCAGATCGGCGTAATCCACGACGATGAGCGGGCGCTGGCACGAGCCAATGATGAGCCGGGCCAGCCATTGGTACACGGCCAACCGCTCCCGCTGCAGATGGGGATTGTCGAGCAGGCGGTCTACCCGCTTGATCTTGTGCTTCTCCTCGACCGGGCCGGGCAGGTTGCGGCCGAGCGCCGTCAGCCACAGTTGTCGACCGGTGAGCAGGCCCTGCACGGCCGCAAATACGCCTTCAAGCCTGACCTTGTGAATCTCGGGCAAGGCATCGGCAGCGCTCTTCTGTAGCATCTTCAGTACATGCATGGCGTCTCCCCGGCGACCTAATGGTTTTGGCGAACAATCAGATCGCCTGACGCCATGCATGTTCCCCAACACTAATCTGTTGGTTTAAGGAATTATTTTCTGGGGAGCCGACAGGGCCTGAGGCCGAATTCGTGGGAGGGGCTTCCTGCCCCGACTGAGGTTGGCGATGACATGGCGCCATAGTCGCGGCGGTGCCGCTCCCACGGGAGATTCTGAGGCCGGCGCGACGCGCTATGTCGCCGCGATTCGCGGCTGGCGCCGCAGCCAGGCCAGCCACAGCAAGGCTGCGGCAGCCAGCGCCACCGGCAGCAAGGAACCGATATTCAGCAGCGACCAGCCGCTGGAGGTCACCAGCGCGCCGGAGGCGAAAGACGTGACCGCCATCGTGGCGAAGACCAGAAAGTTGATCGCCGCCTGCCCGCGGTCCTGCTCGGCCGGTTCCCAGGCTTCGAGCGACAGCGTGGTGCTGCCGGTGAAGAGGAAGTTCCAACCCACGCCGAGCAAAAAGAGCGCGCCCAGAAAATTGGCAAACGCGACGCCCGCCAGGGCCAGCGCGATGCACGCCAAATTAAGCCCGACGCCGGCGCCCATCACCGGCAGCACACCGAAACGGCGAATCAAGTGTCCGGTAAAAAAGCCCGGCGCGAACATGCCGATCACGTGCCACTCCAGCACCAGCGCAGAATCGTCGAAGGGATAGCCGCATCCCTGCATCGCGAGCGGCGAGGCGGCCATCAGCAGACTCATCACGCCGTAACTTAAAGACGCCGCCGCAGCGGCCACGATAAACACCGGCTGGCGAATGATTTCGCGCAGCGGCCGGCCCTCGGTCGATGGTCCGCGCGCCGCGGGCGGCTCGGGAAAACGAATGAACGCCAGCACCCCCATGCCGAGCAGCGCCACCACCGCCAGCGCCAGATAGGCGCCCACAAAGGGCACGGCGAAAAACTCGCGGGTATGCGACGCAAGCCACGGCCCGACCACGCCGCCAATCAGCCCGCCGGCCAGCACCATGGAAATTGCCTTGTCGCGATATGCGGTGCTGGCGAGCTGGGTGGCCGCGTAGCGATACAGCTGGCCGTTGGCGCTGTAGTAGCCGGCGATGACCGTCGCCAGCAACAGCAGGGAAAAATCCCGCTGCCAGGTGGCGTAGGCGCAGAGCAGGGACGAAAAAATCGCCACCAGCAAGCCGGTCTGAAACGACACCTGCCGCCCGAAACGCCGCTGTATGCGCGCCACCAGACCGGTCGACAGCGCACCGCCCACCACATAGCCCATCACCGGCAAAGTGGCCATCCAAGCCTCAGGGGCCAAACTCAAACCGACCAAACCATTGATAGCAATGAAGGTGACGTTGTTGGTG
Organism: Gammaproteobacteria bacterium; assembly: GCA_023257255.1. Lineage (GTDB taxonomy): Bacteria > Pseudomonadota > Gammaproteobacteria. Next base: position 7,318 of record JALRCR010000019.1, on the reverse strand, counting down.
AGGAAGAGGCCCTGACAAAGTGCCAATAACCAGAGCTGGCGGTTCATGCGCGAGGTGCCGCGACGGGCAGCGCGCGGCCCACCCGCAAGCCCATCACCGGCAACGTCGCCATCCTCGCCTTGGGCGCGCGCGACAGGCCCTGACGAAGCGTCAATAAGCAGCGTTGGCATTTCATGCGCGAGGTGCCGCTTGGGTTGTTATCACCTCACACCGCCGTTCGCCCACGGCACCGCGCAAGCCTGCCCCAGCACGATGGCCTCATGCACTGCCACGTTGCCGTGGGGGCCGGCACACCACGAGGGGAACACCACGCTGTAGAGCCCACTGCCACCGGCGGTCAGCACCAGCACCTTGGCGGGGTCGCGCACTGCCGGCAGCGGATCGCCGGTGCCCATCAGCATTTTGGTGTTGAGCGCGGCGAGGCGGCTGCGCGGGGTGACGGCGCGGGAGGCGAGTTCGCGTTGAATGGCCGCGCGGTCGAGGCCAGCCGCAGTCAGCACGCGCGCGTGGTCGGGGTTCAGCATCACCACCACGGCGGCGGTGCCGCCGAGATGCGAGTTGTTGCTGCCGGGGTTTGCGATGACCGCGGCGAGTGTCTCCAGCAGACGTTCCGCGCACTGCGGATCGTCGGCGTCGCCGGTAAAAAATACGGAGTGCGGACTTTCGACGCCCACCACCGTCACCGCGCTCTCCTCTGCGGCGTAGCCGAGGCTGGTATGCAGCGGCGGCAGTGGCGACGACGCTTCGTCCTCGGCCATGCAGCAGGTGAACTTGGCCGGGCTGCCGTGCAGCGCCATGTCGGATTCGCCCGGACGTGCGCCGCCAATGTTGATCATCGCCAGCCGCAGCGCGCGGCCGATGCTGGCATTGGCGCGATGCCCAGGCCCTAACAGACCGTGGCTATGGGCGAGTCCGCAGGCCGCGCGCGCCGGACCGTTCACAATCACCAGCGGCGCGATGCAGTGGGTGGTGGCCTGCATTTCTGAGAGGTCAAACGCCGGTTGGCAAATGGCACGGCAGGCGGCCAGCACCACCGGGAAGTAATCCGGCAGGCAGCCGGCCATGACGGCGGCGACGGCAATTTTCTCCACCGTCGCGACTCCGCCCAGCGGGCCCATCTCGCCAATGACGAGGTCCGCATCAAGACCGCCGGCCAGCACCATGCGCGCCACGCGCGGTGCGGTGGGAATGACCACCGGCAGGCCGTCGGTGCAGCGCGCGGCGTGCAGTTGTTCCAGCGCGGCCTCTTCGTCGGCCGCCGACAACAGCGCGCTCATGGGGCGCCCAGCCGGGCGATCACGCCCGCCGCGATTTTCTCGGCCAGCGCCTGCATCGCTGCGCGACCGGTGCCGGCCACGGGATGCGGCAGTTCAAAGCGCGGCACCTCGGGCATGCCCGCCGCCTGCGCAACGAAGTTGCCCTGCGCCCAGAAGTCTTCGGTCACAAACGCCAGCGCGGGAACACCAAGGCGGGCCAATGCAATGCCGTCACGCACGGTGCCGGAAGTGCAGCTGCCTCAGTGGCCGTAGGCCGACGCCACCGCCTGACATTCGCCGCTGATCTCGGCCAGCAGCGCGTCGCTGGCGGGAATCGAGGGATTGCCTTTGTTGTATCGCTTGAAGCGCGCGGCCGGCAGCTGCGCGGCGAGCGCCGCTTCCACCGCGTCCAGAAACTCCACCGAACCCGGAAAGCCGTTGGCCAGCAGGCCAAGCGTCAGGCTGTGCGAGAAATCGGCGGCAAGGCGATAGGGTTCTGGCGCGACCGGCAGGCTGGCGCGCGGGTCGTGATAGTCAATGCTCATGGGCAACTTCCGCAGAGGACAGGCTGCGAGCATAGGCGGGTCGGTGCGGGCTTGGGAAGGCGGGATGTTGAGGATTACCAATCGCCGCGCTGAGGAGATTTGTCGGCGCCCTGAACAACGCCTTGGGCGGCTTACTGCCTCGCGGGGTGGTATCGAGAGCCTTGGCGACAAAGTCGCGGCGCTGCCGCTCCCACGGGTAAGGCGCGAACTGGATTGGTGGGGGGCTGCCTGGCCCGGATGAGGCTGTCGATGACATGGCGACAAAGTCGCGGCGGTGCCGCTCCCGCGGGTGAGGCGCGAACGACATGCGTGAGCGGTCAGCGCGGCCGCGAATCTGCCTTATTCCAGCGTCAGATCCCCATACCAGGCCGTTAGCGTCTCGCCGGTGTTATCGCTATCGGTCGCGATCGCGATGCCGGTAATTGGCGGCGATGCCTCGCCAAACGCGGCGCGAAAATCAGCCGCCAGATCGCGCGTCTCGCTGACCCATTGCCCAACCCGTGTGCTGCCCGACTGCAACACCATCATGCGCGCCCGGTCGGTGTAGGCGTTGGGCAGCACCGTGCCGATGGGCGCGCGGTTGTCCCACACGTAGTTAAGCGCGGCGGTGGGCAGCGGCTGGCCGTAGAAGGCTTCGGCCAGCGCGAGCTGGGTGCGGGTCAGCAGCGACAGCCGCTCGCGCGGGTAGTCGAACAACACGTAGACCCGCGCGGCGTAGTCGTCGCCTGCCTTGGTATGAAGGTCGCCCTTGAGCGGGACGCCGGCGATGCGCCAGCGCCAGGAAAGCCGCTGCGCGGGCGCCAGTGGGGGATCGAAGCGATATACGAGGCCCGACATCGAGGCCTGCGCCTCGGCCTTGATAACCGTCTGACCGTCGTCGATCAGGCTGTAGCGGGTGTCCGGCGCTTTGGGCGCGGGACGCAGCGCCGACCAGCCGGTGATGGGGCCACCCGGGGTCAGCGCTGAGAAACGCGGCAGGCCGGGCGCCGCCAACGCGCCCAGTGCCAGCGCGCAAAGCGCGGCGGCTACAGCCTTGGCCGGGCTTCCCATGCGCTCACATGCCGCGCGATGACCACGCGGAAACGCCAGGTCAACACCACCGCCGCCACACACAGCGCGGTCGCGAGGCCGGCCCAGATGCCATAGGCGCCGAAGCCGAAATGAATGCCCAGTCCCCAGGACAGGACAAAGCCGATGCCCCAGTAGATCACGCCGTTGATGAGCATGGGCATGCGCGTGTCTTTCATGCCGCGCAACGCACCCGCCGCCGCGCTCTGCGTGCCATCGCCGGTTTGCAGGATCGCCGAAATCCCCAGCAGCGACGTGGCGAGCGCGGCCACCGCCGCATCACTCGTATAGGCGTGAGCAATCCAGTGCGCGGAGAAAAAGGTCAACAGGCCCACGCTGGCCGCGACCGAACCGCAGAGCACGATGCCGGTAATGCCGATGCGCCGCGCGTGCTGCGGATTGCCGGCACCGATGTGCTGGCCAACCAGTACCGCCGTGCCGAAAGCCAGCCCCAGCGGCACCATGAACACCAGCCCCGCATAGTTGAGCGCAATCTGATGCGCGGCGGCGTAGGTCTTGCCCAGCGTGCCCATCAGCAACGCGAGGGTGGTGAAAAGTCCGGCCTGCATCAGCAGTGAAAGCCCGATCGGTCCACCGAGGCTCATCAGGCGTTTCAGCGCGGCAAGGTCCGGCCACTCGATCCGCCGCCAGAGTTGAAAGGCGTGATACACCGGCGAGCGCGACACATGCACCGTGATTAGCGCAAACATCACCCAATAGGAAATGCCGTTGCCGAGCCCCGAGCCCAGCACACCCAGCGCCGGCAGGCCAAACGCGCCAAACACGAGGCACCAGGTCACCGCCACGTTCACCACCAGCGACACGCCCATCACCACCATGATGGGGATGGTACGGCCAATGCCTTCGTTCATCTGGCGCATCACGTGATAGAGGTAGCAGCCCGGCACGCCGATGGAGAGTCCGCGCAGATAGCCCTGCGCCAGTTCCACCACGTCGGCCTCGATGCCCAGCCACAGGAGCGGCGCGCTGAGATGGTTGATGAGGAGGATGACGAGTACCGAAAGAATCAGCGCCAGCCACACCGCCTGCCGGGTATCGCGGCCAATCTCGAGCAGGCGCCGCGCGCCGTAGTGCTGCGAGACCGTGGGGCCCAGCGCCATGATGACGCCCAGTCCGGCGAGGAAGCTGCCGATCCAGAGGCTGGAGCCGATCGACAGCGCGGCCAGTTGGGTCGCACCCAGCCGGCCGATCATCAAAGTGTCGGACACATTGACGCCGATGTTGAACAGGTTATTGAGGATGAGGGGCCAGCCGACCATCACGACCGCAAGCGCGTCGTGACGAAAGCTCTGGAAACTGAACTGGGCAGAGGTAGGGGCATTCACGGGGCGTAGTGTACGGGCTGAACGCGGCCAGCGGGGCGCGCCCCAAGTTCTTGCCTCGTGCCGTGCAGGCCGCCTTTTTTGGTGCGCGCCGGCCGCTTGGCTAGCGCGAGTTCCCTGCGCTGCCCCGCAGCCACCGCCGGCCCTGCTGGCGATCCCGGCGCCACGGGCGCGCTGGCACAGGCCTTGCGATAGCCGGGCATGAGCAAGTCCCCTGCATCGCCCGCCGCCCCAAGTCCAGCCTGGTTCGATTTCAAACAGAGCCTGAAGCCCGCCACGGTGGTGTGGCTTGGGATCGCGGGTGCGGCCCTCTTCCTGGGGGCGTGGCAGTGGCTGGGCGTGAGTGGTCAGGTGCCGCGCCAGTTGTTTCCGCCGCCGACCGATGTCGGCGCCGCACTGTGGCGACTGCTCAGCGAAGCCAACTTTGCCGCGGACATCTGGGCCAGTCTGGTTCGCATCATGGTGAGCTTTGCGCTGGCGGCGGCGATTGCCCTGCCGCTCGGCCTGCTGATGGGCTCGTTTGCCGGCGTGGGGGCGTTGCTCAATCCGCTGGTCTCCGCCTTCCGCTATTTGCCGGCTACCGCGTTCATTCCGCTCTTTTTGATGTGGCTGGGCGCGGGCGAATCGCAGAAGCTCGCGCTGCTGCTGGTGGGCGTGGTGTTTTTTCTCATTTCGCTCCTGATGGACAACACGCTGGCCGTGCGCACCGAGCTCATCGAGACCGCCCGCACGCTGGGCGCGAGCCGCCGGCAAATCCTGTGGAAAATCGTGCTGCCGGCGAGCTTGCCGGGCTATCTCGACACGCTCCGCCAGATGCTGGCCGTGGGCTGGACCTATCTCGTGGTCGCCGAAATCGTGGCCACCACCGACGGCATCGGCGCGATGATGATGCGCGCCAAACGCTTTGTGCATGTGGACGAAATCATGGCTGGCATTGTCGTCATTGGCGCGCTGGGCGTGATTTGCGACGGCCTCTTCCGACTGGTCCGCTGGCTGGTCTGTCCCTACCTGAAATACCAACGCTAGGCCCACGTCATGCGGCCACCTCAATTGCATCCCCCCACTAACGGAGAACGACCATGCCCACTCGCTCACGATTGAGTCGCGCCCTGCGACCGGCGGCTGCCCTGCTGGCGGCCTGCCTGCTGACCGGCCCAGCGGCGGCGGCGGAAAAAGTCCGCGTGTCGCTGTTTTCCTGGCCGGGCTACGGCTTCTGGTTCATTGCCAAGGAGAAGAACCTGGTGCCGGAGATTGATCTGGATATCCAGATTATCGAAGACCCCTACCAGAGCTTCAGTGCAATGGCGGCCGGCCAGCTGGACATCACCAGCAGCACGGTGGAATACGGCCCAATCGCGGCGGAAAAGAAAATCCCGGTGAAGTTTGTCACCTATACCAATCCGTCGATTGGCACGGACAAGATCATCCTCGCCCCGGACATCAAGTCGCCAGCGGAACTCAAAGGCAAGAAAGTGGCGGTGATGGAAGGCGGCCTGACCCAGATCTACATGGGCATTTGGCTGGAACGGAACGGACTCAAGTTCAACGACGTGCAGTACGTGAACGTCATCATGGACGACGCGGTGGGCGCGATGGTCAGCGGCCAGGTGGCGGCCGGCGAACTGTGGGAACCGTTTGCCAGCAAGGTGCTGCAGAACCTGAAGGGCTCGCGCTACGTCACGACCTCGGCCGAGCCGTTCTGGAAAGGCAATGCGCTGCTGGGCGATGGCATGTATATGACCGAGGCCATGATCAAGGACAAGCCGGCCGTGGCGGGGCTGGCGATGCAGGCCTACTTCAAGGCGGTGGCGTACTGGAAGGCGCATCCGGCCGAGGGCAATGACATCATCGCCAAGGGCTTGAAGTTTGGCGTGCCTGATGTGGAGCTGGTGATCGGTAAGGACGGCGTGCCTTTCGACGGCGGGATCTGGGTGTTCAACCTGGACGAGGCCGCGCGGTTCATGCGCGTGAAAGACGGCGCGGTGCCGATGGGCGGCCCGAACGGCATTCAGGACCACTGGAAGCTCACCAACGAATGGTGGATCAAGTTCGGGCTGATGAAGGAAACCCTGCCGCCCGAAGCCGGTGTTGAACTGGGCCCGCTGAAAGCGGCCGTCGCGGCGATGCCGTGATCGACTGGCGCGCGGAGGACAAGCAGATGTCAGTTGCCGCAGGCGGGGCCGACGCTGGCGCCGCTCCGCGCGCCGATTTCCTGAAAATAGAACACATCTGCAAGGACTATCAGCGGCGCGGCGCGCCGCCCTTGCGGGCAATTGAAGACGTGTCGTTTGAGGTCACCGAGCGCGAAATTTGCGTGCTGCTGGGACCTTCCGGCTGCGGCAAATCGACGCTACTTCGGATGGTCGCCGGCCTCGACCAGCCGAGCAGCGGCCAACTGCTGCTGGCCGATGAGCCCATCCGCGGCCCAGGTCGGGATCGCGGCATGGTGTTTCAGTCCTACACCTCGTTTCCCTGGCTGACGGTGCGGCAAAACGTGGAGTTTGGTCTGCGCGTCAACGGGGAGTCTTTGGCCATCAAGGAAGGCACGGCGGATTATTTTCTCGACCGCGTCAAACTGACCGCCTTTGCCGACGCCTATCCGGAGCAACTCTCCGGAGGCATGCGTCAACGTGTGGCGCTGGCCCGTGCGCTCGCGACTTATCCGCGACTGTTGCTGATGGATGAACCCTTCGGCGCGCTGGACGCCGAAACCCGCTGGCAGATGCAGGAACTGCTGCTTGAAGTGGTCAGCAAGGAAGCCATGACCGTGCTGCTGGTCACGCACGATATCGACGAAGCGCTTTTTTTAGGCGATCGCATCGTTTTTCTGTCGCGGCATCCGGGTCGCGTGAAGGAAATCCTGAAACCCGAATTCAAGCAGGGTCAGCGCCTGACCACCAAGGAAGCGCTGTACGACTCACCTGGCTTTCATGAGGTCTCGAAGCATGTCATTCACCTCATGCGCGAAGAGGGTGCGTCGCACTGAGGGACGGCTTGCGGCTACCAGCGTTCGGCGGCTTGGCAGATTGGGGCGTGCTATCGCGGCGCGAGCGCCGCTCCCACAGAGATGGCTGCCCCTGTAGGAGCGGCCGGTCGGCCGCGAAAC
>JALRCR010000199.1 GCA_023257255.1 Gammaproteobacteria bacterium | reverse complement strand
ATCATCAGCAGCATGGCCGCTCGGTCCTCAATGGTTACCCCAGGTTAGCGTGGGAGTGTGGCCTATCCGCGCGCTAGCCTGCCAATTCTCCCGCAAATCACGCGCCGGCCATACCCGATTGAAGGCTTTGCGGGTAGAAAGTTTGCAGACCAAGCCGGGCGAGCGCCGATTTTCCGACCGGGCGCTGCGTTGTGATCTCAAATCGACCCGCCCTGGACACTGGCGCTGATCGGCCGGATCGGTTATCCCTCGCCCTGTCCCCCTCACCGAAGGCCGCCCATGTCTGTAGCGCCTAATGGCCAGCCGTCCGCCGTTCGGGCCCGGTCACTTGCCGCGCGCCTCGGGCGATACCTGTGGCGCACGCTGCTCGTCGCTCTGGGCCTTGTCGCGCTCACGCTCTTCGTGCTCTTCGCCCGCCCGCTCTATCACCACGTCGTCAGCTTCCCGCGCGAAGCGGCCGCGCTGGAGCGGCTCCGCGCCGAGACGCGGCCGGTCGCGCTCGACGACGGCTGGACCGAATACCGCGCCGTGGTGCACGCCCACTCTTACCTCTCGCATGACTCCGAAATGCCCTTCGCCGAGATTCTGGCCGCCGCGCAGACGGCCAAGGTCGACGCCATGTTCATGACCGACCACTGCATCAACCGCAAGGCGGATTTCGTGACCCAGTGGACCGGCCTGCACGAGGGGGTGCGCTTTATCCGCGGCTGGGAACTGCGCAACGGGCTTTTGATCTGGGGCCTGCCGGAATCGGCCACGGTGAACTGTGACGCGCCGCTGACCGAGACCGCCGCGCGCGTCGCGCACGAGGGTGGTTTAAGCGCTTTCGGTCATACTGAAATGCCGCGCCCCTACGAGGTGGCGGAGGTTGGGGTGATGGAGATCTACAACATCCACACGGACTTTCTGGACGAGAAGCTGCTGTGGTTGCTGCCCGGCTTGCTGCTAAATACGGCGCGCTGGCCCGACCTCGCCGTGCGCGAGGTCTACGACCGGCCGTCTGCCATCCTGAATCTCTGGGACCAACAAAACCGGACGCGAAAGATGGTGGGTTTCGGCGCCGCCGACGCGCACCAGAATCTCGGCTTGCGGCTGGTCTACACCGCGCAAAATCGGCTGTGGCTGCGGCAATCGAGCCGCAAGTCTTTTACCGATCCGAAGATCGAGCTGAACTCCCTCGGTCATACCGTGCTGGAATGGATTTTCGGCCCGCTGACGCCGGGGCGCGAACTGCTGCGGGTGGATCTTGATCCCTATCCGCGCAGCCTGCGCTATGCGAACACCCATCTGCTGGCAGAGGACAACAGCGAAGCGGCGTTGCTGGGTGCGCTGCGCGAGGGCCGGGCGTTTGTGGCCTTCGATTTATTGGCCGACACGCGCGGCTTCGTATTTTTTGCCGCTGCCGCTGCCGATGACCGCCGCGCGACGATGGGCGAGGAGACGGCTTTTACGCCGGGCCTGCGGCTGAAAGGCGAAGCCCCGCTTCCGGCCCGCTGGACGGTGCTGCGCGATGGGGCGGTGATGGCGACGCTGGAAGGGCGCAGTCTGGACTGGCCGGTGCCGGGCGCCGGCAACTACCGGGTAGAGCTTGCCATCCGGCCCGGCACCGAGTGGCTGGACTGGATTTATGCCAACCCGGTGCGTATCACGCCGCCCGCGCCGTAGCGGCAACAGACCGGGCGCATTCGCGGCCAAGCGCCTCGCCTGTAGGAGCGGCGCGTGCGCCGCGATAATCGCCGGCGCCGCGACGCGCTAGTCGAACATCGCTACCGCGCGGGTCCAGCCGCCGGAGGCGCCTTTGATCTTCACCGGCAGGCAGGACACCACAAAGCCGTGTGCCGGAAGCTCTTCCAGATGGCGCAGCTTCTCCATATGTGAGTAGGGCGTGTCTTTGCCGGCGTAATGGCCTTCCCAGATGATGCGAGGGTCCTTGGTCGCCAGCCAGCGCTCCAGGGTTTTGGAGAACGGCGCGTCCCAGCTCCAGCCGTCGATGCCCGTGACGCGCACGCCCTGATCGGTCAGCCAGTGGGTGGCTTCGCGGCCCACGCCACAGCCGGAGTGAATGTAGCGATCGGTGCCGTACATCTCGCCCGCGCGGGTGTTCACCAGCACGATGTCCAGCGGCTGCAGCTCGTAGCCGATGCGCTTCAGCTCGGCTTTGACGTCGGCGGCGGTGGCGACATAGCCGTCTTCAAAATGACGGAAATCAAGCTTCACCCCGGGCCGGAAGTACCAGTCGAGCGGCATCTGGTCGATGGTGGGCATGGGGTTGCCCTTGGAGTCTTTTGAGTTGTAGTGGTACGGCGCGTCCATGTGCGTGCCGTTGTGGGTGGTCAGCGAAATATGCTCGATCGCCCAGCCTTCGCCGCCCGGCAGGTCTTCTTCCTTCAGGCCGGGAAAGAGTTCGCACAATAGGGCCGCGTTTTCCTTGCCCGTCACGTAGCGGATGGAAGGCCGCATGAACGGCGGATCAACCACCGTGTCGTTGTCGAGCGGCTGGGAAATATCGACGATCCGCGAGGGCAGTTTCATGGGCGAGCTCCTGAGGGCATAAGGGCATGAGGGTCTGCGCCGGATTCTAGCCGTATGCGGCCGGCCCGCCTAAGCCTGCGCGAGTTGCAACGTGCATGCGTTACGCTCGGCGCCCTTTTTCATGAGCGAGGCCTACATGCAGCGCAGGCTGGGCCAGTCGGAGATCACATTGAGCGCGGTGGGCCTGGGGCTGGTCGATTTTGCGGCCGGGCCGGGCTGGCTTTCACGCGCGCTGTTTCCGCCGCTCGACCAGCCGGCCAAGACCGCGGTGGTCGCCGCCGCGCTGGGCGCCGGCATTGACTGGTTCGATACCGCCGAAATGTACGGCTTCGGCGCCTCCGAGCGCGCGCTGGCGGTGGCGTTACGCAGTCTGGATGTGGCGCCGGACGCGGTGACGGTCGCCACCAAGTGGTTTCCGCTGGGCCGCACGGCCAGCCATCTCGGGCGCAGCATCGGCGCCCGCTGCAGGGCGCTCGAGCCCTATCCCATCGGCCTGTACATGGTGCATCACCCTTTTGGCTTCTCGACCGCCATCGCCGAGATGCGCGCCATGGCGTCGCTGGCCAGACGCGGGCTGATCCACAGCATCGGGGTGAGCAATTTCAGCGCCGCTGCCATGCGTCGGGCCCACCGCACGCTGGCCGCGCTGGGCCTGCCGCTGGCGGTCAATCAGGTCCGCTTCAATTTGCTCGATCGGCGTCTGGAAACCAACGGCGTGCTGGCCACCGCGCAGGAACTGGGGATTTCGCTCATCGCCTACAGTCCGCTGGCCAAGGGCTTGCTGAGCGGGCGCTATCACCGTGAGCCGGCCTTGCTGGCCCGTCAGGGGCTGCGGCGACGCTTGATGATGCCGCAGAACCTGCGCCGGACCGCGCCTTTAATCGCAGCGCTGGACGCCGTCGCCGCCGCGCACGGGGCGAGCGCCGCGCAGGTCGCGCTGGCCTGGGTGCTGCAGCGGCACGGCGCCTTGATGCTGGCCGCGGTCGGCGCGACCCGCCCGCAGCAGGCCAGCGCCGCAGCGGCGGCGATGGCGATCAGTCTGAGCGCAAAGGAAATGGCGCTGCTGACCGAACGCTCGGATTACGCGCTGGCCTGAGCGGCCGCGCTGCGCGGGACAGCGCGCAAGGCGGCGGCTATGCTCAACGCCAGGACAGACGCGGTCGCCGGCCAGTGCCCCGGCGACTAGCGCCTCTCGCAAGCTTTGCAGGAGCGGCGCGTGCGCCGCGATTCTGTGTGTCGAATGCGCCGAGGGTTCTCGCGGCGCGCGCATCGTCCGGCCCGGACGTGGTCACAGGCCTCAATGACAGGAGCAGGAAATGAGTCTGAAAGAAAAACTGGACGAGATCCGCGCCGGCGCCGCGCGCATGATCCCGCCCGACAAGCTTTCGCTGATGCTGGCGGCGACGGACGCGCTCCGCCGCTCGGGCATCCTCGACGGCGTGATTAAGGTGGGGCAGCCGCTGCCCGCTTTTGCGCTGCCCAACGCCCGCGGTGAAACGGTAAGTTCGGCGGCCCTGCTCGCGCAGGGGCCGCTGGTGCTGACCGTGTTCCGGGGACATTGGTGACCCTACTGCCTCGCGGAGCTGTACGCTTTGCAGGAAAACCTGACGGCCTTGAAATCGTTGGGTGCCAATTTGGTCGCACTGTCGCCGCAACTGCCGGCTCACAGTCTGGGGCTGATCGAAAAGCAGCGGCTGGGTTTCGATATCCTGCGGGACGCGGGTAACGACTACACCGCACAGCTTGGGCTCCGGTTTGCGCTACCGGGCGAACTGGTGCGTATCTATCAGGGCTTCGGCATCGACCTGCCCGCTTGCAACGGCGATGCCAGCTGGACGCTGCCGATGCCGGCGCGGCTGGTGGTCGACCGGCAAGGGATCGTGCGGGCGACCGACATCGACCCCGACTACACCCAGCGCCCCGAGCCGGCCGCCACGCTGGCCGCGCTACAGGCACTGCGGGATTAACCCGGCACCGCGCTGCGGCCCCCAAAGGGCCGTCGCGCACGGGCCACAAGCGCTGGAGAACAGGGCCATGAGCCAGATCGAAATCGAATACTGCGGCATGTGAAACTACAAGCCGAATGCCCTCCGTGCGAGGGATCGCTTGCAGCAACGTGGCGCTACGAACATCACTTTAATTGAAGGCGGGCGCGGCATTTTTGAAATTCGCGCCGCCGGACAGCTGCTCTTTTCCAAGGCGAAAAGCGGGCATTTTCCGACCGACGCCGAACTCGCAGCGCTGCCGCTGGGCAGCGTCTGAACCATGAAGGGACGACAGCGATGCCGCTGACGAATGTGCTGATCGGTGGGGTGGCGCTGGGCGCCGCCCTCTTTCTGGCCGGCTGCGCGGGTTTGCTGGCGGGCAGCGCACCGGCCGATCTGGGCGTGCATAAGGGCTTGCTCAAAGCGCCGTCGAAGACGCGCAACAGCGTGACCAGTCAGGCCGACCGTTTTCCCGAGGCGAAATACCGCGACTACGCCCGCATCGCGCCGCTCGCGTTCAGCGGCGAGCCGGCAACGGCCATGGCGCGATTGGCGACCGTCCTCGAAGGCATGGACGGCGCGGTGGTCGTCACCCGCCAACCCGACTATCTCTACGCCACGTTCACCACCCGCTGGCTGCGTTTTGTGGATGACGTCGAGTTTGCGCTGGATGCACCGGCCGGGGTGATTGATGTGCGCTCTGCCTCGCGGCTGGGGGCGGAAGATTTTGGCACCAACCGTCGGCGCATCGAGGCCGTTCGCAGCGCTTTCGACGCCGGCCGCTAGGCCGGCGCCGTCGGCGTCGCTATGCTCGCTGGACTTGTTCAGAGGAGCGCCGCCCGCATGAAACTCCCCACCGCCCGCGTGGCCCCGCTAGACCCCGCCGCCTGGGACGACGCCACCCGCCACACGCTGCGCGATGTGCGCATCGGCAGTGGCGAGATCCCGAACATCTTCAAAACCCTCGCCCACCATCCGGATCTGCTGAAGCGCTGGATGGTGTTCGGCAACCACGTGCTGTTCAAATCCACGCTGCCCCCGCGCGAGCGCGAGCTGGTGATTCTGCGCATCGGCTGGCTGTGCGAGGCGGAATACGAATGGGCGCAGCACGTGCGCATCGGCAAGGACTGTGGCCTGAGCGACGCCGAAATTCACGACATCAAGCTGGGTCACACGGCTCCCGGCTGGAATGCCCGCGACGTGCTGCTGCTGAAAGCGGTCGACGAACTGCACAAAGACGCGTTCATCACGGACACCACCTACGCCGGGCTTGCCGCGCACTACAGCACGCAGCAGCTGCTCGATCTGGTGTTCGCGATCGGTCAGTACAATCTGGTGTCGATGGTGCTCAATACTTTCGGCGTGCAGCTGGACGCGGATCTCGACACCAGCTTCGCCAACACCTGAGGCCGCGGCCGACCGGCGGCATCCTGTTCGCGATGACGGTGGTGAACAGCACGACTTCGCCGAGGGCCAGCATGGAAGACCGCGTCGGCCCCGCGGCCGGCATGCACGGGCGTCGCGGCCTGAGGAATTACCCGCGACCGACCAGCGGCATCTTGCTTGCCATGATCGTGGTGAACAGCACGTTGGCGCCGAGCGGTAGCGCGGCCATGTGAAAGACGGCGTCGGCGACATGGCTGACGTCCATCCGGTCTTCCGCACGCAGGCTGCCGTCGGCCTGGCGCACGCCGCTCGCCATCGCGGCGGTCATTTCGGTCACCGCGTTACCAATGTCGATCTGCCCGCAGCAGATGTCGAACGGCCGGCCATCCAGCGCCAGCGTTTTGGTCAACCCGGTGATGGCGTGCTTGGTGCTGGTATAGGCGACCGAGCCGGGGCGCGGCGCGTGGGCGGAAATGGATCCGTTGTTGATGATCCGCCCGCCCTGCGGCGTTTGTTGGCGCATCATGCGGAACGCCTCGCGCGCGCAGTAGAAC
>JALRCR010000198.1 GCA_023257255.1 Gammaproteobacteria bacterium | reverse complement strand
GATCAAGCGCTGGTCAGCATCATCCATTTCGTCAAAACCTTTCGACATTTTGCCAATGACCTTGCCCGAACTGCGATAAATGCTGATAGGGTTCGCCGCAAGATGGAAAGAAGCTGCGGCAAAGGAGATTGATCATGGCTGAGTGTATCCTGATCGGCGCCCCGATTGACGCGGGGCAAAAGCGGGCCGGTTGCCTGATGGGCCCGTCCGCCTACCGGGTGGCCGGTCTGGCGCAGGAAATCCAGTCGCTGGGCCACGGCCTGCAGGACTGGGGCGATCTGGCCCGGCCAGAGCTGACCCCCTCCGAATGCGCCAATCCCGCCGTTCACTCGCTGTCCGAGGTGATCGGCTGGACCGCGGTTTTGGCGGACAAGGTCGACGATGCCCTGTCGCAGGGCGGCCTGCCGATCATCCTTGGCGGCGATCACTCGCTGGCGCTCGGCTCGGTTTCGGGCGCGGCAACCCATGCGCGCCGGGTGGACCGGCCGCTGTTCCTGCTCTGGCTTGACGCGCACAGCGATTTTCACACGGTCATGACCACCAAGCTGCGTTATCTCCTGTCCGGGGAAGAGCAGTACAACAACAAAACCTATGCTTTCCACAAAGCCCGGTCGCCGTGGCTGCGATTTAATCCCATCGGTTGGACGCTGATTTTTGCCCTCGCGATGACCGCGCTGGGTCTGCACGCCGGCGCGGGCGGCGTGCGCGTGCCAATGCTGGCCTGCCTGCTGATTGCGGGTGGGGTGCTGCTGTTCTATGTCAGCGATCGTTTTCGGGCGCCGCTGGTGCCCGTGCTCGCGGTGCTGGCTGGCGGAATATGTCGCTGGCGACCGGGCCTGCCGCTACAACGAGCCGCTGCCAGCGGCCTTATCGCCCTCGCGCTAGCTTGTTTTCCAGTCGACTATGACCCGCGCGAAACCGAGACTCAGGACCATCTGCTGCTCGCGACCAGCGCGAATGCGCTAGGGCGCTATGCGGAAGCCCTGCGTGAAATTGACGCCGCGCGCGCGCCGTCACGGCCAGCGGTCATCACCTTGCGCTGCGTGGTGGGGTTCAACGCCTGGTTGACTGCCATCAGCACGGACGAGGCCGGCTGGACGGCAGACTGCCGCCGCGCCGCAGCCTGGTCGGCGATCGCCCGCCTGCAGACGGCCCATGCCGACTGGCGCGCGGGCCACACGCGGGAAGCCGTCGCCGGCTGGCGAAAACTGGCGCAAAGAACGGGAAGCCTGCAAACCGGCGCGCTGGCGGGCTTGTGGCAGGCCGGGGCGTTGGACGAGCTCACTGCCGGTCGGGTGAAAGCGCTGCTTGAGCAGGGCGACGTGCTGCTGCTTGGCGTTGCGGCAAGTCAAGGCGACGGGCAAGCCGCGAGGCGACTGACGGATCTGCTGGGGGCGTCGGCCGCAGCCCGGGAACAGGCTGCGGTAGCACGTTTATGGGGAGCACCCGGGGCCATGCGGCCCCGCCGCGATTAGCGATGCATCGTCGCCAGCGGGCTCTGCTGCTTGGCGAAGTACTCGCCCAAGCCGTTGATGTCGTCTTCAGTCAGCTGCAGCGCCTTGACCTGCGCGACCATGATGGGATGGGTGCGACGACCGTCACGATAGTGGCGCAGCGCAGCGGCGATGTAGTCGGCATGCTGGCCGGCGAGGATCGGATAGTCGGGCGCGAGGGGCTTATCGCCTTTCTCACCGTGACAGGCGCCGCAGGCCTGCAGTTTCTGGGCAAAAGCCGCCTGATCCGGCGCGGCAGCGGGCTCAGCTTCGTTGGCGTTGGCGACCATCGAGCCACACAGGCCGAAGGCGAGGAGGAAAGCGGATACGGGCTTGAACATGGATAGCACTCTCCAGAGATACACGGCGAACCCGGTGGTAACTCTTATTTGCCCTGACTGGCGATGTAGGCAGCGATGTTGGCAATGTCCTGATCGCTGAGATTGGCCGCATTGGCGTTCATGGTGCCGTGATTGCGGCTGCCATCGCGATAGGCTTTCAGGGAAGATTCGATGTATGCGGCGCTCTGGCCCGCGATCTTCGGCACATGGTAGGTGGGATAGACGTTGAAATAACGCTCAACCCCGTGGCAGCCCTGGCAAGTCTCGGCCGCCAGTTTACCGGCCGCCACGTCGCCCTCGGCCGACGCATTCAAGCTCAAAGCGGCCAGCCCGGTTGCGAGCAATCCCATCAGCATCTGCTTGGTCATTCGATACTCCTCGACGTACGGCGCGCCTTCGCGCCGGGAGGCCATACGGCCTGAAAATAGCGATGGGGTAGCTTTGTTCAGGGGCGCATGTCCCTGCGCTTCCGCTCGCGTGGCGGGCATACTACTAAAAGGCCCCGCGTTGAGGGAAGCAACGCAACGACCGAAACACCGTGAAGCGCTGGCGCTGCGGCCTGCAAAGGCTCCCGCGCAGGCGTTGCGTCGGGATCTAAAAGTGATTAAGGTGCGGGCGCCGAATCGTGAGAGTTGTTTCAGGTTTTGCCGTTAATCGCCTGCATTACAAGGTGAAATTTCGGAGGAGGCATTGTGGCCAAGAGCACATCCAGGACGCCCAGCAAACCGTCGAGCAAGGCTGCAAAGCCGGTCGCGGCGAAATCTGTCATCAAACCTAAACCTGCGACCGGTAAAGCTGTTGCGAAAAAGCCGCTAGTCAAAGCCCCGGCCAAACCGGCCCCGGCCAAGACCGTGGCCAAAGCTGGCGCGAAGCCCGCGCCCAAGCCGGTCGTTAAAAAGCCGGCCGCAAAACCGGTGCCGGCCAAGGCGGCGCCGAAGTCCAGTTCCAAACCGGCGGCCAAACCGGCCGCGACCGCCAAAGCGGTCGTGGCGCCCAAGGCCGCGAGCAAGGCGCCCGTCACTGTGAAAGCAAAAACGCCCCCCGCCAAGCCAGCCAAGGCGGCGGCCAGCCCCGCCGGCAAGACGCCGCCCGCCAAGGCGACGCCGGCCAAGCCAGTCGCCAAGCCTGTCGCAGCCAAAACCGCGGCGCCCAAAACCCCGGTCGCGAAAGCTGCACCGGTCAAGGCCGCGCCAGTTCCCGTAAAGCCGGTAGCGGCCAAACCGGCACCGGTCAAAGCGGTGGTCGCTAAACCTGTCGCCGCGCCGGCTGCAAAGCCGGCAAAAACTGTAACCAAACCCGTCGCGGCGACTGGCGCTCCTGCCAGTCCCGCACCGGCCGCGCCTGTCCCAGTCGCAGCGCAGCCGGCTACCCGCACCCTCGAAGTGAAGCCCCGACTGGAGCGCATCCGCAAACCCGCCAGCCCCGCGCCGGCTGTGGTCAAGAGCGTCCCGGTTGAGCCAGAAAAGCCAAAGGCGCCAATCCGCAAAGTGACCAATTTGAACGACATCAAACTCCCCGAGGGCTACAAGCCAAGCCCGGCCGAGGAGTACATGAATCCCATGCACCTCGCGTACTTCCGCAACATGCTGGAAAGCAAACGACAGCAGCTGATCGGCGACTCGCAGGAAACTATCGAGCACCTGCGGACCGAAACCCGCGACGTTGGGGACGAAGCCGAGCGCGCCAGCCGCGAAAGCGACAACATCCTCGAACTGCGTACCCGCGACCGTGAACGCAAGCTGCTGCGCAAGATCGAAGAAGCCCTGAAACGCATCGAAGACGGCTCCTACGGTTTCTGCGAAGAAACCGGTGAAGACATCGGACTTGGCCGGCTGGAAGCTCGCCCGACGGCGACCCTGACGGTCGATGCCCAGGAACGGCGCGAGAAGCTGCAGCGACAGTACCGCGATGACCACTAGCCCCGTGCGGGACGCTTGCCGGCTGAACCTCCGGTTCGCGACGGCAAGCGCATAGACGGCAGCCCACTCAAATCCATGTCCGGCACGCATATTCTGGTAGTTGAAGATCAGCGTGCCGCCGCAGGCGCGCTGAAGTTGCGCCTGCGCGGGCTGGGTTATGACGTCTCGGCGGTCGCCCGCGATGGGATGGAAGCGGTCGAAAAAGCGTCCGCGCTGCGCCCCGACCTGATCCTGATGGACATCCGGCTGGGCGATGGCATTGATGGCATCGAAGCCGCCCGGCGGATCCGCAGCAAGCTGGATATTCCGGTGGTCTTCCTGTCTGCGCACGTCGACCAGAAACTGCTCGACCGGGCCCGCGCGACCCGGCCGGCCGGCTTTATCAACAAGCCCTTCACCACCAAAGACCTGCTAACGGCGATCGATTTCGCCCTGCACGGCCGGGGTAGCGCCACCCTGCCGACGGCACCGGACGAGGCTGAGGCGCTCGACGAATCGGCGACCGACGGCCTGATTTCGACCGATGCCGAAGGGCGGATCAGCTATGCCAACCGGGTTGCCGAGCGCGTCATCGGCCAGCCGCGACGCTTCCTGCTTGACCGGCCACTGGCCGAGATTCTGGCCAGCCTGTACGAGCTCGCGCCCGAGGACGCCGTCAAGCTGGTCACCAGAATGCTCGGCGGCGATGGCGAAGAACGCCTGTTCCGGCCCGTTGCCGGCGGCAAGCCCGGCCTGCGCGTACAGGCCGACGTGCTCACACCGCTCTTCGACACCCGCGGCCAACGCTATGGCGTCGCCCTCAAGTTTCTCGCCGCCAGCCCGTCGACTGGCGCTGCCACTGACGCCAAAGGTCTGGAAAGCGCGCTGATGCAGGCGCTGGACGCCGTGCCGAACGGCGTGCTGTGCGTCAACGCCGACCTGAAGGTCGAGCACATGAACCGCTGCGCGCGGGATCTGCTGGGCCGCAATCGCGGGCTGGAATGTCGCAACGGCGTGCTCGCCATTCGCGAGCGCACCCTCGACGGCAAGCTGCGTGAACTGGTGCGCGCTGCGCTCCATCGCGGGCGGCAGCAGGGCGGCGATGCCACGGGGGTGATGTTTGTGGGTGCGCCGATGTCTGGCGAGCACATCGAAATCATGGTGGCGCCGGTGCCGGTGGGCGGCGGCGACCCGCATCAGGCGCGCGCCCTGGTGTATCTCTTCGATGCCAACAGCCAGCGCAACGTCTCGCACGATGTGCTGACCGGCCTCTACGGCCTCAGCCAGACCGAGGCCAAGCTGGTGCAGCTGATGAGCAACGGCATGATGCTGGACGAAGCCGCCGAAGAACTCTCGATTTCGGTACACACGGCCCGCACCCACCTCAAACACATCTTCCACAAGACCGGCCTGAACCGGCAGGCGGAGTTGATCCACCGCATTGGCTGCGGACCCGCCTCGCTCCTGCTGCAGATTGCGCCGGTTCCCGGCACACGCAATTAGACCCCAGCCGGCGCGAGGAAGCAGACTCAGCGCAGGGCGCGTGCCCGGTCGCGATTAGCGTCGCGAGCGCTCGGCAGCTCCCGCCCGCCACGCCCACGCCCGCCATCCGTCCAGCAGCGGAAAATACAGCGCCAGCTGCACCGGCCGCGGATCCATCGCCGTCAGCAAGGCGGCGTAACGTTCCAGCTGGCCGCGGTAGCGCTCCACCTCGGAATCCATGAAAGCCTCTGGCGCCCCGCCCTGATGCTCGCCGGTCTTGAAGTCCACAATCCAGCGCACGCCGTCGGCGTCGATGAAGCTGCGGTCGAGCACGGCGTCGGTCACCACCCCGTCGAGCTGCGTCCCGAGGCGCAACTCGCTGGCGGCTGACTGGTGTTGATCCGACAAAATCCAGCGTCCGCGCGGACTTTCCAGCGTGCGCAGCAGCGCCGCCAGAACCCGCTCACAGGCCGGGCCCAGCGCAGGACCAGCCACGCCTTCGGCACGCAAAGCGCCGATCACCAGCGCCCGCAGCCCCGACACACGCGCCGGCGGCCAGGCGTCGAGGCCTTGTTCCGCCACCGTCTGCAGCAAGCGATGCGTGACCGTGCCCACATGCCGCGCGACCGGGCTTGCCCAGTCGAACGCCAGCGCGTCGGCCGCGCGCCCCAGCGGCGCCAGCGGGGGCGGCGCGACGGGTAAAGTCGCCAGCCGGCGGCGACGGGCGGGCGCTGACGACGGCCTCATCCCCACCGGGGCTGTGGTCGGCGTCGGCACAAAAGCAGATTCAAGCTGCGGCCAGAGCAGCGCCAGAAAGCTGCTGGCGAAAGGCGCTGCCACCAGCCCGTCCTTGTTCAGCTTGCGCCTGGCGCATAAGTGCAGCTCATCCCGCGCCCGGGTCAGGGCGACGTACAGCAGACGCCGCGCTTCGGCGGCCTGCTCGGCCTGTTCGTGGTCCCGGACAAACGCGTAGGTCCGGGTGTCGGTGGCGCCCGGTGTGGGCAGCGGCGCCATCAGCAAGGCGGGCGGCGGCAGGGCCGCCATTTCGTGCCACACCACCAGCGGCGCATCGTCCGCCCGCACCTTGCGATCAAGGGCCGGCACGATCACCACGTCGAACTCCAGGCCCTTGGCCTTGTGCACCGTGAGCACGCGCACGGCGTCCAGGTTCTCCGGCAGGGGCACCTGCTCCTCCGCGCCCTGGTCGCGCCAGTAGTCCAGGAAGGCCGAGAGCGAGCGGCGGCCGT
>JALRCR010000197.1 GCA_023257255.1 Gammaproteobacteria bacterium | reverse complement strand
GAGCACCGGCGGTTTCGAGCACCGTCGGAAAGGAGGCGTGCCCCGCCACGGTTCGGATGTCGAGCCGATCCTGCAGATCGCGCAGCAACTCTTCGTTGGTGTCGACGACGGTGACTTCGTTGGCTTCCTCACGGGCCAGCTGGTATGCGGCCGTGCGCCCGACTTGTCCGGCGCCGAGGATCACGATCTTCATGGAGGGCGTAGGGTACTCCCAACGTGATCCACCGAACAGGGGCGCGCGGGTATGATTTGCAGCATGAACAGCGCTGCATCCGCCGAGAAGACGACCAAAGGCCCCTCCGAATTGGGCCTCGGGTGGAAAGTGCTGGTGGCTTCACTGCTCGGCGTGGCTTTTGGTGCATCGCCTTTGCCTTTCAACACCATCGGTTTCTTCATCGATCCCCTGCAGCAGGAGTTTGGTTGGACTCGTACCGAAATCAGTTTCGGCGTCACCATCTACGGCATGCTCGCGGCCTTCCTGGCGCCGTTGTTCGGCTGGCTGGCCGATCGCCATGGCGTGCGTCCGGTGGCACTCGCCTCGCTGGCTATTTTCGGCGTGACCTTCGCCTCGTTCGCGATCATCCCGGGCCAGCTATGGGCGTTTTATCTGGTGTGGTTGATGATCGGGCTGTTCGGCATCGGTTCGACACCGGTCACCTGGTCACGAGCCGTCAATCTCTGGTTTTTCAAGCAACGCGGCCTCGCTCTCGGGATCACGCTGGTCGGCACCAGCATTTCGGCGATGATCCTGCCGTTCCTCACCACCCAGTTCATCGCCGAATTTGGCTGGCGCAGCAGCTTTGCGCTGTTGTCGCTGCTGCCGCTGCTGATCGCCTTGCCACTCGGCTTGCTGTGGTTTCGCGAGCCGCGCCCCGAAGAGCGTCCCGAAGGTATCGGTAGCGCGACCGCCGGCGAGTTGCCAGGCCGCACGCTCGGCGAGGCGATGCGCGAGCCGCGGTTCTGGATTCTTTGGTCATCGGTCGCGATCGTGACCTTGGCGTACGCAGGCGCCCTCGTGCACTTGCCCTCGATGCTGCGCGCTCGCGATTTCGAGCCGACCCGTGTTGCGACCGTGCTCAGTGTGTTCGGCTTGTCGATCTTCGCCGGACGCATCATCACCGGCTTGTTGCTCGATCGCTTTTGGGCGCCGCTCGTGACACTGCCCATTCTTTGCCTGCCGGCGTTTTCTTGCTGGTTGCTGATGGGTGATGCGCCGCTCAGCTTTCAGCTGGCGGTGTTCGCGGCATTTTTGATGGGCTTCGCATCGGGGGCAGAAACCGATCTCGTGGCTTATCTTGCTGGTCGATATTTCGGCATGAAGAGTTACGGGCAGATCTATGGCGTGCAGTACATGGCCTTCGGGCTGATGGCAGCGCTTTCACCGACTCTTTATGGCTGGGTACGCGATACGACGGGTAGCTACGACCCGATGCTGCTGGCTGCCGCCGCCATGTTCGTGATCGGCGGCTTCATGTTGTTGTTGCTCGGACCCTATCCCGACTTCGGCCGCGCTACCACTGCACCCAGTCCATCTGCCAAGTGAGCAGGATCAGACCGCCGAACACGATCCGGTACCAGGCGAAGATCGCAAACGAGTGTTGGCTGACATAGCGGATCAAGAAGCGGATCGCGACCAACGCGGCCACGAAGGCGGCGACGCTGCTGATCAGGATCGAACGTGCCTCATCGAGAGTGAGGGGTTCGCGGGCATCGAGTAACTTGTAGCCGGTCGCCGCCAGCATCACCGGGATCGCCACGAAAAAAGAAAATTCGGCAGCGGTTTTTCGCGACAGGCCGGTGAGCAAGCCACCGAGTATGGTCGCAGCCGAGCGGCTGGTGCCCGGGAATAGCGCCAGCATCTGGAACAGGCCGACGCGAAAAGCGTCGGCGGGTCGCAATTGCTCGAGCGTGGTCACTCGTTCTTCGTGCGGACGGCGCTCTGCCCAAAGAATGAGCACGCCACCGATCACGAGCGCGATGGCTACCGGTATGGGCGCAAACAGGACGCTGCGTATCGTGTCTTCGAAGGCGAGCCCCGCGATTGCTGCGGGCAGAAAGGCCAGAAAAAGATTGAGGACGAACAGGCGTGAGTGGCGATCGCGGGTCAGGGTGATCGCCGTCGACCACAACCGCTGCCGATATTCGAAGCACACGGCGAGGATCGCTGCTCCCTGAACGACGATCATCTGCCGAAAGCCGATCTGCTCTTCGAGATCGAGCAGGGCGCGCGTGATGACCAGATGGCCGGTGCTCGACACCGGCAGGAATTCGGTCAGCCCCTCAACGAGGCCGATGACGATGTCGGCGATCCAATCCATCACGCTGCGAGTCTGCCTGGGTCAGTCCGGAATTTTTTGACCGCGGGTTTCGATGACCCACCCTATGCACAACAGCCCGATCACCGGGACGAATCCGACCATGAACAGCGTGTTGAGCACCACGCTGGCGTCGCCCGCACCGGCCGCAGCCACCGAACCCACGAGGAAAGGTCCGCCCGCTGCGACCACGCGGCCGATGTTGTAGGTGAACCCGGAGCCCGTGGCCCGCAGTCGAGTCGGGAACAATTCGGGAAGGTAAAACGTGAAGGCACCGAAAATGCCGAACACCGTCAGACCGATGAAGAAATACATGTAGAGGCGAATCTGCGGCGGCAGGTCGAGCCCGAAGGTGCAGAGCAGCGACACGGCCGAAAGACCGAGGTAAGTCGCGAACATCGGCTTGCGCCCCCAGTGTTTGGCGAGCGGAATGGTGAGCAGGGTGCCGATCAGACCACCGGTGTTGAAGATCGCGGTTGCCTGTGTCTTCCACGATTCGATCAGCACGCTGGTGGCGGCCTTGTCGAGGCCGAGCTGCAGCGCTTCGGTTTGCGCGAGGTTTGCCGAGACGACCGGAATGAAGGCATTACAGCTCCACCACGTGAGCAGTGCCACCATGGCCATCAGCAGCGCGCTGCGGGTACGGGGCCAGATTTCCGGCGCAAAGATTTCGCGGACGCGGGGGGGTGGTGCGCTCGCCGCCGCACTTTCCCAGCGTTCGGGCTCTTTGACGAAGGTGCGGATCCAGAACGCGAAGGCAGCCGGGATGAGACCGAAGATGAGCACGTAGCGCCACGAGACCTCGGGGACTTCGGTGAAAAAATGTCCGGCGATCAGTGCGTTGATGCCCGTGGCCAAGAACAATCCGAAGGGCGCCGCGGTGTAGAGCACTGCGCCGGCCTCGACGCGCTGATCTTCGGGTACGGCCTCGGCCACGAGCGCACAACCTGCCGCCCACTCACCACCGATGCCGAGACTCGCGATGATGCGACAGACGATCAGCTGTTCGATGCTGGTCACGAAAGCGCAAAGGCCCGTGCCCACCGCATAAAGCACCATGGTGATGAGCAACACGCGTTTGCGGCCGTAGCGGTCGGAGATCGGCCCGAACAAGATGCCGCCCACGGCCCAACCCACGAGGAAGATCGCGGTGATCAGGCCTGTCCAGTAAAGGGTGGCGGCGCGGGCTTCCGGTGAACCGATGGTCAGACCGAGCAGCGTCGGAATCGCATTCGGGGCCACGTAGTTGAACAGCAGGCCGTCAAAGATATCGAAACCCCAGCCCAGCCAGGCGGCAAAGAGCACGATCCACTGATAGCGGGTCAAGCGCAGCATCGGATTCCCCCGAGCGAAATTTCAGCGTACGGCGTTGATCGCCGCGCGCAGTTCGAGTGTCGCACGCCGGGCGGCTGCGGCGAAGTCCTCGCCAGAGCCGGCGTAGATGATTCCGCGCGAGGAGTTGACGATGAGACCACGGCCGTCCGCTCGTCGACCGCTGCGCACGGCTTGCTCGACGTCACCACCCTGTGCGCCGATGCCCGGCACGAGAAAGGTCATGTCGCCGGTCCGCGAACGGATATCGGCGAGTTCGGCGGGATAGGTTGCACCGACCACGAGCAGGCAGTTGCCATGCGTATTCCATTCACGAGCGACTTTCTCGGCGACGATCTGATAGAGCTTGCGACCGTCGATTTGCAGATCCTGCAGTTCGCGCGCACCGGCATTCGAGGTACGGCAAAGAATCACCACGCCTTTGTCGGCATGGGCGAGGAAGGGCTCGACGGAATCACGACCGAGATAGGGATTGACCGTCACGGCATCGGCACCATAGCGCTCGAAAGCTTCACGGGCGTATTTTTCGGCGGTGCTGCCGATGTCGCCGCGCTTCGAGTCGAGGATCACCGGCACGCCCGGCGCGCGCTCGCGGATGTAGCGCAGGGTGTCCTGCAGCTGATCTTCGGCACCGACGGCGGCGTAGTGGGCGATCTGCGGTTTGTAGGCGCAGACGAGATCAGCCGTTGCATCGACGATGGCGCGATTGAAGTCGTAGATGGCGCGTGGCGAGTGACGCAGATGCAGCGGAAAGCGCTCGACCTCGGGGTCGAGACCGACGCACACCATCGACTGACTGGCCGTCATCGCCGCTTCGAGTCGCTGCAGAAAACTCGGCGAGGACGTACGCGCAGAATTCATGGAAGGAACACTCATATTGAGCCCGCAGTGTACCCGCGGTCGCCGCTCAGGTCGTCTCCAGGTTGGCGTATTGCAGCATCAGCCACTTGCTGCCGGCGGACTCGAAGTTCACTTGCACGCGGGCGTGCGGTCCCTGACCTTCGATGTTGAGCACCACGCCGGCGCCGAATTTGGCATGACGGACGCGAGCGCCGAGCCGCAGACCCGGCGCCACCGGTTCATCGCGGAGCGCCGTTGGTTTGCCGCTGCCATACGCGTTGCCAGAACCGCGGCCGTAGCCGTTGCCGTAGCCGCCGCCCGTCGCATGGCTGCCACCGTAGCCCATTCCGGCGCTGCGACCAGCCTGCACCTTGGGCCGTACCTCTTCGAGTAATTCTTCGGGGATTTCCTTGATGAAGCGCGAGGGCTGACCGTAGCCGTCGATGCCGTGCAGACGACGCTGCTCGGCGTAGGTGAGATAGAGTTGCTGCATCGCGCGGGTGGTACCAACGTAGGCGAGCCGCCGCTCTTCTTCGAGTGAGTCGAGATCGTTGAGTGAGCGCTGATGCGGGAACAGCCCATCTTCGAGACCTGCAAGCACCACCACCGGAAACTCGAGACCTTTGGCGGTGTGCAGCGTCATCATTTGCACGCAGTCTTCCCACGCCTCGGCTTGTCCCTCGCCGGACTCGAGCACGGCATGCGCCAGAAACGCCTCGAGCGGCGGCAGATCTTCGCCGTCGACGCGCTCGGGTTCGAAGCCCCGGGCTGCGGACACGAGTTCGAGCAGGTTCTCGGCCCGCGCTTCGCCGCGCTCGGCTTTTTCTTTGCGGTGATGCTCGAGCAGGCCACTGGCGTTCAGCACCTGATCGACGATCTCGTTGAGCGCGAGTTCGCGGGTGTCGACGGCGAGGCGTTCGATGAGTTGCAGGAAGCCTTGAACGGCAGAGGCCGCCTTGGCGCCGAGAGCTGCGCTCGCGGTACAGGCCGCGGCGGCGCTCCATAGCGAGACGCCCGCCGTACGGGCGTATTCACGCAGGACTTCGACGCTGCGCGCACCGATGCCGCGCGTCGGCAGGTTGATCACGCGCTCGAAGGAAGTGTCGTCGTGACGGTTCGAGACCAAGCGCAGATAGGCGAGTGCATCCTTGATTTCGGCGCGCTCGAAAAAGCGCAAGCCGCCGTAGACCTTGTAGGGGATCCGCGCCGAGAGAAACACTTCTTCGAAGACGCGCGACTGGGCGTTGGAGCGATAAAGGATCGCGCACTGGGTCGGCGCGACGCCCTCGCGCACCAGTTCGCGGATTTCCTCGACCACGAAGCGCGCCTCGTCGAGATCGGAATAGGCCTCGAAGGCGCGGATCGGCTCGCCCTCGCCGGCATCGGTCCACAAATTTTTGCCCAGGCGCTCGCGGTTGTTCTTGATCAGCGCGTTGGCGGCGGCCAGGATGTTGCCGTGGGAACGGTAGTTCTGCTCGAGGCGGATGGTGGCGCAGCCGGTGAAGTCAATCTCGAAGTTGAGGATCTTGCGGATGTCCGCCCCGCGCCAGCGGTAGATCGACTGGTCGTCGTCGCCCACCACGTAGGGCAGGCTCGTCGCGCCGGCGAGCGCCTTCATCCAGGCGTACTGGATGGTGTTCGTGTCCTGGAACTCGTCCACCAGCACGTGGCGGAAGTGCGCGCGGTAGTGCTCGACCAGGCCCGGCGCCTCCTTCCACAGCTCGTAGCTGCGCAGCAGCAGCTCGGCGAAGTCCACCACGCCGTTGCGCCTGCAGGCGTCCTCGTACGCCTCGTACAGCCGGATCATCTGCCGGCGCGTCGGGTCGCCGTCGTCCTTGAGGTGCTTGGGGCGCAGCCCCTCGTCCTTCTGCGCATTGATGAACCAGGTCACCTCGCGCGGCACCCAGCGCGCCTCGTCGAGCCCGGCGCCGCGGATCTTTCCGGACTGCAGTCCGCGAATGAGTGCGGGTTCATCAATAAGCGGCCCGCGGGCCGTATTGATAATGATGACGCCAGACTTCATACGAGCGATGGAGTCATCATTGATCATGTGAC
>JALRCR010000196.1 GCA_023257255.1 Gammaproteobacteria bacterium | reverse complement strand
CCTCGCCCATTCTGGTTGAACTGGCGAGCGGCAAGCGACTGCTGCTGGGTGGCCAGAAAACCGGCGTGATGCACGCGGTTGATCCGGACGACAACGGCAAGCTGGTGTGGAAAACCCGCGTCGGCGACGGCGGCATTCTGGGCGGTATCGAATGGGGCTCTGCCAGCGACGGCAAGGCGGTCTATGTGGCGGTGTCGGACGCCCGTTGGGAAGGCGGTGAGTTCTTCGGCGACAAGGTGAAGATCGACCCGACCAAGGGCGGCGGGCTCTTTGCGCTGGACGTCGCGACCGGCAAGGCGCTGTGGTCGGCGCCGGCGGTGTCCTGTGCGGGACGTGAACGCTGCAGCCCGGCGCAGACCGCGGCGGTGACGGCCATTCCCGGCGTGGTGTTCTCCGGTTCGATGAGCGGCGTGATGCGCGCCTTCGACACCGACACCGGCAAGGTGCTGTGGGAATACGACACCATCCGCGACTACAAGACCGTCAACGGCGCAGCGGGGCGCGGCGGCGCGATCGACCAGTCCGGCGTGGTCGTGGTCGACGGCTGGGTGTACGTCAACTCCGGCTACGCCAACTGGGGCGCCCAGCCGGGCAACGTGCTGCTCGCCTTCAAGGTCGCCAAGTAGGGCCGTACGCCCTGTCTGCCGGGCCTCGCTCGCAGACAGGGCAGCTGCCCGGGCGCACGGGCGTCGCCGCATGTTTTACGCACGGCCATCGGACGGTCTTGCGGTGTGAACGATGACGCCCAGCCTTGGCTGGGTCTTGACCGCTAAAAGCGGTTTTTTTCGAGGACCTTGATGGCGGCAGGCGATTCCGCGACGGCTTGACCCGGATCACGATGAGTCGCGCGATGCGGGATTACGCTGCCCTCGCACATTCCCTTTGGCTGTAGAAGCCTTGGCACTGACCCCCGACGCAATCGGGGGTTTTTTTTGCCCGCATGGTCGCGACTTGCATGGCTCCGGTATGCTCCGCGCGGGGCCGCTGCGGGTGGTGGCCATCGACCGGGGAAGCCCATGTCTGCCAGCGCGCTGCAAATTGCGATTGAACCTGTCCTGCACACCGGGCCGGAACGTCTGGAGTTCGAGCGTCGGCTCGCCCTCGACCATAGCGAGATTCTGGAACTCGGCTGCGGTCGTGCGGATTTGACGCGGCTGATCGCCAACGGTGGCCCCGGCCGCCGGATCACCGCCACCGAGGTCGACCAAATCCAGCACGCCAAAAACATCGCGCTGACCGATTTGCCGAATGTGAACTTCGAACTCGCCGGCGCGCAGGCCATTCCCCGCCCCGACGCCAGCGTCGACACCGTGTTCATGTTCAAGTCGCTGCACCATGTGCCGGTCGATGCGATGGGCACGGCCTTGCGTGAAGTGGCCCGGGTGCTGCGGCCGGGGGGCCGGGCGTGGATTTCCGAGCCGGTGTTCGCCGGCGCGTTCAACGACATCCTGCGTCTGTTCCACAACGAAGAGCGCGTGCGCGCGGCCGCTTTTTCCGCGATCGTCGAGGCGGTCGAGGCCGGGGTGCTGGCCTCCGAGGCGCAGATTTTTTTCAACCAGCCCATGGCCTTCCCCGACTTTGCCGCCTTCGAGCGGCAGGTCATCGGGGTGACCCATACCCGACACGTGCTGTCGCCAGAGACGCATGCCGAAGTGGCGCGGCGCTTCAACGCGCACCAGACGCCAGACGGCGTGAAGTTTCGACAACCCCTGCGGGTTGATCTGCTGCGCAAGCCCGTATGAGCGGACGACGGATGCGCTGCGCGCGCGCGCTCATGCTGCTGACGGCGCTCTGCCTGAGCGCGCTGGCGCAGGCCGAGGAATGGATCAGCGGTCGGGTGGTGGCGGTGACCGACGGCGATACCGCGGTGGTCGAGACCCCCAACCGTCAAGCCTTGCGGGTGCGCTTCTACGGCATTGACGCGCCGGAATCGGCGAACGCCGACTGGCCGGCTCAGGCCTATGCGGCCGAATCCACCCGCTTCATGCGCGAACTGATTGATGGCAAGAAAGTCCGCGTGCGGCTGACCGGCCAGCGCACCTACAAGCGCGAAGTCGGCGAAATTTTCCTGCGCGAGCAGTCGGCCAGCGCGGCCTCGGTGGCGGCCGGGCTGTCCTGGTGGAACAAAAAGTTCGCCCGTAAGGACCAACGGCTCGAGGACTTGCAGGCGGCGGCGCGCGCGGCGCGGCGCGGCCTGTGGCGGGACCGTAATCCGGTGCCGCCCTGGCAGCATCGCGCGCACTATCGCCCGCACCGCCGGCACTGAGTCGTTTAACCCTGATTTTTGGCAGAGAGAAACTGCATGTTCAGCACACTGATGAAAACGGGCGCGTCGCTCGCGCTGTTGTTGACGCTGGCCGGCTGCTCCGAGGAGCAGCAAAACCGGCTGTCCCGCATGGGCGTGACCTGGCTGGAAGGCAATTACCGCGTGACCTTCGCGGCCGACGGCCATGTGAAGGTCTGGGAAGTGAAGGGCGGCAAGGTCACCAGCGAGCCCGGCAAGGGCTACTACTATTTCTGGGCCAACATCGATGGCCAGAATCGCTACGTGCAGACGCCCATCGAGCGCAGCTACATCGAGGAAATGCCGTAGGCCGGGTGTACCGGCCGCACGGCGCGCCTCGCGCTCAGGGCACCTGAATCGAGCGCAGGTAAATCAGCGTCTCGACCAGTTGCCCGCGCAAGCCGGTCTCGCCGCCCAGCCCCGCGCTTTTCAGCTCCTTCCCCCAGATCGGCATGTCGCGGGTGCCGTGGGCGACCAGCATATTGCGACCATCGATGGTGTCGTAAGCGTGACCGAACGGAAACTCGCCCTTGTTCTGCTTGGCGAGTTGGGTCAAGTCGGCGGGTTTCGTTGTCATCATATTGGCGAACGGGCCGTCGCCGGTGGCGCTGACGCCATGGCAGACCGCGCAGTGTTCGGCAAAGCGTGCCTTGCCTGAGTTTTCCACGCCTTCGTCGGCGCGGCTGGCGTATTGCATCGTCAGCAGGCTGGTAACGAGGGCAGCGGTGAGTAGGGGGTGACGCATGGGCTAGCTCCTGTCATGACCGTGAGGGATCAGCGCGGCACGCGGCGAAGCCGGCGCACCGCAGTCAGGGCTAGTAAACAGGCAGGTAGAAAGACCGGCTTGCGCCGGCTCAAGCGCGCGCGACTTGGCGCGCGGCAAACGCGACCCGTGGGGCCTTAGGGCAACAGACGGTCGATCGTAATGGCGACGGCCGCATCTGGCCCGACCGCGACCCCGGCCTGCTTGCCTTCCAGATCGCCGCTGGCGGCGACCGGCTGGCCTTGCTGGCTGATGCGGGCGATGACGTCGACCTCGGTCGCGCTGCTGAGGCGCGCAGTGGGCGCCATGGCGAGGGTGTCGTCCAGCACCACGGTCACCGGCAGTTCGCTGGCCGACAGGCGCTTGACGGCCAGCGGCATCGGCATGCCGGCCGGACGTTTCGCCAGCACAAACAGCAGGGCCCCCGGGCCGACCTTGTCGGCCAGCGCCGGGTCGAGTTGCACTTTCACCGTGAGCCGCGGCCCGCCGCTGGCGGCATCGGCGGCGGCAGAGGGCGCCGCGCCGGGTTTGCCGCCCAGCGCGGCGATTTGCTTGTCCAGTTCTTCCACCGGCTGTTCGGCGGCGACCGCCGCCACGCGCGCCCGCTGCAGATAGCCCAGCGCTTCGTCCTGTTTGCCCGCTTCCTCCGCCGCCAGCCCCGCCAGCCACAGCGCGGTGGGATTGGCCGGCTCTACCGCAAGCGCGCGTTGGACGAGTTCGGCCGGCCGCCCGCTGAGGCGTCCGCCGTTCAGCATCGCCAGCGCGTCGGCGTACTGCACCAACACGCCCGGCACATCGCCGGCCAGTTTCAGCACGGCTTCAAATTCATCCACCGCCTTGCCGTAGCTTTTGGCCGCCATGTGCACGCGCGCCAGCCACATGCGGGGTTCGGGGTCGTTGGGTGCGGCCGCGATGCGTTTGTTGAGTTCGTCGACCATTTGCTCGGGCGAAGGATGGTCGCCCGGCGCGTCGGTCGGTGCTTCCCCGCTGGCCATTTCGGGCGTGCCGAGGTGCAGGTAGACGGGGATTGAAACGGCAACCAGCACGGCGGTGAGGACCAACAAGGCGCTCAAGCGGTGGCCCGCCGGCGCCGCCGTCGTCGGCAAGGCCGGCCTGACTTCGCGCACCGCGATGCGGGCCAGTTCGGCCTCCAGCGTCTGCCGGTGTTCGGGCGTTAGCGTGCCGTCGGCCAGATCCAGCATCAGTTCGTCCCGGCGCTGGGCGTAGACCGCATCGGCCGATTGTTCGGTGGCCGCCTTCAGGCGCGCGCCGCGCAGGGCGATGAAAGTCAGCACCCCAAGCAAGGCGGTGCCAATCAGAAACCAAAGGCTGCTCATGGCGACTCCGGGGATTTGCCGGTGAGGGCGGCGACGGCGGCGTCTTCGCCGCTGTCGTGCGGGGGCAGGTCTGGCCGGCGACGGGCGATGCGCCACCACACGCCGCCGGCGATTGCCAACAGCAGTGCCGGGCCAAACCACAGCAGCCAGGTCAGCGGGGAAACCGGTGGCCGATAGAGCACAAACTCGCCGTAGCGGGCGACCAGAAAATCGATGATTTCACGATCGCTCTGGCCGGCGGTGATCATTCGGTAGACCTCGTTGCGCAGATCCTGAGCGAGGTCCGCGTGGGAGTCCGCCAGCGACTGGTTCTGGCACACCAGACAGCGCAGTTCTTCGGCGAGGCGCTGGTAGCGTGCGGCCTGCTCGGGCTGCGCAAACTCGAACGGGGTGTCGGCGGCCGGTGCAGCCAGCGCCACGGCCCACAGGCACAGGGCAAGGCAGGCCCGGATCACGGCGCTGGCTCCGCCACCAGCTTGGCCAGCAGCGGCTTGACGTCGTTGCGCCAGGCCTCGGGCGTCAGCGGCCCGACCTGCTTGAAGCGAATCACGCCGCGGCGGTCGAGCACAAAGGTTTCAGGGACGCCGTACACGCCAAGGTCGAGCCCCAGCTTGCCGGCCGGATCAAACAGCACGTCGCGATAAGGATTGCCATGCGCCTGCAACAGGGCGCGGCCGTCCGCACGGCTGTCCTTGTAGTCGATACCGATGATTTCCACCTGTTCGCGCTGCGCGATTTCCATCAGCAGCGGATGCTCCACCCGGCAGGCGCTGCACCAGGAGGCGAAGATATTGACCAGCACCGGACGTCCCAGCAGGTCGGCTTTGGTGCGGATGATGGCCGGGTCATCCAGCGTCTCCAGCGAGAACTCGGGCGCCGGCTTGTTGATGAGCGGCGAGGGCACGTAGCGCGGGTCGAGTTTCAGCCCGATGAAGAGCACCGCAACCAGCACGCCGAAAATGGCGATGGGCACCAGATAGCGCATGGCCGTCAGGACTGGCCCAGCGCCGAGCCGGCCGGGACAGACGCTTCCGCCGGTTGCCGATAGCGCCGGTCGCCCAGACCCAGCAGGCCGCCGGCGGCCATCATCAGCGCGCCCAGCCACACCAGCCGCACCCAGGCCTTGTAGCTGACGCGCACGCTCCAGGCTTTGCCGTCCAGCGGTTCGCCGAGCGACACGTAGAGATCCCCACGCAGGCCGGGCGCAATGCCGGCTTCGGTCATCGGCATGCTGCGCACGGTGTAAATCCGTTTTTGCGGTCGCAGCTCACCCAGCGATTTGCCGTCCTGCCAGATGGTAAAGCGGGCCTCCTCGGCCTTGAAGTTGGGGCCCGGGCGCTCGGTCAGCGACTCGAAGCGGAATTCGTAGCCGTGCAAGCTAACGGCGTCACCCGGGGCCATGCGGGCGTGTTTCTCGACGCTGAGCGCGGTGGTCAGGCAGACCCCGGCGATGGCGACGGCGAAACCGAGATGCGCCAGACATTGACCATAGAAACCGCGCGGTAGCGCAGCCAGCGCCGCGCCGGTCGACTGCCGACCGCTGACGCGTTCGCGGATGCCCTGCCAGGTCGTGAACACGATCCAGCCGGTCATGGCGAGGCCGGCGGCGGCGCTGAGGCGCTGCGGGCCGTCGATGATGATGCCTACCACCACGCCAGCGACCAGCGCCGCACCGGCGGCAAGGCGGGTGCGCTGCCACAGTCGTCCCAGACTGTCCTCGCGCCAGCGGCTGAACTGACCGAGGCCCAGCGCCAGCGCCAGCGGCGCCATGGTCAGGCCAAAGACCAGATTGAAATAGGGCGGTCCGACCGAAATTTTGCCCAGGCCCAGGGCGTCCAGCGCCAGCGGGTAGAGCGTGCCCAGCAGGATGGTGGCGGTCGATACCGAAAGCAGCAGGGAGTTGGCCAGCAGGAAGGTTTCGCGCGAGACCGGCGCATAGGGGCTGCCGGCCATAATCCGCGGGCCGCGCCAGGCATACAGCAGCAGCGAGCCGCCGACCGCCACGCCCAGGATGCTCAGCACAAAAACGCCGCGTTCTGGGTCGGTGGCAAAGGCGTGGACCGAGGTCAGCACGCCCGAGCGGACCAGAAACGTGCCCAGCAGGCTGAGCGAAAACGCGCCGATGGCAAGCAACACCGTCCAGCTTTTGAAGGTGCCCCGCTTGTCGGTGACGGCCAGAGAATGGACCAGCGCCGTGCCGACCAGCCAGGGCATGAACGAGGCGTTCTCGACCGGATCC
>JALRCR010000195.1 GCA_023257255.1 Gammaproteobacteria bacterium | reverse complement strand
CTGTGGGAGCGGCAGCGCCGCGACGCCGGAACGTCTGGGTCAGGGCAGCAAGCCCCTCCCACAAACTTGAAGAAGGTCGCCTGTGCCAACGCCAGCATCATCTGTGGGAGCGGCAGCGCCGCGACGCCGGAACGCCTGAGCCGGGGCGGTACTTAATCCCCGTCCTGCACCGCCTGCGGCAAGCAGATCGCCGGATCTTCAGTCGCCTCAAACACCACCCGCACGCGCTGGCCGATGGTGGGGGCAGTTTGCGGACCACGCAGCGTCAGCAGCAGGCGAAAGCCTTCGTCCATATCCACCAGAACGAGCACATAAGGCACGGCCGACTTGAAGGCCGCGCTCGGGGCGCGGGCCACGGCGGTATAGCTGTGGATGCTGCCTTGCCCGGCCGAGCGGGCCCACTGGAGCGCGCCCGCGCAGCGCAGGCAGACCGCACGCGGCGGAAACTGCGCGTGGCCGCAGTCGCTGCACCGCTGATAGCGCAGCTCGCCCAGCGCCGTGCCTTCCCAGTAGGCGCGGCTGTCGGCGTTCGGATGGGGCAAGGGCATCATGCGGGCACCGCGCCGTCGGGCGCGATGGCGATCGATAGAAAGTCCAGCCGCCATAGCGCCTGCATCACGTTGCGGACCAGCTGCTCGAGCGCGGCCGGCTGATGCGCGGGCAGCACGCCGGTGGCTGCGGCCGCAGCGATGATTTCGCGCAGCGAGCGTTGACCATCCAGCTGCTGAAGCAGCGCGAGCTGGACGGGGTCGAGGCTCATGCGCCAGTTGTAGCGCGACAGCTCCCGCCCGTTCAGCGCGCAGCGATAACGCAAGGCGGGCACGTAATCGAGCGCCGCCGCGCTGGCAAAGTCGATCTTGTATCGGGCGGTCGGGCGCTCTGGCCGACAGGCCGTGAAGAAATGGCAGCCGTTGCGGAAGTTCACCCGCTCCATGATCGCCCACTGCTTTTCTTCCGGCAGCGCTGCGACCGCTTGATAGAAACTGCCCGGCGCGCCAAGCGGCGGGTAGTAGGGCGCCTTGATGAACATATCCTGGAAGACGAGTCCGGCGCCGTTCACGAGGTCGCGGCACTCGGTGGTGGTATAGCTGCGGTCGCGGCCATGGAGGAAGGTGTCGACCAGTCCGGCGTCGAAGGCCAGATCAGGGGCCATCGCGAGATACGGTCGAACCGGATGGTCATCGGGCAGACAGTCGATGCCCTCTCTCACCATCAGCAAGGAGGCGTCGTTCTGGCGCAGCCCGAGTTCCCTGAACGCGCTCTGCATCATCTCGACGCCCAGCCTGCCATAGGTGGCGTAGAGCATGATGGCGGCCACGCCGTCAGGGCGCAGGCATGCGGCCAGGGCGTTCATGCCGACCTGCGGATCGGCCATGTGATGCAGCACGCCGGTCGAGACAATGAGGTCGAAATCCCGCTGTAAACCGCCCGCTTCCTCGATCGGCAGCAGGTGGAGGCTGAGGTTCTTGAGGCTGTATTTTTCTTGCAGAAACCGCTGGTGGTCGAGGGAGGCCTGACTGACGTCGATCGCCACGACCTGCGCTTCGGGATTGTTGTAGGCAAACACGGCGGCCTGATTGGTGCCGCACCCGGCGATGAGGATGTCGAGCATCGGGCGGTATGCGCGGTCAGGCCACAACAGCCGGTGCGCGTGGCTGGGGTCAAACCATTGCCAGTTCTGTTTCAGCCAGCCGGGGAGATCGAAAATTGGTTCGGGGTAGCGCCAGCGGCGGTACTGGTCGGACACGACATCGGCAAGTGGATCGGCGGTCATGGCGCAAGCATCCTCGTTCATCTCACCCTGCGCGGGCAGGGACATTCAACACTTGTCTGCGGGATCCATCGCCTGTGAGGTCGGCGCCAGGGTCGTCCGTGGGCACCGCGCCGCGCGGTCGGGTGGGCCGCGCGGCGCGTATTGTGCGACGGCCGCCTTAGGGGCGTCATCACGCGCGGCCCAGTACCAGCGAGCAATGCGCCGACAGCACGCCGCCGTCGCCGTGGACGAAGGCGAGTTCAGCATCACGCACCTGACGCGCGCCGCACTCGCCGCGCAGTTGGCGCACCGCCTCCACCACATGAAACATGCCGCCGGCGGCGCCGGAATGGCCGAAGGACAAGAGCCCGCCGTGGGTGTTGCAGGGCAGGCGTCCGCCCAGACCCAAGGCGCCTTCGGCCGCCGCCGCGCCCGCTTCGCCGCGGGCAAAAAAACCGATCGACTCAAGCTCTACCAGCAAGGTAATGGTGAAGGAGTCATAGATTTCCGCGACGTCGATCTCGGCCGGGGTGACGCCGGCGCGCGCAAACGCGCGGGCAGCCGCCTGCTTGCAGCCAAAATCGGTCAGCGAGGGCGCGGCGATCAGGTGTTCGTGGGTGTGGCCTTGCCCGGCCCCGAGCAGGCGCACGCCCGGCGTCCGCAGGTCGGCGGCGGTGTCGGCGGCGCTGACGATTACCGCCGCGCCGCCGTCGGAAATCAGGCAGCAGTCCAGCAGCCGGAGCGGTGAGGCAATGGTCCGTGAGTGCATGACCTCATCCAGCGTGATCGGCGTGCGCTGGTGGGCGTCGGGGTGGAGTGCGGCGTGGGCGCGATGCTGGACGGCAATCGCGGCGAGTTGCTCGACGGTGGCGCCCGTCTCGTGCAGGTAGCGCTGCGCGACCAGCGCATAAGCCGCCGGGATCGACAGGCCATAGGGCACTTCAAACTCGGGATGACCGAAACCGGCCAGTGCCGCGACGGCACCGTCGCGGCTCATGCCGGAAAGGCGATTGTCGGCCGTCACGCACAGCACATGGCGCGCATAGCCGGCTTCGACCAGTGCTGCCGCCTGCATGATCATCGTCGCGCCGGTGGCGCCACCAAGCTGCAGGGAAAACGTCACCGCCGGCTGAATCCCCATGTACTCGCAGAATACGGAGCTCAACATGGGATAAGGCTCGACGAAGGAGTAGGCGCAAATCACGCCGTCGATGTCGCGCAGGCTGAGGCCGGCATCGGCCAGCGCGGCCTGGGTCGCTTGCGCGTGGAGCCCGAGGCAGCTGGCCTCGGGCATGGCGCCAACGCGGGTATTGCCTACGCCGCTCAGCAACGCGGATTGCCGGTGAGTCATGGGGTTTTTTTTCAGGCCTTGATCAGGGAAGAAATACGCATGTTTTGCCTTGAAACATCCCCCACGTGGAGGGGGTTCTGCCTGCTATCGCAGTGCGGGAGTGCGGTGCCGGCGGGCAACCCCTAGCATCCCGTTCACCCAAGCATCCGGAGTCAGCATGAGGCTTTCAATCCTTCGCACGCCGCGCGCGGCTTGCGTGCTGGTCTGCGCGCTGTCCATCCCCGCCGCCCAGGCCGGCATGATGGACGACGCGTTCTCGAAATTCGACCGTTCCATGGCGACTTTTAATCCGATTGGCACCTATATCCGCAAGCCGATCGAACGGCTCTCGCCGCGCCTGTCCTTCAAGGGCTACGTGCGGCAGTCGACCGACATCCTGATCGACCCGCAGGACACGGTGGGCTTTCGCGATCAGGACTTCCGCTTTCTGCAGCTGCAAAACCTGCTCGAACTGAAAGCCGGGTACAACGTCGCGCCGGGGCTTGATGTGAACGCCGTGGTGCACGGTATGTACGACGGCGCCTACGACTGGCAGAGCAGCCGGGGGCTGTATGCCGACCGCATCGACCGCACCGCCGAGGTGTACAACACCGCCGAGCGCACGCTGCGCGAGTTCTACGTGGCCTATCGCACCCCGTCGTTCGACCTGCTGATCGGCAAGCAACAGGTGTCGTGGGGCAAGATGGACGGCCAGTTCATCGACGTCATCAACGCGATGGACCGGCGCGAGGCGGTGCAGCTGGAAAGCGAGGACTACGAATGGCGGCGGCTGCCGACCTGGATGGTCAACACTACCTTCCACTTCGGGCTTAATTCGCTGCAGCTGCTGTATATCTTCGGCTTTGAGGAAGACCGTCAGGCGCTGCCCGGCTCGCCCTGGTATTCGCCGGCCATTCCGCCGCCGGGGCTGGATATTCGTCGGCCGGTGCGGCATCCGCGCGACGGCGATTTTGGCGATCACGAATACGGCATGCGCTTCGACCGCGCGGTGGGCGCGCTGACCTACGGTTTTGTGTACGCCTACCTGTGGGACCGCAATCCGACCGACCACGTGCTGGGCACCTCACTCGTCGGCAGGCAGCGGGTGCTCGAATTGCAGGGCGAGCACGAGCGGCTGCATCACTTCGGCGCGACGGCCGACTACGCCACCACGCTGCCGCAGTTACCGCTGTTTGGCGCGCTGCCGGCGGTGTTCCGCGTGGAAGCGCTCTACACCAAGGACGTGCGCTATGTGGACTACGCGAAGCAGGCTGCCGCGCGCGCCGGCCAGCTGAACGACGGCACGGATCTGCATGACACCCTGCGCGCTGCGGTCGCGAGCGAGTTTGGGCTGCCCGGCAACACCACGCTGATCTTCCAGGCTTCCTACTACCAGACTATCGACTGGCGGCCCAATCAGGGCTACGGCTTCGGCGGTGGCATTGGCGACGAATGGAGCCTGATCCCGCTGGTGTTTGTGTCCCGACCCTTCGCCTTCAGCCGCGACCGCCTGAGCGCGGCGCTCACGGTGTTTCCGGTGTTGAGCGGTCCCGTGCATGACTGGCAGGGGGTAAAGACCAAGCTGCGGATGAAGTACAAGTTCTCGCAGTTCATCACTGGTCAGCTGATTTACACCAGCTACGACGCCGCCGCGCCCACCGACTTCTACGGCCAGTACAACCAGTACGACAACCTGGGCTGGGAGATTTCCTATGAATTCTGAACGAGCGGGTGTTCGCAGGCTGGTCGGCGCGCTGTTGGGCGTGCTGGTGCTTTGCGCCAGCGGCGCGCGGGCCGAGACGCCGACCTGGCGCACGCTGGCGCAACTGACCGAGGAGGAACGCGCCCAGCTTGACCTCGCCACCAGCACGCCGCGCGATGCGCGATTCGACTATCTCCCGGCAGAGCCCTGGCCGTTCAAGGCCCCGTACACGGCCGAGGAAATGGGCTACCGCGCCGCCGAGTTCGTGCATATCTCGCGCTGGCCGCACAGCCTGGTCGACGTGTTTGGCGTGATCACCAGCTCCGGCTACATCAGCCAGGGCGCGGGCGTGACCTATATCCACCAGAGCGTGAAGCCCGGCTTCGAGTCCTACATGCACGACTTGCCGGCCGGGCAGGTTTATTCGCGCTGGCTGATTTACAGCACCTTCCCGCCGCAGACCGAAGCCGAGCAGCAGCTGTGGGTACCGTATCGAACGGACGCGCAGAACCGCACAAAAATGGAGTTCTACGTCTATGCGCCCAGCCTGCGCAAAGTCCGCCGGCAGCCGCAGCCGCGGCGCGACCAGCGCTTCCCGGACAACGCACAGACCTTCGACGACGTGGTGGGCCGCGACCCCTGGGAGTTCAGCTGGGAGCTGGTGGGCGCGGACGTCATCCAGCACACCGTCCGCTTTCCATCGACGCGCCCCACGATCTTTCTGAACATCCCGGGCAAAGGCTACGTCGAGACCAAGGTGGGCGATATCAAGCCAATGGGCGATACCTACCCGTTCTATCGCCCGGACGGCGGTGTCGATTGCTGGGTGGTGAAGGCCACCGTGCGCGAAGATCTGCTGCCGGGCTACAACGAGCACACGCTCATTTTCTGGCTCGACAAGCACTACTTCTATCCGCTGCGGATGGAGAAGTACGACGCCAAAGGCCAGTTGATGATGGTCGAAGTGCGCAATGCCAAGCAGGAAAATCCGGCGCGCGGCGAGTTTGGCTACGCCGCCTTCATGAGCAACTACTGGTTTCTGGAGCAGGACCTTTTGAGCTACAGCGTGCACGACGGCCACGAGCCGCGTGAGTGGACCGCCGAGCAGGCCGGGATGATGTTCACGCCCGAGTTCATGCGCCGGCAGTGGCTGGTGGAGCCGGTGCGCTCCCAGACTCTCATCGACGACCCCGCGCAGTATTACCTTCGCCCGGAACTCTACGAGGGCCGTTTCCCCGAGGTCCGCAAGTTCGCGCTGGATCCGGTGCTGCGGGCGCGGGTGGACGCGCAGGAAGCCGCGGGGAAACTGGTCTTTGAAACCACCGGTGCCAGTGCGCAGTAAGTCCCTGCGGCTGGCGCTCGCACTCGGCCTCATCGCGACGCTCGCCGGCTGTGAACGCCCGCCGGCGGCACCGCCGGCCGTCCTCAGCGGCGAGCCAGCGGGTCCGTACGACCTGCAATTGCGTCTGGCGCCCGCGGCGCCACTGCCGGGACAGCCCACCCGTTTGCAGTTTCAGCTGCAGGAGACCACCTCCGGCCGTCCCGTCAGCGACCTGCAAATCGTGCACGAGCGGCGGCTACATACTTTCATCGTGGCGCGCGATTTCAGCAGCTTCGCGCACCTGCACCAGGAAGACGGTGCCCCGCTGAGTGCGGAAGATCTGGCCGCCGGGCGTTTTGGTTTTGATTACAGCTTCCCCAAATCCGGCCGGTATCGGTTGCATACCGAGTTAACCCACCGCGACCGCAGCTGGTTGAAGACTTTAGATATGGATGTGGGCGAGCCGGCGTCCAGCCTGCCGCAGGTGGTCGATCTGGCGCGCACGCAGACCGTAGGGCCCTATACCGCCACGCTCAGCCTCGCGCCCGCGGCGCCGCTGGTCGGGCAGGAGGTGGAACTGCTGCTCACGCTGGCGCGCGACGGACAGCCGGTGAGCAATCTGCAGCTCTGGCTGGGCTCGGAAGTGCACGCGGCCTTGTGGCGGATGGACCTGCGCGAGTTTGCGCACACCC
>JALRCR010000194.1 GCA_023257255.1 Gammaproteobacteria bacterium | reverse complement strand
AGCGTCGCCAGCAGCCGGGGCTGCGCCTGCCAGCGAACTTCCGCGCTGCCCTGCCAGTGGGGCCGCGCCCGCAGCGGCGTCGCGCTTTCCAGATCGAGCCAGATCAGATTGGCGCTCGCCGCCCAGTCGGCGGCCAGCGCCTGCGCCCAGCTGGTCTGCACGCCGCGCGTCACCACGTGCGCGCGGTTCACGTTGGTGAAGCGGGCGGGATCAAAATCAATCATGTCGCGAAAGCGCTGCTCGAACACGCTGGCCTGCGCGTGCAGGCCGCTTTCCGTTTCAAAGACTAGGCCCGTTTCGAGGCTGCGCCCGCGTTCGGGCTTGAGGGCAGGGTTGGCGATTAGCGGATAGCCGAGCGCAAAGAAGCTGGGCTGCTTGTAGGCGGTGGCCGCGCTGACAAACCACTGCGGACCGCTGGCGAGCGGCGTCAGCTCGAGGCGGCCGCGCCAGCTGCCTTCGACGATCCCGTCCTGGTCCACATCGGCCCGGCTGCCGAGCGTCAAGGCAATCCCGGGGCGAGGGCTCAGGGTAACTTCCGCAAAGACGCTGCTGGTCTCGCGATTGAGCGCGTAGCGCACCGGCAAGGGCCCGCCAAAATCGATGCTGCCCACGCTCTCGCCGCACTCCTCGGCGTACTCTGCGCCCAGCGCAACACGCAGCGCACCGGCCGGCTTGAAGACCGCGTCGGCCAGCACGTTCAGCCGCTCGAAGCGGGTGTCGGCCGCAATGGCCGGCACGCCGTCAAGCACGCCCGCAGCGATCGCCGGGGTCGCGGTGTCGCCCGTCTGGGACGACCAGCGAAAGGCGAGATGCGGCGCGAAGGGCGCGTCGTCCGCCTGCGAAAAGTCGATCGCGGTGATCGTCATCCCCGTGTCACGCGTCTCTTGCGCCCGGTTGACGGCCAGTCGCGGGCCGCCGCTGTCTTCGGGAAACGCCCGCGCGTCGGTATGGCTGCCCAGCACGAAGGCCGCGCTTTTCACCGGCCCCAGCACGCGCTCGTATTTCAACAGGCCGTACTCGCGCGAGAGGCTCACACCCGGCGTTAACTCGCCGCTGTCGCGCGCGCCGCCGCTGAACACGAGCCCGCTATCGCGCCCGCCGAGGAGCAACGCGGCGCTGCCGCCCAGCCCGCCGCGACTCTCGCCGAGCGCATTCACCCGCAGACGCTGTTCACCGGGCGTTGGCGAGAGCAGCCGCAGTTGCACGACGCCGGCCAGCGCGTCAGCACCCTGCGCGGCCGACAGGCCACCCGGCGCGACCTCGGCGCGGGCCACGATTTCGGGCGGCAGCTGGGCGAAATCAAACGCCCCGCCCTGCGCGTTACTCGGGTCGTTGACCCGCACGCCCTCGATCATCACCAGCGTGTAATTGGGTTCCCCCCCGCGCACCGACAGATAGCTGCGACCGCCTTTCTCGAACGCCCGGACACCCGGTGCCCGATTGAGCGCCGGCAGCACGCTTGGCGCCTGCCAGCGCTGCAGGGCCTCGGCGTCAAGGGTGGTCTGGTCGGCCGGCCCGGTGCGGGTGGCGGTGATCAGGTAATCGGCGTCAGCCGCCTGGGTGGGCGGCAGGAAAGCCAGTCCCGGTAACAACAATAAGACGCCTAAGGCGGCACGAACTGGCGGCACGCAACATCCTTTCGCAAGTAGCCAGCGTCGAGCTTGCAGCCCGGGATGCGCGCAAAGCCTGACGCAGATCAGCCGCCCGTGGCTGAGGCCGACGATCCTCCCTGCCTGACCCGAAGCGAGGACCGTCACCCCGTGCGACGCCTGAGTGTTTTCCTGTTGGAGTTGGCGGTGGTGGCGCTGGGCGTGGTGCTCGGCGCAGCCTCGGCCAGCCGTTTCCGTCTGATCCCGAAAGCCCTGCTGCATTTGCCGCAGATCGATTTCAGCACCAGCGATATTCGCGTGGTCGCGGCGGCGCTGGTGGGCGGCGCGGCGGTGGCGCTGCTCGGCCTGCGCGCTTTCGCGGGCGGCGATCCCTTGCGCAGCCCGCGCCGGGCGGCGAGCGAACTCTACGCGCTGCTGGTGGGGATCGTGGCGGCGACGCTGGGCCTGTTTCTGTTTACCCAGATCGCGTTCAGCCCCGAACTGCTCCTGCAGTCGACGCTGGTGACGATGGCGCTCTTAGTGCTGCTCTACGCCGTGCTCACTCGCCGCGCGGCGCATGGCGTCGGCGCCGCCTTGGTCGCGCTGCTGCGCGAAACCGGGCGCTTGCTGCGCTCGCCGCTGGTGTGGCTCGCGCTGATCTTCGCCCTGTCGCCGGTGGCCGTCGCCCGCCGCTTCACCACCGACCGCGACTTTGCCAACTGGGTGACGGCGATTCGGGTGGCGGCGAACCGTCGCGAGGCCTTGCCCTACAGCCTGATTAACGCGCTGGGTGAAACGCGCTTTACCACGCCGATCATGATGCAGTTCGCTCGCCACGACCCGCACACCCTGTACGTGCTGACGCGCGGCGGGCAGCTGTGGCGGGCGGACTATCCGGCCGGCACGCAGGCGACCCGCCTGCTCGATCTCGCAGAGCGCGTTGGCTATGTCGAAATGGAAAACGGCGCGCTGGGCTTCGACCTGCATCCGGACTTCGGCCGGCCGGGCACGGCGGGCGAGGGCTATGTCTACGTCTATTTCACCGAGTACCGCGCCGACGGCCAGACCAATCGTCTGACCCGCTTTGACCTTCGCCCGCCAACGCCCGACGCGCGGCTGGCCACCGCCACACCGCTCATCGCGCAAGGGCGCAACAACGATGGCTACCACAACGCAGGCTCGGTGGTGTTTGGCCCCGACGGCTTTCTGTATGTGTCGGTCGGTGAGGCCTCGGCCAGCGACTGTCATCAGCGGGTCGACTGCGCGCTGGTTGGCGGCATTCTGCGACTGGATGTGGACAAGCGTGGCGGCGAGATCTCGCGGCCGATTGGCCGCCAGCCGCTGCGGGGCAGTGCCGCCAACTACTACATCCCGCGCGACAATCCCTATGCGGAGGACTCGAACGCGCTGGGCGAGTTCTGGGCCCACGGGCTG
This sequence comes from Gammaproteobacteria bacterium, assembly GCA_023257255.1. Lineage (GTDB taxonomy): Bacteria > Pseudomonadota > Gammaproteobacteria. The sequence continues at coordinate 3,782 of JALRCR010000194.1, read as the reverse complement.
CGCAATCCTTTTCGCATCGCGTTCGACCGTGGCACCGGTGAACTCTGGGCGGGCGACGTGGGCTCCACGGTGTGGGAAGAGGTCAATCGCATTACGCGCGGCGGCAACTACGAATATCCCTGGCGTGAAGGCAACAGCCCGCAGGCCGGGATCGCGCCGCCCGCGGCGCCGCTGGGAACGCCAACGCCGCCGGTGCTGTTCTACCGCCACACCGCTTTTTCGCGCTCGGTCATCGGCGGCACGGTGTATCGCGGCAAGCGCTGGCCGGACCTCGAGGGCAACTACCTCTTCATGGACAACTATTCCGGCGAGCTGATGGCAATCCCGGCCCGCGTCCCGCCGCTGACCGAGCACTACGCCACGCTGGCGCGCAGCCCCGAGGTGGCGCAGCGCGGCGTCACGGCCCTCATTGAGGCGCCTGACGGCGAGGTGCTGATCAGCGTGATGGGGGATAACGACCACCCGACCGGCATGATCGCGCGGCTGGCCGAGGCCGATGCGGCGAACGCCGTGCGCGCCGCGCCCGAGCCGAAGGCTGCGGCGACGGTGTCGGCGGCGGATGCAACGCGGCTGTTCGGCGTCAACTGCGCGCGCTGCCACGGCGCGGGCGGTCGCGGTGATGGGCCGGACAGCCAGCGGCTGGGTGACTTCGTGCCGGATTTCACCAGCGAGGGGTTTCACCGCTGGCGGTCGGACGATGAGTTGCTGACGGCGATCCGCGAGGGCGGCACGGCAGTCGGGCGCGGCCCGATGATGCCGCCTTGGCAGGGCGTCTTGCGTGAGGGTGAACTGCTGGCGCTGCGCGATCTGGTGCGTCGCTGGCGACCCGCCGGCCCGTCGGCCGGCGGATCCGCCGGGGCTAGCTCAGCTGCGCAATAGCGTCGGCCAGACTGGCGACGCTGCGCTCGACCTGCTGCAGCTTGTCGAGCCCGAAGAGGCCTAGCCGGAACGTGCGGAAATCGGCCGGTTCGTCGACCTGCAGCGGCACGCCGGCCGCGATCTGCATGCCGTTGGCCATGAACTTCTTGCCGTTCTGGATTTCCGGGTCGTCGGTATAGCTGACCACCACGCAGGGCGCTTGAAAGCCCGGCGCCGCGACGCTCGCGAAACCTTTGCTTTCCAGCAGCGCGCGCACCTGGGTGCCCAGCGCGGTTTGCGCGTCTTTCAGGCGATCAAAGCCGAAAGCCTCGGCCTCCTGCATCATTTCATCCAGCCGGCGCAGGCCGTCGGTCGGCATGGTGGCGTGATAGGCGTGGCCGCCGCCTTCGTAGGTTTCCATGATCGACAGCCATTTGCGGAGGTCGCAGGCGTAGCTGGTGCTGGTGGTCTGGTCGATGTGCGCGCGGGCGCGCTCGCCGAGCATCACCAGCCCCGCGCAGGGCGTGCTGCTCCAGCCTTTCTGTGGCGCGCTGATGAGGACGTCGACGTTGCAGTCCTGCATGTCGACACAGATGCAGCCGGAGGCGATGCAGTCGAGGACGAACAGCCCGCCGACTTCACGCACCGCCGCGCCGACGGCGCGAAGGTAGTCCGGTGGCAGCATCATGCCGGCCGAGGTTTCCACATGCGGGGCAAAGACCACGGCGGGCTTTTCGGCCCGGATCGCCGCGACCACTTCCTCGATGGGCGCCGGGGCAAACGCTGCGCGGGTGCCGCCGGGGCCGGTCTGGCGGGCTTTGAGGACAGTGCTGGAAGACGGGATGCTGCCCATCTCGAAAATCTGGGTCCAGCGATAGCTGAACCAGCCGTTGCGAATCACCAGCACGGGTTTGCCAGTCGCGAACTGTCGGGCGACGGCCTCCATGCCATACGTGCCGCTACCCGGCACGACCACCGCGCTGCGGGCCTTGTAGACCGTTTTCAGGACGCGGGAGATGTCGTTCATCACGCGCTGGAAATTGCGCGACATATGGTTGAGCGCGCGGTCGGTGTAAACCACCGAATACTCAAGCAGGCCGTTGGGATCGATGTCTTGATGGATCGCTTGCATGGGGCGTACCTGTGGCGAAGTCGTAGGGGTAAGAGCCGGCATTGTAGACCGCCCGGACGGGCGAGGGTCAGGGTGCAGGCGGCAGGATTTTTCCCAGTATCAGGGCGGTCTGGGCCGGGTTCACCGGGTTCGGGAACTCGGCGAGTGGTGAGAACCGTGAACCAAGCCGCGCTGCGGGGTAGTAGCGCTCTGGAAAGGACGGCGAGGGGATCATCATCAGCAGCGCGTAATCGCAGCCGAGCGCGTCGTCGAAGTCGGCCGGTGACAGGCTAAAGGACGGCGGCCCCACGGCCCGTCGATGGCCCAGCGCCGCGGTGATGCCCGGCTTGATGTTCAGCACGCAGGCCTCGGGCGGCACGAGTTGCGGCAGGCGTGCGAAGGCCGCGTCGGCGGCGCTGAGGAAGCCCACCGCGTGCAGCGCGTCCTGCGGCGCCGACAGGTGCCAGAGCGCAGTGCGTCGATAGGGCAGGAGTTCCTGCGGCATCGGCACCAGCATCCGGCCCACAAAGCCCGCGAAGTCGCCCAGCGCGAAGAGCAGCGGAAACCACCACAGCTGCCGCCAGATGAGCGTTTTACGGCAATCCCAGATGTCGCGCGCGGCGAGGCACACCTGCGCGATCGCAAGGCAGAGATACGGCATGAAGAGCCGCGTGGTCTCCGCCGGGTAGGGCCAGAGGATGACCAGCGCGACGTAACCCAGCGCATAGGCGCCGTCCACATGGCCGCGCCAGGCGCGCCAACCGGCAGCGGCCAGCGCGGTAAGTCCGAATAGGCCGAGGGCCAGCGTGGCGCCGGTGCCCGGCGTGGTGCCGGCAATACCGCTTGCCCACTGCCCCGGCAAGAGCATGGCTTTGGTCTGCAGGATCTGCAGCACGGCGCTCGGCGAATACTGCTGCAGCCACTCGCCCAGATAGCGCTGCTGGCTGCCTTGCAGCAGCGCATTGATCCCGCTCGCGATCACTGCGGGCAGCAGTGCCAGCAGCCACACGCGCCGCCGCTCGCGCAGCGCGACCAGGGCGACCGCCAGCCACAGCACCGCACCTGCGGAGCGGGTCAGGAGCGCGAGCGCCACCAACAGGCCCAGCGTCAGCGCGGTAGCCGGCCGGGGCCGCAGACGCAGCGTCACCGCCGCTGTCAGCGCCAGCATCGACAGCAGCAGATACAGCGGCTCGCTGTGCAGGTCGAGCGCCTCCAGTCGCACGATGGCACACAGCGCGTAAGTCATCGTCACGCCGGTAGCCGCCAGCCCGTCCAAGCCTGCGCGGCGCGTAAACGCCCACACCGCGGCCAGCCCGGCCAAGAGCAGCGCAACCGTCACCTGATGTGCCGCCAGCAGCGACGCGCCGCCCCCGGCCAGCGCCAGTACCAGCGGGTAGAGCGGCGGATAGGTGCTGCTGCGGGCATAGGCCTCGGCCAGCGGCGAGGCGTCGGCCCAGGGCGACCAGGCCTGAGCGCTTAACCAGTACAGGGCCGCATCGCCGCCGAAGTCGGGCAGAACGGTGCTGGCCGAGAGCCAGCCGTAGCCCGCCACCACCAGCAGGGCGAGCAGCCCGGCCAGACCGCGCGCGCCGCGGATTCGGGGGACATAGGGCGAGAGCGGTGGCGACATTGTTGAGTTCCAAAAAAAGCCCCGCACGGGGGCGGGGCTTTTCAAGCGCACTTGGCGGTAACTGCTTAGAGCAGCGGCACCAGCAGGAGCGCAACGATGTTGATGATCTTGATCAGCGGGTTCACGGCCGGGCCCGCGGTGTCCTTGTACGGATCGCCCACGGTGTCGCCGGTCACGGAGGCC
>JALRCR010000193.1 GCA_023257255.1 Gammaproteobacteria bacterium | reverse complement strand
CGGCAGCTTGCCCAAGCGCGAGACCGCTTGTGACCGCTTGCCCGTGCCCGCACTCGCCAGCTACGGGCAGTTTGCGCTGCAGGCCGACGGCAAAGAAATGAGCACCACCATGGCCTTCGTGCGCATGCTGGGCAACCTCTTGAAAGACACCCAACTGGGCCCCCGCATCGTGCCCATCGTGGCCGACGAGGCGCGCACCTTCGGCATGGCCAACCTGTTCAAGCAAGTGGGCATTTATTCCAGCCGCGGCCAGCGCTACGAGCCGGAAGACATCGGCTCGATCCTGAGCTATCGCGAAGCGCTGGACGGTCAGATTCTGGAAGAGGGAATCAGCGAAGCGGGGGCAATCAGTTCCTGGGTGGCGGCGGCCACCAGCTACTCCACCCACGGGCTCGCCATGCTGCCCTTCTACATCTACTACGCGATGTTCGGCTTCCAGCGGGTGGGCGATTTGATCTGGGCGGCGGCCGACCAGCGCGCGCGCGGCTTTCTGCTGGGCGCGACCGCCGGGCGCACCACGCTGGGCGGCGAAGGCTTGCAGCACCAGGACGGCCACAGCCATCTGCTGGCGGCCGCCATCCCCAACTGCCGCGCCTATGACCCGGCCTTTGCCGGCGAGCTGGCGGTGATTCTCGACCACGGCATGCGCGCGATGCTGGAGCGGCAGGAAGACGTCTTCTACTACGTCACCGTGATGAACGAAAACTACCCGCAGCCGAGCCTGCCGGCGAACGTGGCCGACGACCTCATAAAAGGGCTTTATCGCTTCAGCAGTTCGCGGGCCACCGCCCCCGTCGGCGAGGTTCGCCTGCTGGGCGCGGGCGCGCTGCTGCCCGAGGTGCTGGCCGCCGGCGCCCTGCTAGCCGAGGACTGGCAGATCGATGCCGACATCTGGAGCGTCACCAGTTTCACCGAACTCGAGCGCGACGCCCGCGACACCCGCCGCTGGAACCGCCTGCATCCGGCAGAGGCCCCACGCACCAGCCATGTGGCGCGCTGCCTGCCGCCGGGCGCCCCGGTGATCGCGGCCAGCGACTATGTGCGTGCCCTGCCGCTCCTGATCGCCAACGACCTGCAGTCGCCCTACACGGTGCTCGGTACCGACGGCTTCGGCCGCAGTGATACCCGCGCGCGGCTGCGCGCCTTCTTTGAAGTCGACCGCTTCCACATTGTGCTGGCGGCGTTGACGGCACTCGCCGACTCCGGTCAGATCCCGCGCCAGCACTGCGCGACGGCGATCGAACGCTACGGCATCAAGCCGGTCGATGAGGCCCCGTGGTGTTGCTGAATCCACGCCTCAATGAGGAGCGAATCTGGTGAGCGGTCCGCTGGCGCTGAGCTTATCCACACTTGATTCACCGCAGGATTCACCGCTGGGTCCGTTGAGCGTGGTGACCGATGCTGATGGCTGTCTGCGCGCGCTCGATTTTGCCGACTTCATGCCCCGCTGTCGGACCTTGCTAAGCAGACATTACGGCGCCGAAGGCGTGGGCTGGACCTTGCAAGCGGGCCGCTGTCCGGCAGCTATCGCAGACGCGTTCACGGCCTATTTTGCCGGCGACCTGCACGCCCTCAACGGCTTGCCGGTCGCTACCGGCGGCACTGCGTTTCAGCGCGAAGTGTGGGCGGCCCTGCGCCGCATTCCGGTCGGCACCACCACCAGCTACGGCGCGCTGGCTGCCGCCATCGGGCGGCCGGCAGCGGTGCGGGCGGTCGGGCTCGCCAACGGCGCCAATCCGATTGGCATCGTGGTGCCCTGTCATCGGGTGGTCGGTAGTACCGGCAAGCTGACCGGCTATGCCGGCGGGGTGATGCGCAAAGCCTGGCTGATCGCCCACGAATGGCCTGCGCAAGCTGCCCCGGCAAACGGCCTGCCGGCGGCCCCGGGTACCGGCGCGCAGCATCCCCGCGCTACCGGCCCCGGGGGCTGACAGTGGCCCGATCATCACCGCCCGAGGTGACACCACCATGAAAACGGCGCCCCGGCCTAGCTCGCCTTAATCTCGATTTTTCGCGCGGCGCGCGTGCTGCCCGGCCGGCGCGGCAGCGTGACGATCAACACGCCCTGCTCGAAACGGGCGCTGATCTGCTCGGGATCCACGTCCTCCGGCAACCCAAAACTCCGCGAGAACTTGCCAAAGTGTCGTTCCCGCAGGTGATAGCCCGCTGCCGGCGTGCTGGCCCGCTCGTCGCGCTTTTCACCGGACAGACGCAAGCTCTCGCCGACGACTTCAACCTGCACATCGCCCGCGCGCATCCCGGGCAGTTCAGCGAGCACTTCGTAGGCCTTGTCCTGTTCAACCAGGTCCACCGTCATCCCCAAGCCGGAGGCCTGACGGCGCAAGGCTTCGAAGTCGAATACCGGTCGGCGAAACGGGGAGCGCAACAGATGCCAGTCGAAGTCTTCAAACAGACGGTCGACCTCCTTACGCAGCGTCTCCAGCGGATGCCAGCCCGTGGTCGTGGACGATGGCTCGCTGGTGGTCACGGGAATAGTTGTCTGGGGCTCGGTCATGGGGGACCTCCTGTGCTGGTGCGCCCGGCCGGCGGCGCCGGGACACGGATGAAAAAATCCTGCGAAAATCTAGGGGCGCTGATTCGCTTCGATCGCGCGCTCACGGCCGATCAGCCGGCCGATCTCGCCAAACTCCTCGGCCAATAGCTGCAGCAAGTCGTCGAGGGTGATGATGCCGATCAGCAAGCCGCCGTCGTCTACCACCGGCAGACGCCGAATGCCTTTCTGACGCATTTGCTGGATGGTCTCGAACACGCCCTGATCGCCCGGCGCGGTCACCAGCTGGCGATACATGACGTCGCCCACCGTGATGATGTTGGGGTCCAACCCCAGCGCCACCACGCTCACCGCCACATCGCGGTCGGTAACGATACCGACCGGGCGCCGTTGGCCGTTGGTGGTGGTGACGATGACGTCGCCCACATGGTGCTCGCGCATCAGGCGCGCGGCTTCGAGCACGCTTTGTTCCTTGTCGAGCACGATGACCCGACGATTGCAGATTCCGGCTATCGACATCCCAAGTCTCCTTGTTTGTCGCTCAGGGCGTGGCCGGGTCGCGCTGAATGAAGCGCAACCAGGCGAGCAGATTGAAAATTCGCCCACGGGTGTAGGTGACCGGGTCAAGGCCGGTCAGGCCCGATTCGCGCGCAAAGGCCTCACCCCAGATGGGCATCTCACGGCTGCCGTGTGCGGGCAGCAGCTCAGCGCCGCTGATGGTTTCGTAGACCGGCCAGAAGGGCATCGCGCCGCCGTTGCGGGCGGCCAGCGTGCTGAGGTCGGCAGGAGCCACACGCAACAGCGAAGCAAAAGGCCCATCGCCCCGGCCACGCGCGCCATGACAGACCGCGCAGTGCGTCTGATAGACCTTCTGCCCGGTGTTGATGACGTCTTCATCGCTGATCAGTGGTAGTTCTTCAGCCGCCACCACCAGTCCTGACAGCGCGAACACGCAGAACGCCAACAAGGCCCGGCGCGGGTGAGATCCATCGTGCATCGTGGCTTGGCATCGCGCCTTGGGGTTACGGAAGCGCAGTGTCGCGAAGCGGCGCCATGGGCCCCTTGATCCACAACAAGCGAAGTTCTCGAGGTGGCCGCGCCAATCTTTCCCTACAGGGGCTGAGGGAATCGGCCGCTAAGGCCGAGAGACCGACAACGGGCGCGCGCACTGCGGCCTGGTCGTGGTCGCCATCGAGTCGGGAGAGACGGGATGAAAGACCTTTCGCTAAAAGCAATTTTGATAGGCATCGTGGTGCTACTGGGCGGCGTTTGCGCGGTGACGCACTGGCTGGACCAGCGGAACTTCAATGAGATTGACGCCGCCTTGGCCGTCAATGAAACCGCCGTCACAGCCGTCACCGCGCTAAAAGACGCGCGTTTCCAGATGGTCACCATGCAGGATGCCATCACCGACGTCGCGGCCACGCACGATCTGGCGAGCTACGAGGAAGCGTCCGCCGCAATGGCGCGCGGGGTTGCGCAGTTGGCTTCGGTTGGCAAGAGCCTGCCGGAATTGGCCGGTGAAACCACCGCACTACAAAACGAACTCCGTGGCCTGCACGAGGCCGGTGTCGGCATGGCAGAGATCTACATCCGGCAGGGCATGGAGGCCGGTAACCGCATCATGCAGCAGGCCGACACCGGCTTCGATGCGCGCGTGGATACCCTGTCGGCCAAGCTGGACGGCCTCACCCAACGTCTGGACCAGCAATTAAAAGACGCCGGACAGCGGATGGCACGCGCCGACCATCAGGTGCGCGTCACCGTAGTAACGGCCCTGTGGGCCATGACCGGTCTGCTGATGCTGTCGATGTGGGGGCTTTATCAGCGCATCGTCCCTCAGGTCCGTCAGTTGCAAACGGCGATTGAAGCGATCCGCGACGGTCACGCCGACCGCAGCCACATGCAGGGTCTCAAAGCCGAGTTTCGCGTGCTGGGCGAAGCCGTGGACGGCATCATCACCGCCAACGAAGCCAAACGCGCCGCCGAACTTGCGGCGGCCGCCGAACAGCAACGCATTGAACGCGAAGCGGCCGCCGCGTCTCAACGCATCGTGCAGGCGCTGGATACCGCCAGTTCCAGCGTGATGCTGGCCGGCGTCGACCAGCGGATTCTCTATCTGAACCGCACGGCGCAGCGCATGTTCGAGCGCACCGCTGCCGAACTGCGTCAGGATCTCCCGCAGTTCGATCCGGCTTCATTGGTGGGCGCCGCGCTACAGGTTTTCCAGCCGGGCAAGGGCCAGTCCGCGCTGGCGGCGGCCAGCGAACAAGCGCAGACGCTGCAACTCGTGCTGGGCGGGCGGAGTTTCAGAATCGTGGTCAGCCCGGTGCTGGATGCCGTTGGCGGCCGGTTGGGCTGCGTCTTTGAATGGACCGACCAGACCGAAGAGCTGCGCGCCGAGCAGCAAATCGAAACGCTGGTAGAAGAGGCCATCGAAGGCCACCTGGGTGCGCGCATCGACCTCGCGGTGCTGGGTGAGGGTTTCCTGCGACGGGTCGGTAGCGGCATTAACCGCGTGCTCGACTCGATGGCAGCCCCGATCGGGGAAGTGAAGCAGGTCATCGAAGGCCTCGCCCATGGCGATTTGAACGGCCGCATGCGGGGTCAGTACGCCGGCGATTTCGCCACGCTTGCCACGGCCACCAACAGCAGCCTGCAAAGTCTGGCGTCGACGATCGGCGATGTGCGCACCGCGTCCGGCGCCATTCACAGCGCGGCGGGTGAGATTTCGGTCGGCAATCAGGATCTCAGCAAGCGCACCGAAGATCAGGCGGCCCATCTGCAGCGCACCCTGCGCAGCATGGTGGCGTTGACGGAGACCGTGCGCGAAAACGCCGAAAACGCGCAGGAAGCCGACCGGCTGGCGCGCGGCACACGCGAGCAGGCGACCCAGGGCGGGGACGTCATCGGCGCGGCCGTGGCCGCCATGGGCGAGATTGGACGGGCCAGTCAGAAGATTTCCGACATCATCACCATGATTGAGGAAATCGCCTTCAAGACCAATGTGCTGGCGCTGAATGCGGCGATTGAAGCCGCGCGCGCCGGGGCACAGGGTCGCGGCTTTGCGGTGGTGGCGTCCGAAGTCCGCACGCTGGCCGAGCGCAGCGCACAGGCGGCGAACGAAATTACCGCGCTGATCGACGCCAGCTCAGAGGCCGTCGCGCGCGGCTCGCAGCTGGTCAGCGACAGCGGGCAGACGCTCAACGGCATCATTGGCTCGGTCAGTCAGGTCAGTCAGATCATCGAGCAAATTGCAGCCGCCTCGGCGCAGCAGTCGGGCGGCCTGCAGAACATCCGCGACGCCATTACCCGGATTGACGAAGGCACCCAGCAGAATGCCGCACTGGTGGAGGAAACCGCCGCCTGCAGCCTGTCGCTGGACGACCACGCCCAGAGCCTGTTCGCGCTGGTGGGCCGGTTCAACGCCAACGCCGCCTGAAATCAGGACGCCGCGTCCGGGGACGCGGCGTCCGTCGCCTCACGCAAGGGCCGCCGACACGTAGGCCTCGCTGTCCGCCCGGCTCGTCGCCTCACGAAAGGCGTCCATCGAGTTCGGCCACTGCGTCACGAAGCGACCACTGGCGGAGCGGTAGTAGAACTCGCCCCCGCATTCCGCCTGCCACACATCAACGCCGCGGATCTCCTGCTGGATCCGGTCATTGAACGCCTGCATGACTTCCGGTTTGACGTCGATGAACGCGAGCTGCTCGGCGTTGGCGCGCGCAATCTGCCGCACGATGTACCCGACCTGCTGCTCAATCATGTAAAGGATGCAGCCCTGATTGGTATTGGGGCCGTAGAGCATGAAGAGGTTGGGGAAGCCCGCCGTCGTCACGCCCAGATAGGCCTGTGCGCCGTCGCTCCACGCCTCTTCCAGCGGCTGTCCGGCGCGGCCGGTGACGCGCAGCGCCGCCAGGTACTTGGTGGTCTTGAAGCCGGTGGAGTAGACGATGACGTCGACTTCGTGCTCCACACCGTCGGCGGTGCGAATGCCCTGCGCGGTGATGGCGTCGATTCGGTCGGTGTGCAAGGCGACGTTGTCGCGGTTGAACACCGGGAAATAAACGTCAGAAAAGAGCGGACGCCGGCAGCCAAACGGATGGTGCGGCGTCAGCTTCTCGCGCGTACCGGGGTCTTTCACCTCGGCCAGGCGTTCCATGCCGGCGCGCTCAATGCCGGCCAGCACTTCGCGGTCGTTGAAGGTGCAAAGCGTGTTCCAGGTCTTGTAGATCTCGGCGCGGCTTTGCTGGACCAGTTCCGGATTGTCCCGATAAGCCGCCAGCTCTTCGGCGCT
>JALRCR010000192.1 GCA_023257255.1 Gammaproteobacteria bacterium | reverse complement strand
ATCGGCAACGACACCCTGAGTGGCGGGGCCGGCGCGGACACGCTGCTGGGTGGTACCGGGGCAGACAGCCTCGACGGCGGCGCGGGTGCCGACCGGATGGAAGGCGGCAACGGCAGTGATGTCTACATCTTCGACAACGCGGGCGACGCGATCGTGGAGGCGTCCTCGAGTCTAACGACGGGCGGCAACGACCTCGTGCTGAGCGCGCTGACCTACACGTTGGGGAACAACCTCGAGAAACTCACGCTGACCGGCACATCTGCCATCAACGGCACCGGCAACACGCTGAACAACCTGCTGACCGGTAACGGCTTCGCAAACACCCTTAAAGGTATGACCGGGCTTGATTCGCTGGCGGGTGGCGTGGGCAACGACCAACTGTTTGGTGGTCTCGGCAACGACACCTTAACCGGCGGCACGGGCGCCGACCGCTTCGTGTTCGACAGCGCGCTGGGCAGCAGCAACATTGACCGGATAACCGACTTTGCCAGGAACAGCGACAAGCTGGTGCTGGACGACGACATTTTCGGCAAGCTGGGCGTAGGGACGGCTGCTGGCAAGGGCATCAGCAGCGCGAACTTCAAGGTCGGCACGGCGGCGGGCGACAGCAACGACTACCTCATCTACAACCCGTCGACGGACAAGCTCTTTTACGACGTCGACGGCAGCGGCTCGCGGGCGGCGGTGCAGATTGCGACGATCACGCTCGCTGGGTCCGCGGCGCCGACGTACAAGGATTTTTTGCTGGTGGTGTGAGGCAGTGCCAGTAGCGGGTGTTGAGGGCAGGGTGCGCCGACGCGTCGCCGGATAATTTTTACGCTGACCCCGAATTAACCCCGAATTATTCGGTTAGGCTGCAAGGCCTTCGATCCTGTCTACCGGAGCCTCGTATGAGCTACACGCTGTTTGGTGCCAATGTTTCGCCTTTTGTTCGTAAATGCCGCGCTTTTCTCGCGGAAAAAGGCATCAGCTATACCCACGAATCGGTCAATCCTTTCCAGCCGCCGGCGAACTTCCGGCAGCTGAGCCCGCTGGGTCGCATCCCGGCGCTGCTGGACGGCGAAAAGGCGGTGGCGGACTCCACTGCCATCTGCATCTATCTGGAGCGGCGCAACCCCAGCCCGGCGCTGTATCCGGCCGACGATTACGACTACGCCCACGCGCTTTATCTCGAGGAATACATCGACAGCGGCCTGCTGCCGGTGGCGGGCCCGATGGTGTTTCGCCCGCTGGTGCTCGGCCCGGTGGCCATGAACCAGCCGCTGACGCCGGCGGTCAAGGAAGCGGCGCTTGAAGTGGTGGAAAACCAGCTGGCGCCGATGTGGGATTATCTGGAACGCCAGCTGGGCGCTAACGAGTTCTTTGTGGGCAACCAGCTCAGCATTGCCGACATCAGCGTGGCTAGCGCCTTTGTGAACCTGTGGCACGGTGGCGTGGATCCCGATCCGGGCCACTGGCCGAAGCTCGCGGCGTTTCTGGGACGGATGTGGGCACGGCCTTCATTTGCCGAGCTGATTGCCGAAGAGCAGAAGCCCTGGAACCGGCGCGAGGCGGTGGCGGCCGTCTAAGGACGGTCCACGCGCGCACCTTGCTGCTGTGAATCCCCCGCCACGCCCCGCTCGCGGGTGGGGGCCGGGCCGCCCGTCGCTGGCTGATGTACCCGCCGGCATCAGCGTGGCGCTGGTGCTGGTGCCGCAGTCTTTGGCTTACGCCGTGCTGGCGGGCTTGCCGCCGGTCTTCGGGCTGTATGCCGCCGCGCTGCCGCCGCTTGTGGCGGCGCTATTTACCTCTTCCCGCTATCTGCAGACCGGGCCGGTCGCCATCACCAGTCTGCTGACGCTGGCGGCCTTGTCGCCGCTGGCCACACCGGGTAGTGCCGACTACCTGCACCTCGCGCCGCTGCTGGCGCTGGTGGTCGGCCTCTGCCGCCTTGCCATCGGGCTGCTCCGCGCGGGTTTTGTCGCCTATTTGATGTCGCAGCCGGTGTTGCTTGGCTTTACCAGCGCGGCTGCCTTGCTGATCGTGGCCTCGCAGTTGCCGGTGATGCTGGGGCTGCCTGGGGCGCCAGGGCATCTTTGGCTGGCGCTGGCCGAGGCGCTGACGGCGCCGACGGGCTGGTCGCTGGTCGAGCTCGCGCTGGGGGGCGGCACGGTGTGGCTTATTGTGCTGGGTCGGCGTGTTCATCCGCTCTTTCCGGGCGTGCTGCTGGCGGCATTGCTGGGCGTGGTGTTTGCGCGGTTTGCGGGCCTGCCGGTCGCGACCGTCGGCGCGCTGCCGGCGGCCTGGCCGGCCTGGCGACTGGACCTTGATGTTGGCGCGCTGCGCCAGTTGCTGGTGCCGGGCCTGTTGATCGCGCTGATTGGCTTTGCGGAACCGGCGGCCATTGCCCGCACGCTGGCGGCGCGTAATCGACAAGCTTGGAGCGCCAACCGCGAACTGTTCAGTCAGGGCATGGCTAATCTGGCTGCGGCGGCCTCTGGCGCCTTCCCGGTGGGTGGGTCTTTCTCACGCACGATGGTTAACCAGTTGGCCGGCGGGCGCACGGCGTGGAGCGGGGCGGTGACCGGCGTTACGGTGCTCTTGCTGCTGCCATTTGCCGAGCTGCTGGCCAGCCTGCCCAAGGCGGTGCTGGCCGGCATCATCGTCGCCTCGGTGCTGGGGCTAATCCAGCCCCGCGGGCTGCTTGATGTGCTTAAGGTTTCGCGCGCCCAGGGGCTGGTGGGGCTGGCCACGTTCGGGCTGACGCTGGGCCTTGCGCCGCGCATCGATCAGGCGGTGATGCTGGGCATTGGATTGGGCGTGGCGGTTCATCTGTGGCGCGAGCGGCGCATCAGCGTGGCGGTGGCCTACGATTCCCAGCGCGCGCTGCTGCGGCTCACGCCCGCCGGGGTCTTGTACTTCGGCGCGGTGAATGTGTTTGAAGAAGCGCTGTTGGCGGAACTGGCGAAGCGCCCGGCCGCGCAGCATCTGGTGCTTGATTTGCGCCACCTGGGGCGCCTCGACTACACCGGCGCGCTGGTGCTGAAGCGGCTGGCAGAAGACGCCCTGGCGGGCGGTCTGGCGGTGCAGGTTATTCCGGGACAGGCGCCGCAGGGCGGACGCCTGCTGCGGCGGGTGTTTGGCGAGGACTCGCCGATTCTGGGCGGCGAATAGCGCTTAAGGTTTGGGCGGCGGCGGGGGCAGCGGTTTGGCCACCACCGTCAGGCCGTCTTTCAGCAGGTCGGTGGGATTCAGCACCACCGAGGCCTTCGCATCCAGCCCACCAACGACCTCGAACTGAGTGCCCAGATTGCGCCCCAGGGCGACATCAAGGATGCGAATGGTCTTGTCTTCCTGCACCGTCGCAATGTGCGCGCCGCGGGCATCGAAACGCACGGTGTTGGTCGGCACCAGCAGCAGCGCTGCGTCGCCGGCAAACTTGAAAGCAACCTGCGCGTAGAGCCCGGGCAACAGCGTGCCGTCGGCGTTATCCAACTCCACTTCGGTCAGCAGGGTGCGCGAGGCGGGCTCGATGGCGGCGGCCGTGCGCGCCACCTGACCCGCGAAGCGGCGTCCGGGAAACTCGGCCACCAGCACGGCCGCCGGCATGCCGGTGCCGATCTCTCGCAGCCGCGCCTGCGGCACGCCCACGCGAATCCGCAGGCGCTGCGTTTCGGCCAGCGTGTACAGCGGGTGCGTATTGCCGCCGCCGGCATCGATCAGTGCGCCGTTTTCCACCATGCGCTGCGTGATGGTGCCGGCGAAGGGCGCCAGCACCCGCTTGAAACGACTCAGTTCCTCGTAGCGCTGCTGGTTGGCGCGCGCCGCCAGCAGGTCGGCGCTGCGCGCCTTGAATAGCGCCTCGCGCTCATCCAGTTCGTATTCCGGCACGGTCTTGCGGGCGACCAGTTTTTGCCAGCGCTCGAAGTTGATGCGGGCGAGGTTCTGGTTGGCCTCGGCCTGCGCCACCGCCGCCCGGCTGGCGGCCAGCGCCTGATCGACTTCCGGCGCGTCCAGCTCCACCAGCAGCGCGCCGGCTTCCACCCGCTGCCCGATTTCGGCGTGCCAGCGTTTCACATAGCCGTTGGTGCGGGCGTGAATGGGGGTTTCCTGCCAGGCCTCAATGGTGCCGGGCAGCGTGACTTCACCTGCTGCCGGCGGCGGCACCGGGTGCGTAAAAATGACCACCGGCGGCGGTGGCGCGGGCGGGGCAGCCGGGGCATCGGCGGCCGACGCCGGGCCGCCGATCAACATCAGGGCAAGCAGGGCAAACTGGGGGCGCATTAGACGACTTTTCCTTCTGCAACCGGCGGGCGCCGGTGCTGGTAGACCAGACTGTAGAAAACCGGCACAAACAGCAGCGTGGCCATGGTGGCCAGCGTCAGGCCGCCGATGACGGCAAGTCCAAGCGGGGCGTTCTGTTCCGCGCCTTCCCCATGACCCAGCGCCATCGGAATCATGCCGACGGTCATGGCGGTGGCGGTAATGCAAACCGGCCGGAGCCGGGTGACGGCGGCCGACAGCGCGGCCTCCAGCGCACGCTTGCCGCGCGCCATTTCTTCGTTGGCGAAAGACACCACCAGAATGCTGTTCGCGGTCGCCACGCCCACCGTCATGATCGCGCCCATCAGCGCCGGCACGCTGAAGTGGGTGCCGGTGAGGTAGAGGATCCACACGATGCCGGCCAGCGCCGCGGGCAGGGCGGTCAAAATGACCAAGGGCGCGCTGAAGGACTGGAAGTTCACCACCAGCACCAGATACACCAGCACGACCGCGAACATCAGCCCGTAGGCCATGGCACGGAAAGCCTCGTCCATGCTGGCGGCCTGACCGCGCAGCGCAATGGTGATGGAGGGTGGGATCTTGCCGGCGTAGGAATCGATCACCGCCTGCACGTCGCTGACCACGCTGCCGAGGTCGCGGCCTTCCACGCCGGCGTGAATGTCGAAGACGGGTTTGGCGTCGGAGCGCGACAAGAGCGCCGGCGAGCGGCGCAGTTCGATCGTGGCCACGTTCGACAGGAGTTCGACTTCGCCGTCGGCGCGGCGGGCGACCGGCAAATTCTGCAGGTCCGCCAGCGTTTCTATGCGGTATTGCGGCGCCTGCACGGCCAGCGAGATTGGCCGCTGGGCCTTGGGATCCACCCAGAAATTAGGCGTCACCTGACCGCTGCCCGACAGCGCGATAAGCACATTGCTGGCGACGTCGCTCTGCGTCAGGCCCAGATCGTCGGCGCGCAGCCGGTCGACGTTGATGCGCAGATCCGGCGCATCAAGAATCTGCGGAATGCGGGTATCCACCACGCCCGGAATCTTGCGGATCCGTTGTTCCAGTTCCTGCGCCAGCGCGTAGGCCTTGGGCGGGTCGAAGGCCACCACCTGCACGTCGAGCGGCGCCGGGATGCCGAAGTTCAGAATCTGGCTGACCATGTCGCCAGGCTGGTAGTAGAAGCGCAGATTGGGAAACTTCGGCACCAGCGCCTCGCGCAGCAGGCGCATGTATTCCTGTGTGGAGCGAGTGTGGCCTGGCTTCAGCGCGACGAGGATTTCGCCGTCAAAGACGCCCACATTGGTGCTGTCGCCCCAGGCCAGGTTGAAGGCCTCGGGCAGGCCGATGTTGTCGATGACCAGATCGAGATCGGCGGGCGGAATGACCTCGCGGATGACTTCATCCACCGCCGTGAACCAGCGCTGGGTTTCCTCCAGCCGGGTCCCGGTCGGGGCTTTGATGTGTAGCCGAAACTGTCCGGAATCCATCACCGGAAAAAAGTCCCGGCCCACTTTGGGCAGGATGAAGAGGGCGCTCGCGATGACCGCGGCCGCAGCCAGCAGCGGCAGCACCCGGAAACGCAGCAGGCCTTGCAGCAGCGCGGCGAAAATGCGCTGGAAAAGGCTGAACGCGTGCTCAAAGGCGTTGAATACGGGCGTGAGCGGATGCCAACGTCCGTGCGTGTTGAGTTCGCCGGGCAGCAGATATTTCACCATCACCGGCACCAGCGTGCGCGACAGCACATAGGACGCGCCAACCGCAAATACCACGGCCATCGCCAGCGGCGTGAACAGATATTTAGCCGCTCCTTCCAGAAACATCACCGGCAGAAACACGATGCAAATGACGAGCGTCGCCACCAGCGCGGGCAGGGCGATTTCCTGCGAGCCTTTGAGAATCGCGGGCTCCAGCGCTTCGCCGAGTTCCAGATGCCGGTGGATGTTTTCGATCGCGACGATGGCGTCGTCCACCAGCACACCAATGGCCAGCGCGAGTCCGCCCAGGGTCATGACGTTCAGCGATTCGCCCAGCGCCGAGAGGAGCGCGATGGAGGTCAGGATCGATAGCGGGATGGAGACCGCTACCACCAGCGTGCTGCGCCAGCTGCCGAGGAATAAAAGCACCAGCACCGAGACCAGGCAGGCGGCAACCAGGCCTTCGACTACCACGCCGTCGATGGCGGCCTGCACAAAGCGGGACTGGTCAAACAGGAAATCGAGGCTCAGGTCCGGCGGCGCGACAGATTTCAGCGCCGGCAGGCGCGCCTTGATTTGGTTGATCAGATCGAGCGTTGAGGCATTGCCGAATTTAAGAAAAGTCACCAGCGTCGACTCCTGCGCGTCGCGCCGAATCACGTTGGTCTGGATGCCGTAACCGTCGCGCACATGGGCCACATCGCGCAGCTTGACCTGCTGGCCGTCGCGGCCTTTGCCGACGGGGATTTCGTTCAGCAGCGAAACCAGTTCCGGGTTGCTGTTGAGCGAAATGATGTGATCGATGTCGCCAATCTTGGCCGAGCCGGCGGGCAGGGTCAGGTTTTGCAGGTTCACCGCGCGGCTGACGTCGA
>JALRCR010000191.1 GCA_023257255.1 Gammaproteobacteria bacterium | reverse complement strand
GGCGACGCGACGACCGCCGTGCGCGAAGAACAGTCCCGCACCTACGTGCGGCGCTTTGCGGAGGCCGAGGGCGCCAGCTTGCGTGCCGCGATGGCGGAATTGGCGGCGGCCGGCGCCAGCGCACTGGATGCCGAAGGCGTGCCGCGCGCCGAGCAGCAGACCCGCTTTGAAGTAGACGTGCGCTATCAGGGGCAGGGCCTGCTGCTGCCGGTGGCGGTGACGCTGGAGGAACTGGTGGACGGTTTCGCGGCCGTGGCCCAGCGCTTCGACGCCCAGCACCGGCAGCTTTTTACCTTCACCCTGGACGTGCCGCACGAGTTCGTGAACCTGCGCGCGATCGCGCAGGGCGCGCCGCCGGCGGTGGCCGCGGTGCAGATCCCCACCGGCAGCGCGGATGCCTCGGTCGCTGCCTACGCCAGACAGCGGGTGCGGATCGACGGCGCGGATCTGGAGGCGACGGTCTACGACCGCAGCCTGCTGCTGGCTGGCAACCGCGTCAGCGGGCCGGCCATCGTGACCCAGATGGACACCACCACGCTGGTCCTGCCCGCGCACGTCGCCGAAGTCGATGCCTTCGGCAATCTTCTCATTCGTCCGGAGGTCTGAGCCGCCATGCCTGCCCGCATTGTTGAAACCAACCAGACCCCTTTGCAGCGCGTTGCGATTGACCCCATCACGCTCGATATCGCGGAAAACGCGCTTAAAAACGCCCGCTTTGAAATGGACGCCGTGCTGTTTCGCACCGCCATGTCGCCGGGCATTCGCGAGCAGCACGACGAGTTTCCGCTGATCGCGAACCGCGACGGCAAGATGATCGTCGGCCAGTTCGGCTCGTTCATTCACGGCTTTCGCGAGGCCTACGAGGGCACGATCGAAGACGGCGATATTTTTCTGACCACCGACCCCTACAGCTGCGCCGGCGCGATCAGTCATGCCAACGACTGGCTGGTGCTGGTGCCGGTGTTCAAGGACGGTCGCCTAATCGCCTGGACGGCGATGTTTGGCCACATGACCGACATTGGCGGCAAGGTGCCGGGCAGCCTGCCGACCGACGCGCGGCAGATTTACGAAGAAGGCATCGTGGTGCCGCCGGTGAAGATTTTTCGCGGCGGCGAACTGCAGCAGGACATCCTCACCCTCATCCTGCACAACTGCCGCTTGCCGCACTGGAACCGTTCTGACTTCAACGCCATCGTCGCCGCCTGCCGTACCGGCGCGCGGCGCTGTATGGAACTGGCCGCACGCTTTGGCGACGACGTCTTTCACTCCGCGATGGAAGACATGCTGGAGCGCAACCGGCGCGCCATGGCGCAACTCATCGCGCAGAACGTGCCGGAGCGCAAACAGTCGTTTGAAGACTTCATCTGCGACGACGGCATGGGCATGGGGCCGTATCGCATCGCCTGCACCATGTGGCGTGAAGGCGATAAAGTCATTTTTGATTTCGAGGGCACGGCGCCGCAGTCGGTCGGCTCGATCAATTTCTTGCTCAACGAAGAAATGTTCAAGATGTTCTGCGGCGTGTTCATGATCATGGTCTTCGACCCCCAGATCACGTTCAACGACGGCTTCTACGATCTGATGGAAGTGCGCATTCCCGAGGGCTCGCTGCTGAAGCCGCGCCACCCGGCCGCGCTGTCCTGCCGCACCCACGCGCTGGGGCGCATTTTTGACGTGATCAGCGGGCTGTTGGGGCAGGGCAATCCGGACTTCCTCTGCGCCGCCGGCTTCTCCGACAGTCCGCACCTGATGTATTCCGGCTACGACCGCAAGGGCGAGTGGTTCCAGCTGTTCCAAATCGGCTTTGGCGGTATTCCGGGCACACCGTTTGGCGACGGCGCCGACGGCCACTCGCTGTGGCCCAATTTCACCAACGTGCCGAACGAATATCTGGAAGCCTACTTCCCGCTGCGCATCGAAACCTACGAGACCATTCCCGACTCCGGTGGCGCCGGCAAGCATCGCGGTGGCAACGGCCTCACGGTGGCTTACCGGTTCCTGGCCGACGGCACGATCTCCGTCCACGACGAGCGCTGGCTGACTTACCCCTGGGGCGTCAATGGCGGCGAACCCGGCATGCGCTCCACCAAGCGCCTGGTGCGCGCCGACGGCAGCGAGCAGGTGTTGCCGGCCAAATGCGACCGGGTGTTCGTGTCGGCCGACGACCTGCTGCTGTTCGAAACCTGGGGCGGAGGCGGCTGGGGCGACCCGTATGCCCGCGCACCGGCGCTGGTCGCGCGCGATGTGCGGCGGGGACTTGCCACGGCCGAAGGGGCGAGCCGTTACGGCGTGGTGCTGGATAGCGCGGGTGAAGTCGACGAGGCGGCGACCGCGGCCTGCCGCGCGGCACGCACCGGATTCGTGGCGGCCGTGTTCAACCGCGGCGGCGAGATTGAAGACCTGAAGGCCCGCTGTCTGGCCGAAACCGGCCTGCCGCCACCGCAAACGCCGGTCGCGGGGCGTGGCGGCCAGCGTCGCCCGGGCGCGCGAATCTGAACGGGTTCCTGATTGACGCCTAACCACTAACGGCCGCGCCATGACGCGGCCCTATGCAGGGAGAGAGAGATGAGCAGTACCGCAGAAATCGTGCAGATCACCACCGTGGCCGAGCAAATCGCGGCCGTCGTCGGCGCTGAACACTGCACCACCGATCTCAAGGAACGGACTTTCTATTCCACCGATCTCAGCTTTCTGCCGGGTGAAGTGGCCGAAGTCGTGGTGCGTCCGGGGAACACCGACGAGCTAGCCGCGGCGGTCGGCATTGCGGCCCGCGCCGGCATGGCGGTGGTGGCGCGCGGCGGCGGCATGTCCTACACCCGCGGCTATCAACCCGAGCGGAAGGATTCGCTGCTGGTCGACATGCGACGCATGAACCGCATTCTCGAAATCAACACCACCGACATGTACGCGCGGGTCGAAGCCGGCGTGACCTGGAAGCAGCTCTACGAAGCGCTGCAGGAACAGAACGTCCGCACCCCGTATTTCGGCCCGCTGTCCGGCATGTACGCCACCGTCGGCGGCACCATGTCGCAGAACAGCCTCTTCCTCGGCTCGGGTCTCTACAACACCGCGGCGGAATCCGCGCTGGCGCTGAAAGTGGTGCTGGCCGACGGCAGCGTGCTGCAGACCGGCTCGGCGGCGCATCGCCACAGCAGCCCGTTCTGGCGTCACTTCGGGCCGGACATGACGGGGCTCTTCACGGCAGACACCGGCGCGTTTGGCATCAAGTCCGAAATCACCCTGCGCCTCATTGAAGCGCCGGCGGTGACGCTGTTCATGTCGTTCGCGTTCGAAGAACTCTCCTCGATGCTGGAAGTGCAGACGGTGCTGTCGCGCAAGCGGATCTGCGCCGAGTGCTACGGCTTTGACCCCTACTACAACAAGGGCTTTGAAGGGCAGGGCTTCACTGTCAAGGAAGGGCTGGCGGTGCTGGCCGACGTGGTGCGCAGCGAAGGTGGCATCAAGGGCCTGTGGACCTCGTTCAAGGTCGCAGCCTCCGGCAAGAGCTTCCTGCGCGACGTGAAGTATTCGCTGCACATGACCTTCGACAGCTACGACCGCGACGTCGCCCATATTGCGCTGACCACCGCGCGCGAAATCTGCAAGCAGCACGGCGGCGTCGAGATCGACAACACCCTGCCGACCGTCTTCCGCGCCCATCCTTTTGGCGGCGTCCGCACGGTGCTGCTGGGCTCCTCGGGCGAAGTGTGGATTCCGGTTCACGGCTTCATGCCGCTGTCCAAGGCGGTGGAAATGGGCGCGGCGACCGAAGCCTTCTTCAAGGAAAACCGCGAGCTGATGCAGCAGCACGGCATCAAGAGTTCCTACCTCACCTGTTTCGCCGGCACCGAGTTTGTGATCGAGCCCTCGCTGTACTGGCACGACAAGCTGGGCGACTTCCGCCTGTCGCTGATCGAGCCCGAGTTCCAGGAAAAGTGGAAAGACATTCCGGCCGACACCGCCACCCGCGAAGTCGCACTGCGGCTGCGTGACGGCCTGCGCGATCTCTACGACCGCCACGGCTGCTGCCACCTCCAGCTCGGCAAGTACTACCCGTATCAGGAAATGATGGCCAACGAGCCGCTGCGCAATCTGCTGAAGGGGATGAAAGACGTGGTCGACCCGGAGCGGCGCATGAACCCGGGCTCGCTGGGCCTGCGCTAAGCCAGCGTCGTGAGCGACAGGGACGCGCCGATCGGGGTCTTCGACTCCGGCATCGGCGGCTGGACGGTGCTCTCCGAAATCCGCCGCGAGCTGCCGGCCGAGACGCTGCTATACGTGGCGGACTCGGCCTGTGCGCCTTACGGCGACCGCACGCCGGCCTTCATCACCGAGCGCGCGCTGGCGATTGCCGGCTGGCTGGTCGCCGCCGGCGCGAAGGCGCTGGTGGTGGCCTGCAATACCGCGACCAGCGCGGCGGTGGGCGAACTCCGCCGCCGCTACAGCCTGCCGATTGTGGCGATTGAGCCGGCGGTAAAGCCGGCCGCCTTGCTGACCCAATCCGGCGTGGTGGCGGTGCTCGCCACCCGCCGCACCGTGGAAAGCGAGAACTTCTCGCGCCTGCGCGACGCCCACGGCGGCGAAGTGACCATTC
This sequence comes from Gammaproteobacteria bacterium, assembly GCA_023257255.1. GTDB lineage: Bacteria > Pseudomonadota > Gammaproteobacteria. The sequence continues at coordinate 2,246 of JALRCR010000191.1, read as the reverse complement.
TGGCGCAGGCCTGCCCGGGACTGGTCGAGCAGGTCGAAGCCGGCGCGCTGGACAGCCCGGAAACCCGGCAACTGCTGGCCGACTACGCGCTGCCGCTGCAAGCCCGCGGTGCGGATACTTTCGTGCTGGCCTGCACGCATTACCCTTTTCTCATCGACAGCCTGCGCGCGGTGCTGGGGCCGGCGGTGAACATTATTGACCCCGCGCCGGCGGTGGCCCGCGAACTCCGGCGGCGTCTTGCGGCCGCCGAGGCGCTGGCCAGCGGGCCCGCGCTCGGGCAGACGCTGGCCTATACCAGCGGCGACCCGCAGCGACTGGCCGCCCAGCTGCGCACGCTTAACGAAACCCCGGCGATGGTCGCCGGACTCACGCTGCCGGCGCACAGCGCCAGCGCCTGATTGCCACCTGCCAACCGAGGACCCTGCCATGACCGCAGTGCTTATCCGTAAGGCCTACGCCGACTGCAGCGCCGGCCAGATCCACTATCGCTATGTGCCGGGCGAAGGCACGCCGATCGTGTTTTTTCAGCAGACTGCATCGAGCTCTCGCATGTATGAAAAAGTCATGCAGCAACTGCCGCCCGGCCGCCCGCTCTACGCGCTCGATACGCCGGGTTTCGGCGGCTCGTTCGACCCGCCCAGCCAGCCGACCATGGCGCAGTACGCCGACTGGATGCTGGAGGCGATTGATGCGATTGGGCTTCAGCGCTTCCACATTTTTGGTCACCACACCGGCGCCTGTCTGGCGGTGGAACTGGGCGTGCGCCACGCCGCGCGCGTGGCCTCGCTGATGATGGTCGGGCCGCTGCCGCTGACGCCCGAGGAGCGCCACGAGTTCAGCCTGCATTTCGGCGCGCCGATCGCGCCCACCGCCGACGGCAGCTATCTCAAGGCGACCTGGGATTACCTCGCCACGCTGGGTGCGCATCACGATCTGGAACTGCATCACCGCGAACTGGTGGACACCACCCGCGCCTGGCTTGGCCGTTCCATGGCCTACAAGGCGGTGTGGGATCAGGACTGGGCGGCGCTGTTCGCCGCCGTGCGTTGCCCGATGCTTTTGCTGTGCGCGACCGACGACGTGCTGTTCCCTTATTTTGAGCGCGCGAAAGGCCTGCGGCCGGATGCGACGGCGGTGGTGATCAAGGGCGCGAACTTCGAGCCGGATCTGGACGCCGCCGGCACGGTGGCGGCGATGGTCGGCTTTCTCGCAGGGGCCGGTCGCGAAGCATGAGCGCCGCGCCCCGGTTGCGGGTTTGCCTGTGCGTGCGCGGCTACCAGCGCATTCTCGATCTGCTGCGCCAGGCGCTGCCGGATGACGAACTGATCGACTGCGCCCCGGAGGACGTCGTGCAGGCAGCGGCGGCGGTGGACGTGCTCATCCCGCTGGTCACGCGCATTCCCAACGAAGCCCTGGCCTCGCCGCGCCTGCGCTTGATCCAGCAGTACGGCGTGGGGCTCGACGTGGTCGACCTGCCGACCGCCACGCGCGCCGGCATTCCGGTGGCTAACGTGCCCAGCGTGGGCAGCGGCAATGCCGAGTCGGTGGCGGAGCTGGCTATCGCCCTGTTGCTGATGCTGGCCCGCCAACTGCCGCAGGCCATGGAGAAGTTTCAGCAGGGCAAGCTGGGCTCGCCGATGGGCGACGCCCTGTGGCAGAGCACCGTGCTGATTCTGGGTTACGGCGGGATCGGCGAAGAAATTGCGCGGCGCCTGCAGGGCTTTGGCTGCCGGGTGATCGCGGTCTCGCGGCATGGCCCGCAGGGCGCGCGGCTGCGTGACGCGACGGTGCCGCTGGCTTGTCATGTGGCCATGGACCAGCTCGACGAGGTGCTGGGCGAGGCCGACGCGGTGGTCGTCGCCGCGCCGGCGACGCCGGACAATCTGGGGCTGGTCGACGCCGCCATGATCGCCCGCATGAAGCCCGGCGTGCGGCTGGTGAACATCGCCCGCGGTCAGGTCATCGATTACCACGCGCTGCTGGCGGGCCTGCGCAGCGGCCAGATTGCCGGCGCGGGGCTGGACGTCTTTTGGCAGGAGCCTTTCGATCCGCAGGACCCGCTGCTGGCGGAAAACGTCATCGCCACGCCGCATGTAGGCGGCGTGACGGTCAGCAGCCTGCAGGGCATCGCGCAGGCCGTGGCGGCCAACATCAATCGCCTGCGCAGCGGCCAGCCGCTGGCCGCCTGCGTGAACGCCGAGGCGCTTGGGCGTCTCGCAAAAACCATCTGAACAACAAGCAAGGAC
>JALRCR010000190.1 GCA_023257255.1 Gammaproteobacteria bacterium | reverse complement strand
CTGAAGGCCGTGCCCTTCCGTGCAGGGTCCGTGACCGAGGACCTCGAGTACCACCTGCTGCTCGTGCGCGCTGGATTGAAGGTCGAGTTCATCGACGGCGCCACGGTGCTTGGCGAGATGCCTGCAGCGGGCGCCGGCGTGCAGACCCAGCGCGGTCATCGCGAGGGCAAAAATCAGCGTCCAACCGATGGGATTAAATCGCAGCCACGGCGACCGGGCTTTGTGGAAAGCATAGGTTTTGTTGTTGTACTGCTCTTCCCCGGACAGGAGATAACGCAGCTTGGTGGTCATGAGCGCCAGCCAGGCCGCTGGATCGGCGGCAATGGCCGCCAGCGTGCGTGCCCGCCAGAAGTGGCTTTGCGTGATGTAATCGGCGGGTGCGTCAGGGACGAGTTGCCGGTAGCGCGCTTCGGATTCAAGGCGGGCCGGATTGCTGCTTTCATCGTAGCTGTCGATGACGAGGGTCTGTTCAAAGTACCGCCCGTTTGCGCCCGGCGTGTTGGCCGCCCACAGGTTGTAGGCGCCTTGCCAGGGCAGCATTCGAAAATCGCCGGCTAGCTGAAAGTTGATGGCGCCGAACAGCAGCATCACAAGGAGGCCGGGCAAGGTGGCACGCGCCAGCCTGCCGGGACGTTCGCGGCGGCCGCCGGACAGCGCAAGCAGCGCGGGCAGGGCGCACAGCGGCAGCAGTTGGGGGCGGCAGAGGCTCGCGGCGGCCAGCCACAGCGAGGCCTGACCGACTTTGGCGACTTGCGTGTTCCGGGGCACCAGCGCGCACAGCGCCAGCATGAGCAGACTGAGCGCCAGCGTGATATCCAGCGCATCGCCCGCAAAGTGCAGCAGAACCGGGTTGAAGCCCACCAGACTCGCGGCCAGATAGGCAGCGGCCGGCCGCTGCCACAGGCGACTCGCCAGTTGAAAGCACAGCGCGGTCGTCAGCAGATGGCACAGGCTGTTGAGCAGACGGGCGAAGCCGAGCAGGCCGGCGTCTGGCCACCCAAGTTTGAGGGCCAGCGCCAGCAGCGCCGAATAGCCGGGTGCCCGGTAGAACGCTTCGTGGGGCAGGCTGCCACCCGCAATCTGGCGGGCCAGCGCCAGCAGTTCCCGGTCGTCGGTGACCGGTACGAGGCCGAGCGGCGTGTGGCTATACCAGAGTTGGCAACCGGCCACATAGGCCAGCACCACGCCCGCGAAGGCGAACGCCAGCGTCGTTGACGACACGCTGTTGGCGCGCGGCTTCAAGCCGGTCCTCGCGACAGGGCGCGCGCGCCAGCCGCCACCGGCCGCCGGCGCACGTCAGGACTCACTCAGGCCAACCGTTCTGCCAGAAAGTGCAGCAGCGTCGCCCATGAGCGCTGGTCTGCACGGGCGCTGTACTGCACGCCAAAGCCGGGGTCGTTGGCTTCCGGGTTGGTGAACGAATGCAGGGTCTTGCCGTAGGTATGAATCTGCCAGTCGGCACAGGTGGCGGTCAGTTCTGTTTCCAGCGCCACCACATCGGCCACCGGCACCATGGGGTCATCGTGGCCATGCAGCACCAGCACGCTCGCCTTGACCGGCACGTCGTCGGTGTTGCCGGGCTTGCCGAGCAGGCCGTGAAAACTGGCGACGCCGCGCACATCGGCGCCGGTCCGCGCGAGGTCGAGTACACACAGACCGCCGAAGCAGTAGCCAATCGCGGCGACGCGCTCAGTGGCCACTTCCGGCTGGGCCCGCAAGGCGGCCAGCGCGGCCTCGAGCCTGGACTGGAGGCGGGCCCGGTTATCGAGGAGGGGGCTCATGAGCGCCATGTTTTCCTCGGGCCCGCTGCCGAGCACGCCCTTGCCGTAGAGATCGATGGCAAAGCCGACATAGCCCAGCGCCGCCAGCGCGCGCGCTTTCTCGTCCTCGAAGCCCGAGCGCCCGGCCCAGGCGTGGGCGATCAGCACGGCCGGGCGCGGGCCAGCGGCTTTGCCGTCGTGACACAGCAGGCCTTCAAGGACGGTGCCTTCATGGGCGTATTCAATTTTTCTTTCGATCACGGGCGGTCTCCTGTTAGCAAGGCGGGCGGGGGCGATTCTGGCCCGGATGATAGCTGATGAGTAAAAAGTCTCACTTACCCGTGCGGTGGGCTATTGCCGCGCGCGGGACTGCGGTACTTTCGCGATTCGCATGAGCGCCCTGTCATTCGCCGGGGTGCGCGCCGTGGAGTGGGTCTGATGTTGAACATTGCTGAACTGCTGACCGACGAGGTGGCGCGCCGTCTGGCGACCAACTTCGCCCTGTTGTTCGGCCCGGGCACTTCCGCCCACCTTGATGCCGCCATTCGCGCCTGTCGGCGGGCACTCGAACGCATCAGCGCCAGCAATGCGCTCTATCACAACATCGAACACACGGCGCTGGTGGTGATTGTGGGCAGTCAGGTGTTGCTGGGGCGCCATATCGAGCGCGCTGATGTGACTCGCGAGAACTGGCTGAACGTGATGGTGGCGCTGGCCTGTCACGACATTGGCTATGTGCGCGGCATTTGCGCCGGGGACGAGGGCGAGCAACTGGTCGCCGACCTCAATGGCACGCGCACCGCGGTGGCGCCGGGTTCCAGCGATGCGGCCCTGATGCCGCTGCACGTGGACCGCGGCAAGCTCTTCGTCGCCGAATCGGTCCTCGCCGATATTCCCCAGCTGGACCTGGAACTGGTGCAAGCCTGCATCGAGCGCACGCGTTTTCCGGTGCCGCAGGCGCCGGCCTATCTGCAAACCGACGACCTGCCCGGGCTGGTGCGCGGGGCCGATCTCATCGGCCAGCTGTCCGACGCGCGCTATCTGGCCAAGCTGTCAGCGGTGTTCTTCGAGTTTGAGGAAATAGGCTTTAACGCCCATACCGGCTATCGCCACCCGGGCGATTTACTGGCGGCGTATCCGAGCTTTTATGCCAATCAGGTCGTGCCCTACATTGGCGATGCCGTGCGTTATCTCGAAAAGAGCCCGGCCGGGCAAGCCACGCTGGCTAGCCTCTACGGCAACCTTGAAAGCGCCAATCGCGCCCGCGCTGCCCTCGGCGGCTAGGGCTCGCGGTCGCTTGATCGGGCTCGCGCTGCTGGGGCTCGTGGTCCCGGCGCTGGCCGCTGCGGAACTGAGCTTGCGACCGGTGGCTGAAGGTGTGTTCGTGCATCAGGGCAAGCACGTGGCGGTCGACGACCCGGCGCGCGGCGACAGCGCCAATCTGGGTGTGGTGATCGGTCAGCGTTGTGCGGCGGTGATTGATACCGGCGGCAGCGCGGCGACCGGGCGGGCGCTGCGGGCCGCAGTCGCGGCGCTTACCCCCTTGCCTGTCTGTTACGTCATCAACACCCACGCGCATTTTGACCACCTGCTGGGGAATGCCGCCTTTGCCGACAGCGGGGCCCGGTTCGTCGGCCATCAGGAACTGCCGGCGGCCGTCGCCGCCAGCGAGGATTATTTTTCCGGGCACTTTGCTACCGAACGCGCGGGCGACACACGACCGCTGCTGCCGGCGGACGGCGTCTGGGTGGCTAACGCGACGCGGCTCGATCTGGGGGGGCGCGAATTGCTGGTCTCGGCGGTGCCTAAAGCCCACAGCAGCGCCGACCTCACGGTGCTCGACGCGGCGACAGGGACGCTCTTTACCGGAGATCTGGTGTTCATGGCGCGCCTGCCGGTGCTGGATGGCAGCCTGCGCGGTTGGCTGGCCTGGCTCGACGCCGCGCAAGCAGAAACGGTCGCCCGGATCGTGCCGGGCCATGGCCCGGTGTCGGCGCCCTGGCCCGCGGCTGCCGCGCCCGAGCGCGCCTATCTGGAAGCGCTGCAGCGCGAGGCCCGCGCCGCGATCAAGGCCGGCGATTTTCTGGAAGACGTGCTCGCCAGGGCCGAAGCAACGCCACCCGCCGGCTGGGTGCTGACGGGCCCGCACCCGCGCAACATGAGCAAGGCGTTTCGGGAGTTCGAGTGGGACTAAGGCCTAGAAGCGCGCGCCCTGGCTGTCGCACAAAAACTTCATGAACGGTTTCATGGTGGCGTAGGTTTCCACCACCAGCGCGTGCAAGTCGGCTTCATGCAACAGGCCTGCTTCAAACGGACGCGCAATAACGAAGTCTTTCCGCTTCAGATCTTCGAGCCACGGATGGTCCGGCGGACAGCCGGGCGGCGTGCGGCGCACGCTCTCACCGAAAAAAGAACTGCCCGGCAGGGCCGTCAGCACCTTGCGCACGCTGGCCCACTGTTTGGGTTTGTCGATGATGTGCTGGCGGATCTTGTCCAGCACGGGTCGTTCCGGATGCCAAATGCCGCCGCCGACGAAGCATTCGTCCAGCCCGACGTGGAAGTACAGGCCCGGACCGTGGATGTCGGCGAAGTCTTCGTGCCGAAAGTGAATGCCGATGTTGGTTTTGTAGGGCCGTTTGTCCCGCGCGAAGCGGGTGTCGCGATAGATCCGCAGCAGCGAACCGCCGACCCGCTTCGGGATACACATGAACCGGGGCGAAATCTTGGCAAGCGGCGCTTCCATGGCGCTGATGAAGTCCAGCGCCGGCTCCAGCACGCCGGACTCATAGTCCGCGCGATGGGCCTGAAACCACTCGCGCTCGTTGTTTTGCGCCAGTTGGTGCAGAAAGCTGAGGGTGTGGGGGGGGAAGCCTGGAAAGGGAGCGGGGGCGTTCATGGCGAGTTCCGGTAACCGAAGGGCCTACCTTAGCCGGAGCCAGCGGGTGGCGAGAAGTCCATGTCTGTGTTTTGACCCAGACTGGCCCAGCCGCGACTCCGGGCGATGGCGGCCCGCCAGCGCGCTTGCAGGCCGGCCCGCGTTTGCGGATCGCCGCCCGGGCTAAACGTACGGTCGGCCAACGGCAGGGCCTCGATGGCGGCCATTGACGGCCAAACCGCGGCGCCCAGTCCGGCTAGCAGTGCGGCCCCGATCGCGGTGGTTTCGGGCTGCGCCGCGCGGGTCAGGGGCAGCCCGGCCAAATCGCTCTGCACTTGCATCAAAAGGTCATTACGGCTGGCGCCGCCGTCTACTTTCAGGGTGCGTAGCGGCGTGCCCAGCCCGGTGTTCATCGCCTCCAGCACTTCGCTGACCTGCAGCGCGATGGCCTCCAGCGCGGCGCGCGCGATATGGCCCCGTTGCGTACCCCGGCTGAGGCCGATCAGCAGACCTCTCGCATCCGGATCCCAATGCGGCGCCCCCAGGCCCGTGAAGGCCGGCACCAGCACCACGCCGCCGCTGTCCGGCACGCTGGCCGCCAGGGCTTCAACCGCCTCGGCGCTGTCGATGAGCTGCAGCCCGTCGCGCAACCACTGCACGGTCGCGCCGCCCATAAACACGCTGCCCTCCAGCGCATAGCTCAACCGCCCGCCCAGTTGCCAGGCCACCGTGGCGAGCAGGCCGTCGGGCGCATGCGGCCGGGCGCTGCCGGCATTGGCCAGCATGAAGCAGCCGGTGCCGTAGGTGCACTTGGCCTCGCCTGGCGCAAAACACCGCTGGCCGAAGAGCGCCGCCTGCTGGTCGCCGGCGACCCCGTAAACAGCGGGGCCGATGCCCAGCGCGCCGCTGATTTCACAGAGCTCGCCGCTGCTGTCGACGACCTTGGGCAATACCTCGGGCGGGATATCCCACAGGGCCAGCAGCTCCGGATCCCAGCGACCCTGCTGGATGTCGTACAGCTGGGTGCGGGAGGCATTGCTGGCGTCGGTCAGATGCGCACGCCCACCGCTGAGTTGCCACAACAGCCAGCTGTCGATGGTGCCAAAGGCGAGCTCCCCGGTGGTCGCCAGTCGCCGCGCGTCCGGCACGTGATCGAGCAGCCAGCGCAGCTTGCTGGCAGAGAAGTAGGGATCGAGGACCAGTCCGCTGCGCTCGGCGACCCACGCGCCTACGCCGCTCGCGCGCAGCGCCGTGCAAGCGGCCGCCGTGCGGCGGTCCTGCCAGACAATCGCCCGATGCAGCGGCAGACCGGTGCGGCGCGACCAGATGAGCGTGGTTTCGCGCTGATTGGTCAGTCCCACACCGCGAATCTCGGCGGGGCGCAGGCCGGCGCGGGCAATCGCGGTCTGCGCCACCTGCAGACTGGCCTGCCAAATCTCGAGGGGGTCGTGTTCGACGAGTCCCGGTGCGGGGAAGTATTGCTGCAGCGGCAGCTGGGCGCTGCCCAGCGTGCGCAGTTCGGGGTCGACCACCAGCGCGCGGGTGCTGGTCGTGCCCTGATCAAGCACCAGCAGGGCGTTCATATCACTAACGGCGTGAAGCGGCTGCCTTAGCCGCCGCCAATCAAAGGCAGGAAATGCACTTCGCTATCCGGGCCGATCGGCTCCAGCAGCGGCGTTTGATAAATCTCGCCATCAATGGCGACCGCCATGCCGCTGTCCAGACTCCGCGAGAAGCCCGGAAACCGGGCTTCCAGCGCCGTTACCAGCGCGGCGTAGTTGTTCGCCGCGCAGTCCAGCTGCGTCTGCCCGTCGGTGTAACGCCGGGCAAACGCAGCCTGCAGGATGACGGTAGCCATGGCGCCTAGCCGGCCGCCTTCGCTCCGTCGATGGCCGCCAGCAGGCGCGGCGGCGAAAGGGGCAGATCGGTCATGCGCAGGCCAGCTGCCCGCGAGACCGCATTTGCCACGGCGGCAAGCGGCGGCACGATCGGCACCTCGCCGACGCCGCGCACCCCGTAGGGATGAGCCGGGTTCGGCACTTCTACCAGCACGGTGTCGATCATCGGCAGGTACAGGTCGGGCTTGTGCTCCTCGATCCACGCCTCGCGCGAGTTGCGCGGCGGCGGCTGCACCAGGCTGATGGATTCCACCCCGCCCGCGAGGATCGCCTGCGCGCCCTCGACCCGGACCATGTGCGCGGCCATCGCGAGCGCCT
>JALRCR010000018.1:293-30617 GCA_023257255.1 Gammaproteobacteria bacterium | reverse complement strand
TGTCCTGGGAGAAGTGACAGTCTACGCAGTGCATGCCCTTGTCCATGTGAATGGATCCCATGTGCACGGCCTTGTCGAACTTCTTGGGGTCGTCATCGGGCACGACTTTTCCTTCGGCATCGAGCAGCGCGCCTTTGCGGTCGCGCTTGAATACGCCGCGGAACACCCAGCCGTGGCCGTGGTAGTCGGCAAACTGCGTGTCTTTGAGCTTGGGGTTGAGCTTCGAGATCTCCGCCAGATACTCGGGATCTGACCATTTGCCGCGAATCGCGGCCTCTTCCGGATTGCGCTTGTTGATCTCGTGGGCCTCGGCCGCCGTCGGGTGCTTTTCTTTTTCTGGCCACAGGAAGGGCGCATCGGCTTCGTAGTCGGACTGGATGTAGCCGTAGAAGGAGTTCACGTAGATATTCGGCTGGTGCATGTGACAGACCATGCACTGCGACGAAGGAATCGCCCGGGTGAACTCGTGCTTCAGCGGATGCCCCGACTCGCCCTTGGGAATCGTTGGGTCGCCGGTCTGCGTATATCCCCGGTTGCCGAATTGTCCGTACGGACCGGAGTGCTTCTCCTCGCGATCGTTGGCATAGATCACATGGCAGGCAGTACAGCCCGACGAGCGATAGTCGCCGGGATTGTCATTGGTGCCGAGGAACCAGAGATGCGGGTCGTTGAGGCGGGTTTTGGTGAGGTTAATCACCGGCACTGCGATGCGGCTGCCCGTGCCCGGACCGCGATTGGACTGCTTGAGGTCGGGCCGCCCCGGCTCGTCCAGTTTCTGCAGCGCGCCGGTACTGTTCGGCAGCCCAATTTCGGGAAACTGGCTGTTGATTACACGGCCGCCGCGCTCGAAAACCCGGAACACGTCGGCCGGCGGGATCGTTTCCCAGGCTGGCAGCGGATAGAGCTTCTCCAGAATGCCCTTCTGCACGTACAGCTCGTTGTCGACCTTGATGGGATTCAGGATGGCCGCGGCCAGTCCGTTCTCGGTATAGGCCTCGCCCAGCATGTAGCGCTTGAAAGGCAAGATGCCGTTGTTATAGGCCGCCCCGCCCCACAGCATGCTGGAGGTGCTCATGAGGCTGCGTTCCTGCGACTGGATAATCGGCAGATGGCATTCACCGCAGGCATGCCGCGCAATGCGCAGGTCGCCCGGGTTGATGAAGCGCACGTAGGCCGGGTGCTCACGGTTGAGTTTGGCAAACGAGCCAGGCGGATTGGCCGACGAGGGGTACCGCCAGAAATGCTCATCGCGCGGCAGAATGTGCGCCTTGTCCATCGCCTCGCGGTAGCCCGGATTTGTCTTCTCCGGCGCGGCGCCACCGGCCGCATGCTTGATGTTTGCATCGCCGCCGTGGCAATCGGTGCACCCGATGACGACGCCCGGATTGGCGTGCATGGTGTGGCGGTCGGTGCCCTGATGACAGCTCAGACAGCCCGCCGACTTGGCGTCCGCCGCGGCCTGCGTCTGCGCTTTAGGTGCGGGCGGCGCCATGACGTAATCGCGTTCCACAAGGTGGGCGCCTTCGTTCGCACCGGCGGGTCCTGCAGGCAGCAGCGACAGCGTGCACAGAAACAGCGCAATCAGGCCAGCAATAGAAGACGGATGACGTCGCATAAACAGCATGCTCAGAAGGCCAGAATCGCGTTAATGAAAGTGGAATAAAGGTTGTCCTGATCTTCACCGTAGAGCTCGATCAGGCCTTGGCCCAGATGGAGCACGCTGGCGGATGCGTTGATCACGACGTTCTGGTTGTACCAGGGCCGATACTGCATGCCGATGGCAAAGTCGGTGCCGAGTTCGCCGTCAGGCTCACCCTGCATGCGGAGCGCCCCCAGGCTGCTGGTGTCCATGAAGCGCAGGTACGAGACGTTGCTGGTAATGCGCAATTCCGGCAGGACATCGAAGTCGGCCCCGACCCCGTAAAGCTGCAGGCCGGGATTGACGAAATTCGACTGCCCCTGATCGCGCGACGAGCGCAGCGACGGCAGGATCCCGTTGCGCCCCGAGAACGCGATGCCGCCGCCGCCAATCAAGGGAATGCCCTGCCGGATGAAATACGCGGTGTCGGCACCAGCAAACTGCGGCGCCTCGAGGATAGCGTCGAAGCCATTGGCCTCGCCGTCGTAAGGGTCGCCGTCGCCGGTCGCGAACAGCAGATTGCCGCGCAGGCGCACCCAGTTGTAATCGCGTGAAATTTCGCTCGCATGAAAGCCCGCGAGGATGGTCTGCTCGCGCCCGGCGATTGGACTATGCGAATCCGTGCCGACCGCCAGATAGGTCGATGTGCTGAGATTCAGCCGCAGCTTCTGCCACAGGTAGTAGAGGCTGCCGTCGCCGCTGTAGCCAATATAGGTCACCGCGTAATCGTGCGGCTGGGCGTCGCCCACCAGCGCGGGTCGCACCAGAAAACCGTTGTTGTCGTAATGGTCGCCGGATTCATCGTTGCGGTTGTGGGTGATGCTGAACTGCGAGGTGAAGCCCAGCACCGGAAAGTCCTGCACAAACAGATTGCCGGTGAAGATGTCGTCTTCCCGCAGGTCCTGGAACATATCGTTCAGACCGCTGTTGGTGTTTTTCTCCAGACGGCGAAACCAGGCCAGGTTGTACTGGTAGCGGTTGTTCGCGCGATTGCCGAACAGCCGCACACCCAGCGGCTGGTCGATGTACAAAAAGCCGCGGAAATCCGAGGTGAAGGGCTGGATCCCGACGCGCAGCGAATCAAAGTCGTAGCGATCGGAGACGTTCCGCAAGTGCTTGTCGAGGAAGAGCTCCTGCAGGCCGGCGAAATGGTCTTCACGGGTTCTGCCCTGCAGCGGGTCAACCAGCAGCGCACCCGCCTCCTCCACATTGGCGCGGTTGTAGTTAATCGCTGCCAGCGCGCGGAATTCGTAGTCCGGTGGCTTGAAGGTCGTGTTGCCCTTGATCAACGAGAAGCCGGCCAGAATGGTGGTCGCGAATACCTGCTGCTCGTTGCTGCCATAGATGTTGTTGGCATCCGGAAACGAGGTGGTCTGCGAGACGGGCGTGGGGACCGAACGCGCTTCAAACAGCGTGTCTGAAATGGCAATCGCGTTCAGGAATACATCGGGGCCGAGACGCGGAATCGGAATATCGCCCTTCAGCAGGTTCTGGTTGTAGGGGTCATACCACGGAAACTTGAAATCCAGCGCCTGCATCAGCCGCCAGCGGTCGGGCAAGGGAATCGACTCGCGCGGCAGATTGGCCGTTGGCGGCGCTACCTGCGAGGGATCGATCGGCGGCAGCGTCACCACCTTGCCAGCGAACTCGCCCGGACGTGCAGCGTCGATCGGCGGCCGCGCGCCGGTGCCGGTTTGTTCGCCGGCAAACCGCGGCGGACCCGGCACTTTCACCCGCTCCAGACTGAACTGGCTGTAGCGGTCGGGACTGCGCAGCGCCCAGGCGACGTCGTCTCCCCGGCTGCCATAACGCACCTGATACCACTGCCCTTGTACCGCGAGGACTTCCAGCAGATTGCCCCGCCCGACCAGCGCCACGGCTTGCGCGCCGGGCGACGGCGCCGTGCGCAATTCGATGCGCTCGGCCATAACCTGCATGATCTGCTGGGCGGCCGGTGCAGTCGCCGCCGTGACCGGGGTGACGACCCAGCACTGCAGGCCCAGCAGCAGACCGCACCAGGGCGCGGCAAACCGACGCGTCATCGGCTTAAAACCCGGCGCAGACATTTTGTTGCTCGCTGCTGACAAAGGGCGACTGCGGGCATTGCGCGTAGCGCAGACCGGGCGCGAGCCGGTCGGCCCGCAGCGCTTTCGGTGCCTGGCCGACCACGCCGCGAATGACCCCGCCGACGCTGGCACGCTGCAGGCCCAGAAAGGCCACCATGTCGTCCTGATCGATACCGTCGCCAGAGACGCCGATCGCCCCGACCAGCGTTTTGCCGCGATAAATCGGCACCGCGCCGGCAAAAATCTGAATGCCGTTGTCCGCCCCCACCGGGGCCAGCGTACAACTCCCGAAGGAAGTACCCGGCACGGCAAGCGCAGAAATCAGGCGCACGCCCACCATGTCGAGTTGCAGGCCCACGTTGAACGGGCTCCATTGCGTGCTGTTCGACAGCGGGCCGGGGCCGCGCGTGTCGATGCCGTCGGGAAAATTGGGTCTGGCGATATTGCCGATCGCGCGTCCCGAGAACGCGGTGCCGGTGAACACGTCGCGCCCGAAAAACCGTTGCGCCGCGCTCATCCGCGGCCCCGCGCCGGGAAAACTGATGCCGGCAACGCTGTTGGCCGGAAGACTCCGCAACCGGGCACTGGCATCGCGGCGCGAGAACAGCGCCGCGGTGCGGGCTTTCTGCAAGGACACATCGGTGCCAAAGACCGGCGCATCCGGCGTGCGTGCGATCCCGAGGATGTTGCCGCTGGCGTCGACCACCGAGACCGTGACCTGCGCCGGCGAGTTCAGCGGTCGACGAATCTGCGCGCGGGCCTGATTGGCTACCCCGATTGCCTGCTGCAGGATTTCACCCACGAAGGCCGCGCTGAGTCCGCCGTCGGCGGCGGCCGTCGGCGGATAGCGATTAGCGCCCGCCCCGTCTTCCAGAATGAATGCGCGGCGCGCGGCCAGCGCCGCCGTGGCATTACTGCGCGTGGCGGCCACATAGCCGGAGCCCGCGCGGCCGTAGACCCGTCCGGCCTTGACCGCCGCGGTGGTGTAGCCCGCCACCGCAATGGGCATGGCCCTGGCCGGCACCCGGCGCGTGACCGCCGGCACGGCGCCGTCGGAGGTGGAATACGCGAGCTTGATGCCGCCAGCCGTGATCTGGTCGGCGCGGATGCTGGCGGGCGGCGTGAAACCGCGTTGTGCCGCCAGCGCGATGCGCTCCTCGCGATCGGTCCGCGGCACGCGCGGCGTGAGGTCAATGGTGTAGGTCGCAGACGTGCCGGCAATCACCCCGACGCCGCCGACCACCACGCCCGACTTATACAGCGGGAAGCCGCCCGGATCGCCGGCAAGACCGAGCGGCGAGCGCCGCGGGCCGATGCCTGTGGCGCCACCCGGGTCGTTGGTCTGGACCAAATCGCCGCAGGGCAGCTGGCTGAACTGCACGCCGAACAGCGGTCCGCCGGGCTGATTCCTGACGCCCGGCACAAAGTGATTCTGAATGATGAAACTCGCCGTGCGGGTACTGAACGCGTTGCCCGAAGAGGACAGATAAGCGCCGGTGAGCGCTTTCGCGATCGCCGCCAGCGCCGCGAGGTCCAGCCCCGTCTTGCCGCTGGTAATGCCTTCAAGGCCGCCCGTCACCGGCAAACCCGTGCGCAGTTCCACCGCGCTGGCCGCGCCCCGGCGGAACACGCCCAGCACGTTGCCCACGCGGTCGACCACCGCGATGGTAAACCGCGTCTGGCCCAAAGCCTCGGCGGCTTGTTCGGCCTGCGCCGCCACCCGGTTGACTTCAGCGACCGTCAGGCTCGCTGCCCGCGCGGGCGTCGCGGCAAACAGCAAGGCACATAGCCCGAGCAAACAGCGGAAGGTCATTGAGTCGCCACCCCGCTGGCCTGCTTTAACACGGCCAGCGGTAACGGCGCGGTATGCGCCCGTGGCGAGGGCAGCCTGGCGGGCTGGTGGAAGCCGTGGCACAAGCCGCAGTCGGAAGTCACCTTGTTGGCCACCGGCGTGGCGCCGGCGTGGCAGTCGCGGCAGATGTTGATCTGCGGCATCAGCACCTGCGTGGCCTTGTCCGAGCGCTCGGCGGCATGACAGTCGCTGCAGGACTCGTTGGCGTGGCTTGCGTGGTTAAAGACCGACTTCGGCATCCAGGTATGCGCCGCCTGCACCGGGGCGATTTTCCACTGCGGCAAATCCTGCCCCGGCGTGCCCGCGAGCCCGGCGTCGGTCACGCGGCTCACCTCGTGGCAGACCACGCAGGAGGTTTTCTCAAACAGTTCAGTCGCCGCCGCGGACGCTCGCTCGCGGGCATTGCCCGGCGCCTTGAGGAAGCTCTGCGCCGGGCGTTCGGCTTCGCCGGGGCGCGAGATTTTGATGGTGTGGCTGAGCGGTGCCGCTTCGGGCGGTAGACCACCCATCGCCTCGACATAGGCATAGAACTCGCGCACCGCGGTCAGCACCGCCGGCACGTCGCCATGCGGCACTTCGCGGTTCGACATTGCCGGCTCGAGCTTCAGCGCATGACACGATGCGCAGTGGTCTTTCATGTTCACCGGCTCAAACGCCAGCCCGTCCTGCTTCAGCACGTGGCAGTTGGCGCATTCCATGTGGACTTCGCCGCGCGGGCTGTCGATGCCCTTGTCGCTGAGATGCACATCGTGGGGAAACTTGAGGCCGGTCGGCTCCAGCAGGGTTTCGCCGGCCGCCGGCCGCACGCGACTTAGCTTGGTATCCGGCGGGGCTGCCGCCAGCTGCACGCGAAACTCGGGGTGTTGGGTCGCGAAGTCGGCAACGTCTTCGGTGTGGGTGGCGGGCAGCGCGAGCTTGATGTTGCGATGACAGTCTGCGCACTCGCGGCCCGCGTAGTGCAGGTTCTGCGCGGCAAGCGCGAAACTGCCCTGATGGTCGTGGTGGCAGTCGGCACAGCGCTGGTCGGCTATCCCGTGGACCGCGCCGGCGTCGGTCGGCACATGGTCACCCACCCCGGCGTGACAGGTCTTGCAGTCCTTGTCCATCACCCGCGTGAACGGCGCGCTGTGGCAGACCTTGCAGTCATGGGCCCAGGACTGGTGGGCCGCCGCCAGCGGGCCGGGATTCCATACCCGGTCCAGCGCGAGCACCGTGGGGGGCGGCGTGACGTAGGTGCCGGCCGCGGGCTGGGCAACCCGGTCGTCGTGGGTCTTGCGGCTGGCAGGATCGGTGACCGCCGGATCGTGGCGGCGACCGGTCAGACGCGCCTGCACCCGGTCTATTTGCGGGTTCACGTACTCGGCCAGCCCAGGGACTTTGGCAATCAGCGCTTTCAGATCCTCAGCGTGGTCCGAGCCCGCCACCGGCAGGAGCAGGCACAGGCCAATCGCGCTCACAAACAGCAGCCACGACAACAGGCGGCGGCCGCCTAGCGGGCGCTGGAGCCGCTTGATTTCAGCGGCGATCGGGTCGTCTTGGTGCTGCTGCATGGGGTCTACCAGTAGAAGAAGACCGCGACGATATGCGCGGTCAGCGTGGCCAGCAGCGCGAACGACAGCGGCACATGAACCAGGAGCCAGAGGTCGGTCCAGGCCTTCAGTCGAACGAAGCTGCGGATTTCATCCAGAATCGACAAGCGCTGGAACTGCAGGGCGTAGAGGTCGCGCACCGCGCGGTCATCCTGCCGCGCCAGCGGCTCGAGGGTCGCCACCGCCCGCCGCGTGGGGCAGGCCATCACCGTCGCCCGGAAGCGACCGAACAGCGGACCCACAATCGCCGCTTCGGCGGAGCGGGCGACCAGCACCTGCAGGTCAGGGGAGAGCTTGCCGGCCAGCCGTTTGGAGCGGGCGTCGAGTTCGCGCAGCGTGCCGCCCAGGTCCTGCAGCGTCTTGCCGTCCAGCACCCCGCTCATCAGCGCCGGGTTGCGGAAATAGACGTAAATGCCCCACATCCCGCTAAGGATGACGACCATCATCAGGGCATAAGCCAGGGTGTGGATGTTCCAGCCAAACTGAAAGCCGGTGTGCAGGGTGGCGACGACGACCAGCGCCACGCCCATGTACACATGCGCCGACAGCCAGCCCTTGACCGACCCCAGACGGGACCGGTAGGCGCGCTTGCGCACGCCGAAAAGCATCAGCCAGAGAATCATGAGGGCACCGATGGTGCCCAGCGTGTAGCCCAGCCAGGTCCCGCCATTGGGCACGGTTTCCGGCTGGTCCCAGACGTAGGCGATGCCGCTGCCGAGTACCAGCAGGGTCATCCACTTGAGATAGCGGAAGCGGGAAAATTTGAGAACGTTTTCGTGCAACATGCGGCCGCCTTTTCCGATTCCTTGCACTCGATATCAGCTATCGTGGCTATGCTACTGGTAAATATGGAATCAATGCCACCCTGCGTCTGGGGATAATCCGTCCGCATTGGAGGCAACCGGGCGCGGCCTTCGCCGCGCCTTGGCGTCTCCGCAGGTTCAAATGCGCGCCCGCCGCGGGCCTGTCAGGGCCAGTGTTAGGATGCGGCCACAGCGTTGGGGACCGCCGCTTGCGGTCCGGGTGTCGCCGGTGCCCACAGGCAGCACGCCACCGCCACGCCCTCTCCATCCCTTAGCGAAAGGACCCTCTGATGAGACGCGCAGCTATCGTGTGCCCGCTCCGTACGCCGATCGGCGGCTTTGGCGGCACCCTCAAACCACTGACCGCCGACGTGCTGGCTACCGCCATCTTCAAGGCCGTCATCGAACGTAGCGGTCTTGCGCCCGAACAGCTCGACGAGGTCATCGTTGCCCAGAGCTACATGAGTGGCGAAGCGCCCTGCATCGCGCGCTATGCCGCACTGGCGGCAGGGTTCCCGATCGACCTTCCCGGCTACAGTCTGGACCGACGTTGCGGCTCTGGCCTGCAGGCCCTGATCAACGCGGCGATGCTGGTTGAAGGTGGACACGCCGACGTGGTGTTGGCGGCCGGTGTCGAAAGCATGAGCAACATCGAGTACTACACCACCGACATGCGCTGGGGATCGCGCGCCGGCACGGTGCGGATGCATGACCGACTGCAGCGCGGGCGTGAACGCTCCCAGCCCGAGGCGCGCTTCGGGCACATTTCGGGCATGCCGGAAACGGCGGAAAATCTGGCCCGCGAATACGCCATTTCCCGCGAGGAGCAAGACCAGTTCGCGCTCGAGAGCCACCATCGCGCGGCGGCGGCCTGGGCGGGCGGCCGCTTCGACGACGAGGTCGTTGCGCTCGAGGTGCCGCAGGCCAAAGGCGCGGCGATCCACTTCGCCCGCGACGAAGGCATCCGCGCCGAGGTCAGCATGGAGGCGCTGGCCAAACTGAAACCCGTGCTGAAAGACGGCACGGTCACCGCCGGCAATGCCTCCCAGCAAAACGATGCCGCGGCCGCCTGTCTGGTGGTGGCCGAAGACCGGCTGGCATCGCTGGGGCTAGAACCCATCGCCTTCTTGCGCGGCTGGGCCGCTGCCGGCTGCCATCCCGCCACCATGGGCATCGGTCCGGTGCCCGCGGTACAGAAACTGTTCAATAAGACAGGCCTCGGCTTTGACGACCTCGATCTCGTGGAATTGAACGAAGCCTTCGCCGCTCAGGCGCTTGCAGTGCTGCGCGCGTGGGGCTGGCACGACTCGTCGCGCCTCAACGTGAATGGCTCGGGTATTTCGCTTGGCCACCCGATCGGTGCCACCGGCTTACGCATCGCCGCCACGCTGATGCACGAGTTGAAGCGCCGCGGCGGCCGTTACGGCCTGGAGACGATGTGCATCGGCGGCGGTCAGGGTCTGGCGGCAATTTTCGAACGCGCCTGAGCCGGCATTAACATCAATAATCGCCGGCCGCTTGCCGCGCCGGCACGGGGAAGAGCATGACCATAGACGTTGAAAACTTTCGTAACCGGCGCAACGACGATCGCTGGAACCGGGTCTCGGTGGGCGACATCATCGAGCGCATGACCTGGAGCGCGCCGGACCGGCTTGCGCTCATCTGCACCGCCGACGCCACCGTCAATCCGGCCTATCGCCGCCTGACTTATGCCCAGGCCAATGCGCTCATCAACCGCGTGGCGAACGCCCTGCTGGCGCTGGACCTGCCGCCGGCCAGCCGCATCGCCATGTTCTGCGACAACTCGAACGAGGCCTGGCTGAGCAAAATCGCCATTGCCAAAGCCGGGCTGGTCGCCGCGCCGGTCAACGTGATGATGGCGCCTGACGTGATTCTCGAAACTCTGGCGCACGTGGATGCGCAGATTGCGCTGGTTGATCAGGTGCAATGGGATCGTCTGGGCGCCAGACTCGCGCCCGCCGGCATCAGGCCGGTGATGTCGATCGGCGGCGGCACCCACGGCGTTGCGCCAGATTTCGATGCCTTCATCGCGCCCTTCGACGCCAGCGAGCCCGATATCAAAATCCACGGCGACGACGTCTGGGAAGTGCTGTTCACCTCCGGTACGACCGCGCGGCCCAAGGCCGTGATGATCTCCCACACCTACTCCTACATGACCGCCTACAGCCACGTGCTGACGCAGACCCGCGGCCTCGCGCATGAGTCGGAGATTCGCCATGCCGCCTTCACGCCGATGGTCTATCACATCGGCGATCATGCGTGCGTGTTCAGCCCGCTGATGGCCGGCGGCTCGGCGGTGATGGGGCGTAAACCCGAAGGCCACGTGATGGCGGACACCTGTACCCGCGAACGCGTGACCTGCCTGTTCGGTGGCTCGCCACAGTTTGTGGAAAGCATCATCCGCGCGGTTGAGGAACGGCCGGCGGCCTATGACCTGAGCGCCATGACCGCCATGCATTTCGGCTGGGCGCCGCTGGCGCCGGGTTCACTGGCCGCGTTCCGCCGGATTTGCGGGCCGCAGCTCAAGGTCTACGAAATCTGCGGCCAGACCGAAGCGGTGTCCTGCCATCGCTTCCACATCGAGCGTCACGTGGACATGTACATGGCCGAATCACCGCAGATGAATCATGTCGGACAGCCCAGCCCCATCATGGCGGCGACCGTGTTTGACGAGCATGGCAACGACCTGCGCGGCCGCAAGGGCGTGGCGGGCGAAGCCGTGTATCGCTCGCCGGCGATGTTCTCGGGCTACTACCGCGATCAGAAAGCGACCGAGGAAGCGCTGGCCGGCGGCTGGTTTCACTCGGGAGACAGCTTCGTCTATCACGACGACGAAGTGCGTTTGATGGTCGATCGCTACAAGGACATCGTGAAATCAGGCGGCGAGAACGTCTCGACCATTCGCGTCGAAGCCATTCTGCAGCAACACCCCGACGTGCAACGCGCCGCGGTGGTGGGTGTGCCGGATGAACGCTGGGGCGAAGCTGTCGTTGCCTGCATTATCCCGAAGCCGGGCGTGCAGATAGAGGATGCCGCGCTGATTGGCTTTGCCCGCGAGCGCCTCGCCGGCTTTGAAACGCCGAAGCGCATCGTGGTGATGGAAGAGTTTCCGACCACCGTCGGCGGCAAGATTCTGAAGTACAAAATCAGGCAGGCGCTGGCCGCGGAAGGCTAAGGCAGCCGCGACGCCGTGCCGGCAGGCATGGCGTCGTGTGCGGGAAGGAATGGTGGGCCGTGTAGGACTCGAACCTACAACCTACTGATTAAGAGTCAGCAGCTCTACCAATTGAGCTAACGGCCCTTCCGGGAGGAAAGATGGGGCGAGCGATGGGGTTCGAACCCACGACATCAGGTACCACAAACCTGCGCTCTACCAACTGAGCTACGCCCGCCATTGTCCTGTTTATTTCGCGTTGGCCCTGCCCTTACCGCCGGTTGGAATCGGGCGGTGAGTGGCGCGCCTGGCAGGACTCGAACCTGCTACCCTCGGCTTAGAAGGCCGATGCTCTATCCGGATGAGCTACAGGCGCTTTCAAACCCTTGGTGGCAGCTTGCGCTTCCGGATGTGGTCGGGGCAGAGGGATTCGAACCCCCGACCCCCTGCTCCCAAAGCAGGTGCGCTACCAGACTGCGCTATGCCCCGATCAAGCTCGGTCACTGGCCGTACGCGAAAGAAGTCGGATGATACGCAGCGAGGCGGGACGACGCAACGCATCAGCCGCGGTTTTCTGCTTGCGTATCCACACGCTGCTCCAGCACCATGCGCGCGCTGCCGGCGGCCACCGCCGCCCGGCCTTTATCGCACGCCCAGACTCCATCGAAAGGATCCCCCATGGCCGGCACCCGCGTTCTTTTTGAGACCTCCAAAGGCAATATCACGCTGGAAATGTTCGACGAGCAGGCGCCCGCCACCGTCGCCAATTTCCTGCAGTACGTGAACGACAAGTTCTACGTCGGCACCATTTTTCATCGCGTGATCGACGGCTTCATGATTCAGGGCGGCGGTTTTACCGCTGAAATGAGCCAGAAAAAGACCCTCGCGCCGATCGGCAACGAAGCCAACAACGGCTGCGGCAACCAGAACGGCACCATCGCCATGGCCCGCACCAACGACCCGCATTCGGCGACCGCCCAATTCTTCATCAACGTCAAAGACAACGACTTCCTTAACCACCGCGACCAGTCCATGCAGGGCTGGGGCTATTGCGTGTTCGGCAAGGTGGTCGAGGGTATGGACGTGGTTAACAGCATCAAGGCGGTGAAAACCGGCCGCGCGGCGGGCATGACCGACGTGCCGGTCGAGACGGTGGAAATTACCGGCGTCAGCGTCGTCTGAGCGAGGTCGCCCCGGTGTCCACGCTTTTCCTGTCTGACGCTCACCTGAGCGACCAGCGTCCGGCGCAGCTGCCGGTGTTCAAGGCCGTGCTCGAACGGGCAGCGGCACGCGGGGCGGCGGTCTACATCCTGGGCGATCTGGTCGAGTTCTGGCCCGGCGACGATGACGATGCCCCTTTCCATCGGGAAGTCGTCGCCGCGCTGGCTCGCTTCAGCGCCGGCGGCGGTGCGCTCCATGTAGCACTGGGCAACCGGGACTTCCTGCTCGGCGAACGCTTCGCGGCCGACACCGGCGCGCAGCTATTGCCGGACTACAGCACCCTGCCGTTGGCCGGCGGCACGGCGCTGATCGGCCACGGCGATTTGCTCTGCACGCGAGACATCAAATACCAGCTGTTCCGGCAGTTCGTGCGCGACGCCACCAATCAGCAGAAATTTCTGGCAGCGCCCCTGGCCGAGCGCCGACGCATCGCCGCCCAGACCCGCGAAGGCACGGCGGCATCCATGACGGAGAAGGACGACCAGATCATGGACGTCGACGAGGCCGAAGTGCTGCGGGTGATGCAGGCGCACGACGCAAGCCTGCTGATTCACGGCCATACGCATCGCCCAGGTCGACACGAAATGACCGACGGCGGCGTCCAGCGCCAGCGCTACGTGCTGGGCGACTGGTATAGCGAAGGCACGGTGCTATGGGTAGACGACGCCGGCTGTCGCCTGCTGTCTACTACCGCGTTTCTCGCCGAGGTCTAGTCTTTCGCGGTAAGGGCGCGCCGGTAGCGCGCCCAGTCAAAATGCGGGCCCGGATCGGTTTTCCGTCCCGGCGCGATATCGGAATGCCCCACAATCTGCGCCGACGACAAGCCCGGGTAACTCGCGTTGAGGCTCCTCGTCAGCGCAACAAGTTGCACGTACTGCGCCTCTTCATAGGGCTCATCGTCGCAGCCTTCCAGTTCGATCCCGACCGAAAAATCGTTGCAGGCCGTGCGGCCCTGAAAGCTCGACACCCCGGCGTGCCAGGCGCGATCGCTCGTCGCCACAAACTGCAGCAACTCGCCGTCGCGTCGAATCAGGAAGTGCGCCGAGACGCGTAAGCCCTGCAGACTGGCGAACGAGGCGTGCGCGGCGTAGTCCAGCTGATTCAGAAACAGCGCCTCGATGTGCGGCCCGCCGTACTGCCCGGCCGGCAGGCTGATGCCATGAATGACCAGCAGATCCACCACTGCCCCCAGCGGGCGGGCGTCGCAATTGGGCGAGGGACAGCGTCGCGCCCCGCTACACCAGCCGCTTTGCGGATCAAGCATCAGCGGCCTCTTCTCAAGCTGCCGCCGGTGCCGCCAGAACCACCGAGAACGCCTCGTCCTCACCGGTGAAATACCGTTCTATCGCAAAGCCCGCGGACGCCAGCAGCTTCTGCAGCGCATCCGGCGAAAACTTGCGGCTGATCTCCGTGCGGATGCTGTCGCCCGCCGCGAGCTGCAGGCGAGTGTTCAAGGCGGGCAGTTCCACGGTCTGCGCCTCGCGGCTCACCAGATGCATTTCAATCTGCGCTTCCTGCTCGTTGTAGAACGCGCGGTGGGCAAACTGCGACGGGACAAAATTGGCGCCCACGCCGGCGTTCAGCACCGACAGCACATTGAGGTTGAACGCCGCGGTATAGCCCGCGGCATCGTTGTAGGCGGCGTTGAGGACGGCCATCGCTTTAACCCGATCGGCGCCCAGCAGCAGGCGGTCGGTCGGCCGCATCAGGGCGCGGATTTCGCGCAACAGGGCGAGCGCCGCCGGGTCGGTGAAATTGCCGATGGTGCCGCCGAGAAACATGTACAGCGTTGGGCCGGCCAGCACCGGCAGATGGTCGAGCCCGGCGGTGAAATCCCCTTGCAGCGGGGACACCGTCAGGCCGGCGTAGCGTCCCGTCAGCAGCGCCGCGCTTTTGGTCAGCACCGCCGCGCAGACATCGAACGGACAATAGGTCACCGCCAGCCCCAGGCCTGCGGATGCTTCAAATAAAGGCCCGATTTTCGTCGCCACGCCGCTGCCAAGTTCGACCATCACCTGCGGCCTGACGGCCTCGACAATCTCGCGCGCATGGGCCAGCAACAGCGCCCGCTCGGCGCGGGTCGGGTAATACTCGGGCGTCTCACAGATGGCTTCAAAGAGCGCCGAGCCGTGGTCGTCGTAGAAATATTTGGGCGGCAACTCGCGCGGTATGCGGAGCAGGCCGTCGCGGACATCCTCCAGCAAAGAAGGCACGGCACGGGAGGCGGGCACCAGTTGCGGCGTATGCGCGCTGGCAGACAAGGACAAATCGGACATGCAACACCTGAAGGAAAGGCCGCGGGGGACGCGGGCGATGATAGCACCGCACATCGTGCGCACCGGGTTTGAATCCGCCAGCCCGCAGCGATTAGGCTAGCTGCCCCGCCACCTGCGAGCCCGCCCCTGTGCCGAACACCTTCGACCGTAGCGCCACCCAGATCGATTTTTTTGCGGACCTCGAGGCCAATGTGGCGGCGGCACTCGCCGAGGACCTCGGCGCAGGCGACGCCACCGCGACGCTGATTCCCGCCGCTCGCACCGCCAGCGCCACCGTGCTGGTCCGCGAGACCGCGGTGCTGTGCGGGCAGCGCTGGTTCACGGCGGTGTATGCGGCCATCGACCCTGCCCTGCGCATCGTGTGGCAGCAGCAGGACGGCGACCGGCTGGCGATGAACGACGTCGTCTGCACCATTCACGGCAACGCGCGCGCGATCGTCAGCGGCGAACGCGCGGCGCTTAATTTTCTGCAAACCCTGTCCGGCACCGCCAGCGCCACCCGGATTTACGCCGACGCGCTGACTGGCACCGCGACACGGCTACTCGATACCCGCAAGACCATTCCGGGGCTGCGCCGTGCGCAGAAATACGCCGTGCGCTGCGGCGGCGGTTTCAATCATCGCGCCGGGCTCTACGACGGGGTGCTGGTCAAAGAAAATCATATTGCAGCCGCCGGCTCGGTCGCGGGGGCCATTGCGGCCCTCAAGGCAGGGCACGTCGATTTACCAATCGAAGTCGAAGTTGAGCAGCTGTCGCAGATCGAAGAAGCCATCGCGGCCGGTGCCGACATGCTGCTGCTCGACAACTTCACGCCCGAACTGCTGCGCGCGGCAGTGGCACTTACGCGGGGTCGGGTGCGCCTCGAGGCGTCCGGCGGTTTCGAGCTCGCAGACCTGCCGTCGGTGGGCTCAACCGGCGTCGATTTTGTTTCGGTCGGCAGCCTGACCAAACACCTCCGCGCCACCGATTTCTCGATGCGCATCGTCCACGCCGACCTCGCCTGATGCGCGTTTACAGGCGGCGCCGCACCTCGGCGTAGATCTCCTCTACCGCCGGTTCGGCGGCAGCCAGCAGGCCGGCCAGTTCGGCCAGCCTTGCCTCGGCAAACTCGCGGTCCTTGATGGCGCCCGCGTTGACATAGACGTTCAACGCCGCGCTACGCAGGCTGGCCCAGCCGGCCATCACCGCCACGCCGGCATCGCTGACCACGTTCGGATTGCCGCGCAGCGCGACCGGCCGCGACAGGCTGATGACCTCGGCGGCCAGCCGCGCGCAATCCAGCGGCGCCTCGGTCGCCTGCTTCAGCGCGACCTGAATCGCCGCCGTCCGGCGCGATTTTTCATCCTCGGTCGCCTTGGCAAGCCCGTAGGCCGCCATCACCGCATCAAAGGCCGCAATGTCGGCGGCGATGGCGTCGGTCAATCCGGCCCGCAGGCGCTCCGCCGTGGCCAGCACCTCGGCCATTTCTGGCGCGACGTCGGCGTATTTTTCTTTGCCGAGCGTCAGGTTGCACACCATGCTGACCAGCGCCGCGCCCATCGCCCCCATCAAGCCGGCGGCGCTGCCGCCGCCCGGGGTGGAGGCACGACTGGCGAGTTGATCGAGAAAGGTCTGCAGGGACTCATCGGTCATCATCGGAAAACTCCGGCAAAAAAAGGTCGTCGATTATAGGCCGGCGATGAGGACTTCCCGTCCAGGCCGGGGCTGCCTGCTTGTGAAGGGCTACGCCTGCGGCTAGTGTGGCCGCTTGCCCGCGAACTCCCGGAACGCCCAATCCCGCATGAAAAAACTGCTGTTCCTGCTCGACACCGACCCGCTGCCCAATACCTTTGACATCGTGGTTGCCTACGACGCGGGGGTCGACCACGTCACGCCGCTGGCCGGTGTGACGCCGGCGAATGTGGGCAAGCTGGTCGAAGGCGTGGTGTTCACGCGCCCGCCGGCGTCAAAAAAATTCTCCGCCCTGTTCGTCACCGGCTCCAACATGGCCGACGGCGAGGCGCTGCTGAAAGCGGTGCGCCGGCAATTCTTCGGTAATTTCCGGGTCTCGGTAATGCTCGACAGCAATGGCAGCAACACCACCGCTGCGGCCGCCATCGCCCAGTTGGCGCGCGACCTGCCGCTGGCCGGTAAACGGGCGGTCATCCTCGCGGGCACCGGCCCGGTCGGTCAGCGCGCGGCGGTCATGCTGGCCCGCGAAGGAGCCGAGGTGGTGCTTGCTTCCCGCGCCATCGACCGCGCCAACGCCGCCTGTCGGGCGATGAACGAGCGCTTCAAGACCAGCCTCACCCCGGCCGCCACGCCCGATGCCGCGGCGGTCTCGGCCTGTCTGACCGGCGCGCAGATCGTCATGACCACCGGCGCCGCCGGCATCGAACTCCTACCCCAAGACCTCTGGGCAAACCACCCGACGCTCGAGGCCGTGCTGGACTCCAACGCCACCCCGCCGCTGGGCGTTGCCGGCATCGAGATGCAGGATCGGGGCACGGTGCGTCACGGCAAGCGCTGCTACGGCGCACTCGGCTTCGGCGGCCTGAAGCTCGCGCTGCAGCGGCACTGCGTGATGCAGCTGTTCGAGCGCAACGACCTCATCCTCGATGCCCCCGAAGTTCTCGCCGAAGCCGTGGCCTTGCTCGGCAGCACCGCGCCGCGAGACGACGCATGACGCTGTTTGAGCAAATTTTGAATGCGCCGGAAGAAGATCTCCTGAAGCTCGTCTACCGCGCGGCCTCGACCCGCGACCGCAACAGCCAGGAGCGTCGCTCGCGCGAGATTGCGCGGCGCTTGGGGATCGTCCACGGTCAGCTCATTTGCGCCATCGGCTTCCATCCGCGGATTCACGAGCTGCCGGACGTCATCTCGATGCTTGGTTTCGCCACGCACGAGCAGTTGGCCCAGCAGTGCGACCGCTACTTCACGCAGGACGTCTACGACCGGCTGGGCATCAAGAGCGTGCTGGCGATCTATTCCAGAGCAAGGACCACTGAGTGGCTGGAGCGGCACCTGCAGCCGCTGCTCCAGCCGCGTTTGCACCGGGTCGAAGATCGCATCGAAACCTCGGTCAATCCGCTGGTGATCGAACGCTACAAAAAAGAAATTCGCGCCATCTACGGCGGCGGTTTGGCTTGGCCTGAGTTTGTGGAAACCCGCTTGAAAGAGGTCCACACCGGCTTTCGCGCCTTGCTCTGCGAGGTTCAGCTGATCGTTGAACACCGCATTATTCCAATTGGCGATATTTTCTTCCGCGACAACATCCTGCCGGAAGAAAAACGGCGGCTGATCAAGCACGGCCTGGTGCCGCGCGATCTGGTCGAATCGCGGCTTCAGAGCCAGCACCTGCCGTTCGCCGAACGGCAGGTGCTGGAGCAACACGTCAGAACGATGTAGGTCGTTGTCGGCCTCAGGGATTGGCGTGACGGCCGGCGAGCGCCAGCCAGGTTTCGACCACCGTATCCGGGTTGAGCGAAATGCTCTCGATGCCCTGCTCGAGCAGCCAGGCCGCGAGGTCCGGATGATCCGACGGCCCCTGACCGCAGATCCCGATGTATTTGCCGGCCGCACGGCAGGCGGCAATGGCTTTCGCCATCAGCGCCTTGACCGCCGGATTGCGCTCGTCAAACAGATGCGCGACCAGACCGGAATCCCGATCCAGCCCTAGCGTCAACTGCGTGAGATCGTTGGAGCCGATCGAGAACCCGTCGAAGTACTGCAGGAACTCTTCCGCCAGCAGCGCATTTGAGGGCAACTCGCACATCATGATGATGCGCAGGCCGTTCTCGCCCCGCCGCAGGCCCGCTTCGGCTAGCAGGTCGATGACCTGCCGTGCTTCGTCCGGCGTGCGCACGAACGGCACCATGACTTCCACGTTGGTCAGCCCCATGTCGTTGCGCACGCGCTTCAGCGCCTCGCATTCCATCAGGAAGCAGGGGCGGAAATTCTCCGCGATGTAGCGGGAAGCCCCGCGGAAGCCGAGCATCGGGTTTTCTTCTTCCGGCTCGTAGACGTTGCCCGCCAGCAGATTGGCGTATTCGTTGGACTTGAAGTCCGATAGCCGCACGATCACCGGTTGCGGATTGAACGCAGCGGCAATCGTCGCGATGCCTTCCACCAGCCGCGAGACGAAAAACTCGCGCGCGTTGGGATAGGCCGCAATCAGCGGGGCGATGCTTTCCTGCAGATCGCGCGAGAGCTTGTCGTAGTCCACCAGCGCGCGCGGGTGAATGCCGATCATCCGGTTGATGATGAACTCAAGCCGGGCCAGCCCCACCCCCCGGTGCGGCAGGCTACCGAACGCGAACGCGCGGTCCGGATTGCCCACGTTCATCATGATTTTGACCGGCAGGTCGGGCATCGCGTCGAGGCGAATCTCGCGCCGCTCGAACGGCAGCAGGCCTTCGTAGATATAGCCGGTGTCGCCTTCGGCGCAGGACACGGTGACCGGCTGGCCATCGACCACCGAGGAGGTTGCATCCCCGCAACCCACCACCGCTGGCACCCCGAGTTCGCGCGCGATGATGGCCGCGTGGCAGGTGCGGCCGCCGCGATTGGTGACGATCGCCGCCGCGCGTTTCATGACCGGCTCCCAGTCCGGGTCGGTCATGTCGGTGACCAGCACATCGCCATCACGCAGGCTCGCCATGTCGCTGATGTCGGCAATGACCCGCGCCGTGCCGCTGCCCACTTTCTGGCCGATGCTGCGGCCTTCGACCAGCACCTTGCCGCGCGCGCTGATGTCGTAGCGTTCAAACACCTGCCCGTTGCGGCTTTGCACGGTCTCGGGCCGGGCCTGCACGACGTAGAGCTTGCCGTCCAGCCCGTCCTTGGCCCATTCGATGTCCATCGGCCGGCCGTAGTGCTTTTCGATGGCGACCGCGAGGCGGGCCAGTTCGGTGACGTCCTCGTCGTTGATGGAGAACACGCGGCGGTCGGTGTCGTCGACTTCGCGGGTTTCGACGCTATGCCCGCCGGCTTTGCCCTCGGCATAGCCCATCCGCACGTGCTTGCTGCCGAGGTTACGCCGCAAGATGGCCGGGCGGCCTTCCGCCAGGCCTTTTTTGTAGACGTAGAACTCGTCCGGATTGACCGCGCCCTGCACCACCAGTTCGCCCAGACCATAGCTGGACGTGATGAAGACCACGTCGCGGAAACCGGATTCGGTGTCCAGCGTGAACATCACGCCGCTCGCGCCGACGTCGCTGCGGACCATGCGCTGGATGCCGGCCGACAGGGCCACCTTGTGGTGTTCAAACCCGTGATGCACGCGATAGGAAATGGCGCGGTCGTTAAACAGTGAGGCGAAAACGTCTTTAATCCGGCGCTGCACCTCGGCCAGACCGGTAACGTTGAGGTAGGTTTCCTGCTGGCCGGCGAAGGACGCGGTCGGCAGGTCTTCGGCGGTGGCGGAGGAGCGAACCGCGACCGAGAAGCCGGCCGGAGCATTCGCCGCCATCGCGGCATAGGCGTCGGCAATGGCCGCATCGAAGGCGGCGGGCAGCGGGGTGGTCGCCACCCAGTCGCGGATTTCGCGGCCGGCGGCAGTCAGGGCCGCGACGTCGTCAGTGTTAAGGGTCTCGAGGCGGCGCTGGATGCGTTCGGCAAGGCCGTTCTGGGCCAGAAACTCGCGAAACGCGTCGGCCGTGGTGGCAAAGCCGCCGGGCACGCGAACATCGGCGGCGCTCAGATGACGAATCATCTCGCCGAGCGAGGCGTTCTTGCCGCCGACGCGGTCGATATCGTCGATTCCGATGTGATCAAGGGCAACTATATAATCGGTCATTCAGGCTCACTCGCTGGCTGTCCCGCACGGTCGCGGCAAAAAGGAGCGGCATTGTAACCGACCGGAGGAGATTGGCTTATCAACGCTTCGCCCCCCAGAAAACGCCGGGTGTTTTTTGTTTCAGACCGCACCGGGATCACGGTCGAAATGCTCGGCCAGACCCTCATGACGCAGTTCCCCAACACGGAATTCATCACGCAGACCCTGCCTTTTGTGACCAATCAGGCGGCCGCGCAAGCCGCGGCCGAGGTCATTCTTGCCGCCAAGCGGGAGGACGGCGTCTCGCCGGTGGTCTTCAGCACGCTGACCGACCCGACCACCCAATACTTCATTGGCACGGCCTCGGAGCACGTTTTCGACCTCTTCGGCACCTTCATCGAGCCGCTGGAAGAAGCGCTGGGCGAAGAGTCCTCCCACACTGCCGGGCGCATGCACGGCATCGTGGACGTGGGCAGCTACGAGCGCCGCATGCAGGCGCTGAACTACACCCTGGCCCACGACGATGGCATCAATCTGCGCGATTTGAGCCAGGCGGATATTGTCCTGGCCGGGGTATCTCGCTGCGGCAAGACCCCTACCTGCCTTTATCTTGCGCTCCATTACTCGCTGAAAGCGGCCAACTACCCGCTGACGGACGACGACTTCGAGAAGGGCGGCCTGCCGGCCGGTCTCGCCAACTGCATGGGCAAAGTCTACGGGCTGACCATCGTGCCGGAGCAGTTGAGCCGAATCCGCCACGAACGTCGGCCACACGGCAAATACTCCACGCTGGCCCAGTGCCGGGCGGAGGTCGCCCAGGCCGAAGCGCTGTTCAAGGCGCAGAACATCCAGTATCTCGACACCACCACCGTCTCGATCGAGGAAATCGCCGCGACCATCGTGCGCGACAAGGGCCTGCGCTAGCCCATGACGCTCGCACGCCAGGTGGCGGGGGTCGCCGTCGCCCTGATGACCTTGTCTTCGTTTCTCGGGGGCGCCGGCCTGGTCCACGGACTCGATCTGCTGCCCGGCGCCTGCGCCTGGCTGGCCGGACTGCTGCTGTGGCGGGGCATCAGCCGCTTTCAGTTAATCCAGTCGCTGGTGATGGCGGGCATCGGGCTGGTCGGTATTGCCATCGCGACCGCCGCCGGCGACTGGTCGTGGTGGTCGGCCCTGCAGCGGGGCAACCACAGCATGCTGGCGATGCTGGCGGCGGTCAGCTTCCTGCGGCTGATTACCGATACCGGCACCAGCAACGTGCCGCTGCCGCGCGGGCCGCGCGCCGTTGTGCAGACGCTGATCGCCACGCATCTTTTTGGCGCCGTGATCAATATCTCGGCGCCGGTCGTGATTGGCGAGCGGATTGCAGTCAACGGACGCCTCTCACGGCTTCAGACCCAAACCATCAGCCGGGCTTTCATCGCGGCCTCCATGTGGTCCCCGTTTTTCATTGCCATGGCGCTGATCCTGCAACTCGTGCCCAAGGCGCAGTTCGTGGTGATTTCTGCCGCCGGCTTCACGGTCTCCACGCTGCTGATGGGCTGGTGCGCATGGCGGCTGCCGCGCGCGCCCGGCGCTCACGAATTCGTGGGCTACCCCTTGCGCTGGCAGGCCCTGTGGGTGCCGGTGCTGTTGAGCGCTCTGGTGCTGGGCGGGCATCTGTATCTGCCCGCCCTGCCGGTGCTTATCCTGATTGAAGGCGCCGCGCTGGGCATGGTGCTGGGCCTCTTGCCCCTGCTGCGAGGCGGGCGGGCGGCGGCCGGTCTGCTGGCCGGCCATCTGCGGGAACGATTGCCCGGCATGGGCAGCGAAATCTCGATGTTTCTGGGGGCGGCGGTGATGAGTGCGGGCATAGAAGCGGCGTTGCGCCACGCCGATCTGGCCCTCAGCCCGAGCACCCTGGAACCGGCGGGCGCGGCGCTGTTGATGGCCGCGATGGTGGTGCTCGCGATCCTCGGCGTGCATCCGGTCGCAAGCCTCTCCGCCCTGTCCAGCCTGTGGGACTTCAGCCGGCTCGACGGCAACCTGCTGGGGTTCGTGTTCCTGATGGTCTGGGGCATGGGGCTGGTGGCTGCGCCGGTATCGGGCACAAGCCTCATTTTCCAGACCCGCTTCGGGCTGCGCTATCTCGACCTGTTCAAGTTCAACGGCGCCTACGTGGGGCTGGCCTATCTCCTCAGCGTAGCCATGCTTTACGCGTATGAGGCTTGGCGCACGGCGGGCTGAGGCCGCGCTCAGCGGGGTTTTCCGTACTCCACGCTGAAGTCGATTTTGGCGTGGTCCCAGTAGTCGGCCACCCAGTTGCCGACGTCCGCCGGCACCGGTTCGCTCAGTGGCCCGGTGACTAACTGATAGTCAGCTTTCAGTTCCCAGCCGCGGGCCAGCAGTTCGTTGACCTGCCAGCGCAGGGCCTCGTACTGGCCGCCCATGACGTTGGTCGCCTTCCCACGTTCGATGACTTCGTTCTCGCGCCGCATCTCCACAAAAATGGCATCCACGCTGGCCGGATCGGTCGTCGCCAGCGGCGCGCCGGCCACCAGCCGGGCCGTTGCACCGTTGGCCGCCACCAGATCTTGCACCAGCGGTGCCGGCGCTTCGTCGAAGTTGTAGTCGACCAGCACCACCACTGGCCGCACCGCTTTCACCTTGGCGACAAGCGCCGCCGCCTCGGGCACGGGTGCAGTGATGGCCTGACTCAGGGTAAAGGCCAGCGCCGGTGCCAGCTTCAGCTTGCTCTGCGCCGGCCGGGTGACCCAGGTGCCGCTGTTCAACCACTGGTCCTTCAGCACCGCAGAAGTAATGGGGTGGTCGCCGCGCAGACGGGCGCGGGCCAGCGGGCTGGTCAGGTCGGCACGAAACCCGATCAGCGGCGCGCGGGCAGCCAGTTCACGTACCACCACGCGTTGAATGCTGTAGGCCTCGTCCAGCTTCAGGCGCGGCTCGAAGGCCGTGATAGTCGGCAAGGGATGGCGGGCGCGGGTTTGCAACAGCACCACGTCGGCCCAGTTTTCCAGCGTATTCCAGGCCTCGACCCGGCCCTGAAGCAGCAACAGACAAAGCAGAACGAAAAGACGCATGTCCCGGCCAGAAAAAGGTTTTACCGGCAGGCTTTGGACTCGCGCCACGGCGCGGTCGCGGCCTGCGTTTGATGCTGTAGGATTGCGCCATTCACGGGGCGCATCAGCCCGCGAAGTCTAGCGGACTTCGCCTAGCGATGGCGCCCTCCCAGCGACCCTGACATCCCGGAACCCACGCCTGCGTATGCCCGAGACCAAGCCAATCCCCCTGGCCCGCGAACTGGCCACGTTTGCCGCCAGCTTGCGCGTTGACGACGTGCCGGCCGCGGCCTACGAGCGCGCCAAACTGCATGTGCTGGATGCGCTGGGCACGGCGCTGGCCGCCGCCGACACCGACTTTGCCGATGCCGCGGCGGCGGCGCTGGTCGCGATGAGCGACGGCGGCAGCAGTGCCGTCATTGGCCGACACGAGCGTCTGGGCCTGCGCGACGCCATGCTGATGAACGGGGTGCTGGTGCATGGCCTTGATTTCGACGACACCCACGGTGCCAGCGTGGTCCATGTGTCGGCCAGCGCGGTGCCGCTGATGCTGGGTCTGGGTACGCGCTGCAAGGCCAGCGGTCGCGCGGCGCTGATGGCCTATCTCCTCGCGCTGGAAATCGACGCGCGCCTTGGCGCGGTCGCCCGCGGCACCCTGCAGAAGCGGGGCTGGCACCCCACCGGCGTCATCGGCGCCTTCGGCTGCGCGGCCGCCGCCGGCCGGCTGCTCGGTGCAGACACCGATGGCATTGCCCACGCGCTGGGCATCACGCTCAGCATGGCCAGCGGCAATCTGGAGTTTCTCGACGACGGTGCCTGGACCAAGCGCCTGCATCCGGGTTGGGCGGCGGTTGCGGGCTACACCGCGGCCAGCTTCGGGCAAGCGGGTTATGTGGGGCCTTCCCGCCCCTTCGAGGGCCGCTTCGGCCTGTATCGCATGCTGCTCGACACCGACGCCGCCGACCTCTCGACGGTCACCGCCGGACTGGGCCAGCAGTGGGCGGTCGACGACAACGGCTTCAAACCCTATCCCGCCTGCCATTTCCTGCACGCGTTCATCGACTGCGCGCTCGAGTTGCGCGCGCAGCCCGGCTTTGACCCTGCCGCGATTGCGTCCATCGAGGCCCTGATCCATCCCGACGAGGTGGCCATTGTCTGCGAGCCGGCGGCCATCAAGCGCGCGCCGCGCAATGCCTACGACGCCCAGTTCAGCCTGCCCTACACCGTGGCCACCGCGCTCTGTCGCGGCCAGTTCGGGCTCGACGAGCTCGACGCCGCGGCCTTGACCGCGCCCGAGGCCATCGCGCTGGCGGCCAAAGTCCGCCACGCGCCCGACCCCGCATCACGCTATCCGACCAGCTACAGCGGTGCGCTGGAGGTAGCGCTTCACGATGGCCGGCGCTACTCGGCCCGGCAGCCGGTAAATCGTGGCGCGGCGAGCAATCCGCTGGGCGCCGCCGATGTGCGCGAGAAATTTCTGCGTAATGCAGTGCGCCGGGTCGCGCCGGCGCAGGCCGAGGCCATCGCCGAGGCGGTGATGACGCTGGACACCGCGGCCGATCTATCAGCCCTGCATGCGGCGCTGGTCCTGCCATGAAGCACACCCGACGCGCGCTGTTCGCGCTGCTGCTGATGCCGCTGCTGGCGCTGGCCGCACCGGCCAAACCTGCGGCGCCGCCGGCGGCGGCCGAAGCCCTGCCGGAAGACGTGGCGCAGTACGCCGTATGGTCGGCGCTGCTCGCCCATGGGCTGCCGGCCGACACGCGGGAAATCATCATCGCCGCGCAGACCACCACCGACACCAACCCGGTCGTCGCGCCAGGCGCCAATCTGGAGGCCGTGGCCAAAAAGCTCGCGCTTGATCCCGCCCTGCTGCGCGGCTGGCTGCGCGCCAACGAAAGCCGCGAAACGCTGACGCCGCGGCTGACGCTGAAAGCGAAATATCAGCTGCTCGACGATGCGACCCGCGCCAAAATTTTTGCCGGCGAAGATCCGGTCGCCAACTGGGCGCGGTTCAAACAGCGCTACCCGGACGCGCCGGGCATCCTGCGCCTGTCGCGGGCAGCGTTTGACCCCTTCCAGCAGCAGGCGCTGGTCTATCTCGAATTCAGCTGCGGGCCGGCCTGCGGCTCTGGTCGACTCATCCACGCTGCGCGCGACGGCAAAGGCTGGAAAGCGCTGAGCGGCGAACTCATCTGGATCGCGGGGCCCTGACGATGCCGAGCATTGCTGTTTTTTGTGGGGCCCGCGCGGGCCGCGATCCGCGCTATGCGACCGAGGCAGCGGCGCTAGGCGCAGCGCTGGCCGCGCGCGGCTGGACGCTGGTCTACGGCGGCGGCAAGGTCGGCCTGATGGGCGTCCTCGCCCAGGCCTGCCTCGACGCCGGCGGCTCGGTCACCGGCGTCATTCCCGGCTTCCTGTCGAGCCGCGAAGTGCTGCATCCCGGGCTTCAAATCAGCCATCAGGTCGAAGACCTTTTCGAGCGCAAGGCGCTGATGATTGAGCTGGCGGATGCCTTCGTTGCCCTGCCCGGCGGCATCGGTACGCTGGACGAATTGCTGGAAGTGATGGCCTGGCGGCAGCTCGGTTGCATCGACAAGCCCGTGGCGCTACTGAACACCGCAGGCTACTTCGAATCCGCGCTGCGCAGCCTGGACCACGCCATTGCCGAGCAGTTTGTGGATGCCTCGGAACGCGACCGGCTGCTGGTCGCCGACCGCCTGAGCGACTTGCTGAGCACGCTGGACACGTTGCTGCCCGTGGACGCTGACGCATGAGGCGCTTCTCGGCGGTGGTCTTCGATATGGACGGGGTGCTGATTGATTCAGAACCCGTGATTCGCCGCTCGGCGCAGTTGGCGGGTGAAGATTTCGGCAAGACCATGACCGACGCGCTGTACATGGAGCTGATTGGCCTGCCCGGACCTCGGGTCGAAGCGAAGCTCGTCGAAGTCTTCGGCGCTGATTTTCCGCTGCCGGAATACCGCCTGCGCTTCCAGCATTTTTATCACCAACACATCAACGCCCACGGCATGCAGAGCAAACCCGGCATTCCGGATCTGCTGCGCGAACTCACCGCCGCCGGCGTGCCGGTAGCGGTCGCCACCCAAACCCGCAGCGGGCACGCACAAAGCGCGCTGCGCGCCGCTGGACTGCTTGACCTGCTGCCGGTGTGCGCCACGGGCGACGAAGTCAAACAGGGCAAACCGGCGCCGGATGTTTTTCTGCTGGCCGCCTCACGGCTCGCCATCGACGCACACCACTGCATTGCGCTGGAAGATTCCGAAGTCGGCGCGCACGCGGCAGTCAGCGCCGGCATGTGGACCCTGATGATTCCGGATCTGAAACCGCCGGGCGCCGAAATCAGCGCGCTGGTGCATGAAATCCTGCCGTCGATCCCGGCGGCCGCGAGCCGTGTCCATCATCTGTTACGGGCCGGGGCGCCGGTCGAGGCAAGCCGATGATTGCCTGGTCTTGCGGCGGCCTGCGCCGCCTCGTGCTGGCCGCCACGCTCATGCTCGGCCTGCCCGTGATGGCCGAAGACGCCGCGTCGACGACCCCGGCCGCGCCTGCGGTCACCGCCACCGAAGCGCTGGCCGCATGGGACCGGTTCCGGGCGGCGCCCGAGGAAAAACTTTCGGAAGCCCCGATTTTCCTGAAGTTCATGCAGAGCGGCGAAGTGCACACGGTGCTGCGCAGCGAGGTGGTGTTCTGGATGTATCAGCCTTATCCGCAGGACGTTCAGGCGGTGCTGTATGCCGCCTATATGGGCGGCAACCTCGACTCCCAGC
The DNA here is from genome assembly GCA_023257255.1 of Gammaproteobacteria bacterium. GTDB lineage: Bacteria > Pseudomonadota > Gammaproteobacteria. The sequence continues at coordinate 3,395 of JALRCR010000018.1, read as the reverse complement.
TACGGGGCAAGAAACAAGGTGACGACCCGGAAGCCGGCATAGGCGCCGCGCTCGACGCCTGGGCCACGCTGCAGAAATCACACCCCAAGCTGTCCATGCCGCAGCTCGACGCCTGGGAAAAAGCCCGGCAGGAGGGACGGCTCGCCGCCGCGCTGAATGCCGGCGCGACGCCGCCGCGCTGATGCCACCGCGCGCGACCGGACGCTCCCCCACTGCCCGCGCGCGTCGCGGCGAAGCGCCTTTTGCCCGCAATACGCTTGCGCTGATCTACGACTTCGACGGCACGCTCACCCCGCAGCCCATGCAGGAGTACACCGTGCTACCGCAGCTTGGCATCGCGCCGCAGGACTTCTGGAGCGAAGTAAACGCCGAAGTGCGCCGCACCGGCGGCGACAGCATCCTCACCTACATGCGCCTGCTGGTAGAGAAAATCGAGGCCAACAAGGCGCATTTAAGCCGCGAGGCGCTGCGCACGCTGGCGCGCGACGTGCGGTACTTTCCGGGCGTCGAGACCTGGTTCGAGCGCATCAATCGCTACGTCCACACCCGCTCCGGCGGGCTGGTACAGGCGCGGCACTACATCATTTCGGCGGGCCTGAGCGAGATTCTCGAAGGCATCAGCATCAAGCATCACTTCGAGCGGATTTACGCCTCGCAGTACCATTTCAATCATCACGAAGTGGCCTGTTTTCCGACTATCGTGATCAACGACACCAGCAAGACGCAGTACCTCTTCCGCATCAACAAGGGCCGCGAGCAGCCCGGCGAATCGATCAACGAATACATGCCCGAGGCCGCGCGACCGGTGCCGTTCACGCACATGCTGTATCTGGGCGACGGCCTGACCGATGTGCCCTGCATGACCGTGACCAAAAACTACGGGGGGTTTGCGATCGCCGTGCACAACCCGGACAACGCCAGTTCGCTCGCGGTGTGTCGGGAACTGGTGGCCGGGGAACGCATCGATTTCTTTGCCGAAGCGGACTATCGCAGCGGCCGCACGCTGGAACGCCGCGTCCACAGCATTCTTGACCTCATCATGGCGAGAATCCTGTTTGAGCGGGAACAACATGCTTTCAAATCAGCACTGGATGCCCCATGAGCCCTACACCCCGTCAGACCCTGTTCCGCCCCGCCGTGCTGCTGCTCAGCGGCCTGCTCGTCCTGACCGGCTGCAAGGCGCCGGACCTGCGCCCTGGCTTTTTGAAACGCGAGAAGCCCGAAGCCGTGGTGACCACGCCCACCCCGACTCCGGCCCCGGCGCCGGCGGTTGACCCTTCGCTAACGCCGCGCGAACTGCTGACGGCGCGCCTCGTCAACGCCCGTGCCGAAGGCGACGCCGTGCCCGGCATGACGGTGGGCAAGCTCATCGAATACGCCGACCGTTACCTCACCTGCGACTGCGCCGACACCCGCTTCGCGCGCAGCTGGCAGCGCACGCCGGGCGGCTATCTGCTGAGTACGCACTCGGCGCAAGTGCAGCCGCTCGACTTCCGCTGCAGCGGCAGCGGCGAGGCCATGACCTGCTTCCTGCGCGAAATCGACCGCGGCGCCAATCTTGACGATTTGAAGCAGCGCTTCATGCCGGGCAGCGATTTCATCCGCTTCATCTACGAAAAAGGCTCGCGCTGCGAGCGCACCGAACCCTGCCCGGGCGCGGCACCGACCCAGCCTTGAGGCGACTCAGCCGAGCGCCTTCAGGCAGGCCTGATCCAGCAATAGATTGCAGGTAAAGCGCACGCCAAAGCCGGTTTCATCGCTCGGGATATGCGCCAATCCGCCCTTGTGGTTGCTGGCCGCGAGGTCCACGTGCACCCAGGGCACGGCGTGGCGCACGAAGCGGCTCAGGAAGCGCGCGGCAATGATGTGATCGGCCTCACCGTCCATCGCACACTGCTTGATGTCGGCCACGCTGCTGTCCAGCGCCTTGTCAAAATCCGCATCCAGCGGGAACGGCCACACCCGCTCGCCGCTGGCGCGGCCGGCGGCGGCCAACACCGGCAGCAGCGCCTCGCGATTGGCAAATACGCCGCTATAGCGCTTGCCCAGCGCGTGGATGCAGGCGCCGGTCAGCGTGGCGTAGTCGATGACCAACGCCGGCTTGCTGGCGGTTGCCAGCAGCAAGGTGTCGGCCAGCACCATGCGGCCTTCGGCATCGGTGTGGACGATTTCGATGGTGGTGCCGTCGGCGGCGCGCACCACATCGTTCGGCTGATAGGCCTGCGGGCCGATGTCGTTGCTGGCCAGCGCCAGCCAGCAGTCGACCGCGAAGGGCGCGTTCATGTCTTTCAGCGCCAGCAACACGCCCAGCGCCACCGCGCTGCCCGCCATGTCCTGATGCATCCCGAACATGCCGCGCGCTGTTTTAAGATTCACCCCACCGGTGTCGTAGGTCAGGCCCTTGCCGACCAGCGCCAGCCGCGGCACCCGCTGCGGTCGCGCGGGACGCCAGGACAGATGCGCAATGCCGGCATCTTTCGCCGCGCTCCCTTGCACCACCGCCAGAAACGCCCCGGCGCCGCGTCGACGCAGCGCCGTGCGATCGAGAAACTCGAAGCCCAGCCCTTCTTCCCGCGCCAGCGCCGCCAGACGCTGCCGGTAGTGGCCGGGCGTTAGCTCGTTCGGCGGCAATACCGCCAACTGGCGCGCAAGGCCGTTGGCCCGCGCCTCGGCCTGCACGCGACGCTGGTCGATCTCGGCGCCCGGCCCGCAGAGTCGAATCCGCGCCAGACGCACCGGCTCGGGCAGCGGCCGTTTGCGGGTGGGCAAGGGCACCGCGCGCGCCAGCGCCGCGCTGACCAGCGCCTCGTACACCGGGCCGGGCACCGGCAGGCCGTGCACGCTCACCAGCAGCTCGCGCGGATTGAGCTCCGCCATCAGGTCGAGCGCGCGACGGGCCGCGCCCAGTCGCTCAAAGGCACTCTGCTGTGGATTAAGGCTGAGGTGGACCACGCGGGTCGCATGCCGGTTGGGCAAATCGGTTGCCCACAGCTCACTCGCGCCGCTCTGCCGCGCGCGGCGTCGGGCCAGTTCATCGCCATACGGCAGCTCGGCCTAGGGTGCGGTCTCAGTGGTCACCACAATCCACGCCGGCACGCCGTC
>JALRCR010000018.1:0-283 GCA_023257255.1 Gammaproteobacteria bacterium | reverse complement strand
GGTGGCGAACAAGGGTGGGCGACGCAAGCAGTTGCGCTACACTCCAAGCGACGTCGCCGAGGGGGACGAATCGCCGTACAAGCATGGGTAGGAGGCAAGCCGATGAGCGTTTCCAGCAATCAGGACATTGATCCAATCGAGACCGACGAATGGGTCGAAGCCCTCGAGGCCGTGGTCGAAAACGAAGGCATTGAGCGCGCGCACTATCTGCTCGAGCGCCTGATCGACAAGGCGCGCCGCTCGGGCGCCGACCTGCCCTACTCTGCCAACACCGCCTACCTCA
>JALRCR010000189.1 GCA_023257255.1 Gammaproteobacteria bacterium | reverse complement strand
AACAGCCCGTGGGTGTCGGAGATAACGCCGAGCCGCAAAAGGGTCGCTGTCCGCGGCCTAGCTGGCCGCGAACATCTCGCGCAGTTTCAGCTTGTAGAACTTGCCGGTGGAGGTGCGCGGCACGGCGTCGATGAACTCCACCCGATCCGGCAGCTGCCACTTCGCAAACCCGTTGGCCAACAGGTGCGCGCCGAGTTCGGCAGGCGTCGCGCTGTGCCCGGCCTTCAGCACCACGCAGGCCAGCGGGCGCTCGTCCCACTTGGGATCGGGGATGGCAATCACCGCCGCCTCCGCCACCGCCGGGTGACCCATGATGGCGTTTTCCAGATCGACCGAGCTGATCCATTCGCCGCCGGACTTGATGAGGTCCTTGGTGCGATCGGTGATGCGCACGAAACCCAGCTCGTCCATGGTGGCGACGTCGCCGGTGCGCAGCCAGCCGTCGGCAGTGAACTTGTCTTCGGTCACCGGCACCTGGTGATAGCTGCCGGTGATGTAGGGGCCGCGGACCTGGATTTCGCCAACCGTCTTGCCGTCCCAGGGCGCATCCGTGCCCTCGTCCGTCCGGATGCGAATGTCGACCAGCGGCACCGGCACGCCGGCCATCGCCGCGCGCCGGAAGCGCTCGGTCTCGTCGGCCTGCAGCAGCTTGCCTTTGAGAAACGACACCGCCGCAACGGGCGAGGTTTCAGTCATGCCCCAGCCCTGCAAGAGCCAGATGTTGTGTTTGGCAAACGCGCGGATCAGCGCTTCCGGCACGGCGGAGCCGCCGACCATCGAGCGCATACCGACCGGCAGGCGCCAGCGCGAGGAATTGGCGGCAACCGCCGCGTCATAGGTCTGGATCATGGTCATCCAGATGGTCGGCACGCCCAGCGACAGCGTCGGCGGCTGGAGCGTCATCAGATCCAGCAAGTCCTCGGGGTGCAGATGCGGTCCGGGGAACACGATCTTGGCGCCGGTCATCACCACGCCATAGGGCACGCCCCAACTGTTGGCATGGAACATCGGGGTTACCGGCAGCACCACGTCCTGACTGCGCAGGCCCCAGAGATCGCCCGCGCAGCCGACCAGCGTGTGGATGACGGTCGAGCGATGCGAATAGACCACGCCTTTCGCCTTGCCGGTGGTACCGGAGGTGTAGCACATCGAGGTCGGGTCGGTTTCGGCGTGCTCGGGGTACTGGAAACCCTCGGGGTCGGCCCCGGCGAGCAGCGCTTCGTAGTCGAGGAACCCGGCTTCAACCGGCGCGCCCGAAAACGGAAACACGATCACATGTTCAAAGCGATGCAGGCCTTCAATCTGGCGGTAGAGCGGTAGCAGGATGTCGTCGATGATCAACACGCGGTCGGCGGCATCCTGCGCGATAAAGCCCAGTTCCGCCGGCGAGAGCCGCAGGTTTAGCGTGTGCATCACCGCGCCCGCCGCCGGAATGCCGAAATAGCATTCGAGGTGCGCGTGATGGTTCCAGCACAGCGTGGCCACCCGGTCGCCCTTCTGAATCCCAAGCTGCTGCAGGGCCGACGCCAGCGCGCGGGTGCGCCGGTAGTACTCGCCATAGGTGTGCGTGCGCAGGGATTTATCCGGCAGCCGGGAGACGATCTCCTGATCGGCGAACAGTTTGCCGGCCCGCTCCAGAAACTGGTTGAGCGACAGCGGCACATCCATCATGGTCGAAATCATCACTTGCTCTCCTCGTCGGGCGCCGCACGTGCGCCGCTGGTTCTCGTTTTAGTTTGATGGCGGGTCAAGCTCGGACAACCAGCAGGCCTGTTGTCCAACCCAGTCCCAGGGTTCGAGCGCCCGGTGCGCGGCATGCAGCGCGGCGATGCGGGTCGCAATTTCCGGCGCGAACGGGCAACTGCGCCGGGCGTGCAGATCAAAACTGATGGCCATGCTTTCGCGGGTCGCGATCCAGTCGTCGCCCCGGGCCAGCACCTGCGCGATATGCAGCCGTTTGGCATCTACCTCGAAAAGGCGGCTCTCAACGCGCAGCACTTCGCCGCGTCGCGCAGACCCCAGCAGGCTAAGCCGCGCCTCCAGCGCCACCGTCGACTGCCGTCGCGCGGCGCGCCATGCGGCATCTAGTCCGAAGGCGGCCTTCAGGTCGTCGATCGAACCGTCGAACGCGGCGGTATAGAAAGCCGGGCGCAACTGGTCGCTCGCATCCACCCACGCCGCCTGGATGGTCACCGCAGAAAGTATCCGGCCGGATTGCTCAGTCATCGTTACGCCCAACGGACGGCCCCGGAATCGGTTGCCCGTAATCAAGTGTGGTGACGACCGGTCGCGCGGGACCCATTCGACGTCGCCTGAAAGGCGGATGGTCGCACGCCGGCCGGCGCGGCGACCAGTCCGCTGTGGCTTACGGGTCGCTGGGCAAGGTGTCTTTCAAGGTCGGGATTTCATCAGTCGGAAACCACGGCCGGATGGCCTTTTCGCCGTACAGGCTTTCCTGCTCGTCGATCCGCCAGCGGCCGTCTGCCAACACAACGGTGTACACCTCGAACTCGGTGCTGCCCTGGTTGTTCAGCACGTCGGCCGCGTGCAACACGTTAGGCACTTTGGCGCTCGCCGCGCATTCCAATGCGCTTAATCGCTCGCGCTGCGCGGGGCGCACGTCCAGTTCGCCAATCGAAACGCCGCCCATCTCGAACATTTTCTGCTGGAGCGCGGCCCATTCGGCGCGCGGCTTGCCGTCGGTCATGCGCGCAGTGACAAAATCGAAGGCGTCACTGAAGCGCTTGTCCTTCATCGCCTGCAGATAAGCCTGGACCGCCGCCTGCGGCGCCGGATCACTGGTGCACTGCTGGCCGCGCCACCAGACGCTGCCCACGCCGAGAAAGACGAGCAATACCGCGACCAAGCCTGCTTTTTTCATGTTCTGGATCCCCTTGCGTAGAGGCCCGCTCGAACGGGCTTTTTTTGCTTCTGCCGGCGCGGGACCGATGGCGCCGCCCACGGCCGATCATGGCACGCCTGCGCGGTCGGCTCACGGCCGCGAGACGTCCGGCTCGCCTTTCAGATAGAAGCGGAGCAGTCGGCGCGCCCAGGCGCCCGCGTAGTCCACACCAATTCGTGGTCTGCTCACAACCTGTGACGGCCGCACCGCCGGCCCGGCGCGCAGATACAGTGCCTCGCCCAGCAGGTCGAGCCCATTATGCCGGCGGTCGATGCCCATCGCCTTGCACAGCAGGCCGGGCCCCGAGGTGCGGCCGGGCAGCGGACCAACCGGCGCGAGCGCGCGAATCAACACCGCCGCGCCGTGCCCCTCCGGCTCGGTAACCACGTTCATGCAGTGGTGCATGCCGTAAATCAGATAGACGTACGCATGACCCGGCGGGCCAAACATGGTCGCCGTGCGCGGGGTCAGGCCCTTGCTGCTGTGGGCGGCCAGGTCGTGGGCGCCCACATAGGCCTCTACTTCCACTATCCGTCCAATCAGCAGGCCGTCGTCCAGCGCATGCACGAGTTCGCAACCCAGCAGCGCGCGGGCCACCGTCTCGGTGTCGCGGGCGTAGAAATCACGGTCGAGTGCTTGCGGCGGCGTCATGCGTTGTGGGTGGCTTACTGGTGCTGGAGGCTTGCGTATCATGCCCGGATGCGGAGCCTTATATGCCATTAAAGTCCCCTGCCCCGGCCGCTCCCGGCGGGCGGCCCTAGGCCGACGAGGCCGCTCGTGCGCAAAATCATTCACCTCGACATGGACGCGTTCTACGCCTCCGTCGAGCAGCGCGACGACCCCAGCTTGCGCGACCAGCCGCTGGTCGTTGGCTGGAACGCCAAACGTGGCGTGGTGTGCGCGGCGTCTTACGAAGCCCGGCGCTTCGGCGTGCGCTCGGCGATGCCGGTGGCCCGTGCGCGGCAGCTCTGTCCGCAGGCCATTTTTGTGCCGCCTGACTTTGCCCGCTACCGTGCGGTCTCGGCGCAGATTGGCGTGATTTTTCGCAGCTATACCGAGCTGGTGGAGCCGCTGTCGCTGGACGAAGCCTATCTGGACGTCACCGCCAACCGGCGCGGCTTTGCGACCGCGACAGAAACCGCGCGCGCGATCCGCGCCGAGATTTTCGCGAGCACCCGCCTCACCGCTTCAGCAGGCGTCGCGCCCAACAAATTCCTCGCCAAAATTGCCTCTGACTGGCGTAAACCCAACGGCATTTTTGTGATTCAGCCGCACGAGGCGCTGGATTTTCTGGCGCCGCTGCCGGTCAACCGGCTGCCCGGTGTGGGCGAGGCAACCAACAAATTGCTGGCCGAGATGCAGATCAACACGGTGGCGGAACTGCGCGCCGAACCTCTGCCCGCCCTGCTCGCCCGCTTCGGCAAACTGGGCCAGCGTCTGCATGAGCTGGCGCAGGGCATTGATGAACGACCGGTGATGCCCGACCGGCCGGTGCAATCGGTGTCCAGCGAACGGACGTTTGAGAAAGATTTGATGCTGGGCGAACTGGCGGCCTGCCTGCCGGCGATGGCGGCGCAGATCTGGCCGCACGCGCGGGACGGCGAGCGGGTTGCGCGCACCGTGGTCCTCAAGCTCAAGACCGCGGACTTCAAGACCTTGACCCGCAGCCTGACGCCGCCGTTGCCGCCGGGTTCGGAAGAAGAAGTGCGACAACTCGCCGAGCAATTGCTTCAGCGCGTGGCCGATCACGGGCAGCGCTTTCGGCTGGTCGGCGTCGGCCTTGCCAACTTCACGCCGGATGCCAGCGCACAGCAGGCGGGGCTTTTTTAGGCCGCGCGTCCTCGCCTAGTCGATGACTTCGAGTCCCTCAACCCGCTGAAAGCCGCGCGGCAAACGACCACCGCGCTTGCCACGCTCACCCCGGTAGGCGTCCAGATCGCGGCCTTTGATGGTCAGATGGCGACTGCCAGCGAATACCTTGAGGCTGCGGCCCGGGCTTAGCAGCACCACCGCCTTAAGCGTTTCCTCGCCGGACTTGAACTTGTTGCCCGGGATTTGCACCAGCTTCACGCCCTTGCCGCGCGGCAGCTGAGGGAGTTCCTCGAGCTTGAACACCAGCAGCTGGCCGGCGGTGGTCAAACAGGCCACTTCGGTCTGCTCGGCCTGTTCGACCGGAACCAGATTCATGGCCTGCGCACCCTCGGGCACGGCGAGCATCGACTTGCCGGCCTTGTTCTTGGCGTAAAGGCCTTCGAAGCTGCTCCGGAATCCGTAGCCGGCGTTCGACAGCAGCAGCACTTCCTGCGCCGGATTGCCGATGGCGACCGAGACAAAAGCCACGCCGTCCGGCGCCGACAGACGGCCGGCCAGCGGCTCGCCCATCCCCCGCGCCGACGGCAGGGTATGCGCACCTATCGAGTAACTTCGCCCGTCGGCGCCGAGGAACACCGCCGTCTGGTTGCTGCGGCCACGCGCCGCGGCAAGAAAGCTGTCGCCACTGCGGAAGGCGAGCTGGGTGGGATCGATGTCGTGCCCCTTGGCCGAACGCACCCAGCCTTTTTCGGACACCACCACCGTGACGGGCTCGGACGGCACGAGTTCGGTTTCGTCCAGCGCCTTGGCCGCCGCCCGCTCGACCAGCGCCGTGCGGCGTTCATCGCCGTAGTCGTCGGCATCGCGTTCGATTTCCTGCCGGACCAGGGTTTTAAGCCGGCGCGGTGAGCCCAGGATGAGTTCGATGCGCTTACGCTCGGCTTCGAGCTCGGCCTGCTCGCCGCGAATTTTCATTTCTTCCAGCCGCGCCAGATGGCGCAGGCGGAGATCGAGAATGGCGTCGGCCTGCGTCCCGGTCAGCCCGAAGCGCGCGATCAGCGCGGCTTTGGGTTCGTCCTCGGTACGGATGATGTGGATGACTTCATCGATGTTCAGGTACGCGATGAGGTAGCCGTCCAGAATGTGCAAACGGTCGATGACCTTGTCGAGCCGGAACTGCAGGCGGCGGCGGACCGTTTCTGTCCGGTATTCCAGCCATTCGAGCAGCATCGCCTTGAGGTTGCGCACGCCCGGCAGGCCGTTCAGCCCCACCACGTTCAGGTTCACGCGCAGCGTGCGTTCCAGATCGGTGGTGGCGAAAAGATGCTGCATCAGCGCTTCCAGATCGACCCGGTTGGAGCGCGGAATCAGCACGATGCGGGTGGGCGTTTCGTGGTCGGATTCGTCGCGGATGTCCTCCAGCATCGGCAGTTTCTTGGCCGTCATCTGGCCGGCGATCTGCTCGATGACCTTGGCGCCAGAGGTCTGGTAGGGCAATTCGGTGATCACGATATTGCCGCTTTCCTCGCCGAATACCGCCCGCATGCGCAGGGAGCCGTGGCCGGTCTCATACATCTGGCGCAAGTCGGCGGCGGGTGTAATCAACTCGCCGCCGGAGGGAAAGTCTGGTCCGCGCACGTGCGCGCAGATCTCACTCAGGCTGGCGTTGGGCGTTTCCAGCAACAGCACGCAGGCGGCGGCAATCTCGCGCAGGTTATGCGGCGGAATATCGGTCGCCATGCCCACCGCAATACCGGTAGTGCCATTGAGCAGCACATTCGGCAGGCGCGCCGGGAGCAGTTTGGGTTCGTCCAGCGTGCCGTCGAAATTGGGCACCCAGTCGGCCGTACCCTGCTCCAGTTCGGACAGCAGCGTGTCGGCGTAGCGGGTCAGGCGCGCTTCGGTGTAGCGCATGGCGGCGAAGGATTTCGGGCCATCGGTTGAGCCCCAGTTGCCCTGTCCGTCGACCAGCGGGTAGCGGAACGAGAAGGGCTGGGCCATCAGCACCATCGCCTCGTAGCAGGCCGAGTCGCCGTGGGGGTGAAACTTGCCGATGACGTCGCCCACCGTGCGCGCCGACTTCTTGTGCTTGGAGGCTGCGCTCAAGCCCAGCTCGGACATCGCATAGACAATGCGGCGCTGCACGGGTTTGAGCCCGTCGGCCAGATGCGGCAGCGCGCGGTC
>JALRCR010000188.1 GCA_023257255.1 Gammaproteobacteria bacterium | reverse complement strand
GGGGAACTTCCTCAATTTGATCGAAGACACCGCGCGCGAAATCGAAGGCCGCACGCTGGGCAGCGTGATCGAGCGGGTGATCGCGCGCAGCGGCCTGATTGAGCACTACCGCAAGGACAAGGACGGGCGCGGCGAGGACCGCATCGAGAACCTGGAAGAACTGACCAGCGCGGCGCGCGACTTCGTGCCCAACGAGGAAGAAACCGAGCTGCCGCTCATCTCTGCCTTCCTGAGCCACGCCGCGCTGGAAGCGGGCGAGGGGCAGGCCAACGAGTTCGAGGACAGCGTGCAGCTGATGACGCTGCACTCGGCCAAGGGACTCGAGTTTCCCAACGTGCTGCTGGTGGGGATGGAAGAAGGCCTCTTCCCGCATCAGCGCTCGGTCGAGGATCCGCGTCAGCTCGAGGAAGAGCGCCGCCTGTGCTACGTCGGCATTACCCGCGCGATGCGGCTCCTGACCCTCTCCTACGCCGAAAGTCGCCGTATGCACGGCAGCGACTATTCGCCGCGTCCGTCGCGGTTTCTGCGCGAGATTCCCTCCGAACTGATCCACGAGGTCCGCATGGGCGGGCAGGCCGGCGCAACGCGCACGAGCTACGCGGTCGAGGACGACGGCGGCGGCTACGGACTACGGCTGGGCCAGCGCGTGACCCACCGTACGTTCGGCGAGGGCGTGGTCTTGCATATGGAGGGACGCGGCGCGCATACCCGCGTGCAGGTCAATTTTGCCGACAGCGGCGCGAAGTGGCTGGTCGCGGCCTATGCCGGGCTCACGCCCTGCTGAGCCGCTAAACACGCACCCCTGAAAACAAACGGGGGACCCGAAGGTCCCCCGCTTCATCCGCCTGTGCCTGCGTTTACTTGGCCTGCGAGACCATGTAGTCGACGGCGGCTTTAATGACGTCGTCCGCCAGATCCGGGCGGCCACCCTTCGGCGGCATCATGCCGGCCTTGCCGGTGTAGCCGTTGATGGCGTGGTTGTTCAGGGTGTCGGCGCCCTGCGCAATGCGCGGGGCCCAGGCTTCCTTGTCGCCCAACTTCGGCGCGCCGGCAGCGCCGGTGGCGTGGCAGGCGAAGCAGGCCGTGTCGTAGATTTCCTTGCCCTTGGTGGCCGCATCGGCCACCGCCGGGGCGGCGGCTACCGCTGCCGGCGCAGCAGCCGCGGGGGTCGCTGCAGCGGCCGGGGCGCTACCGCCCTGGGCCGCCTTGACCATGAAGTCGACGGCGGCTTTCACATCATCGTCCGACAAATCAGCCGCGCCGCCTTTGGCCGGCATCACGCCAGCTTTGCCCTGAAAACCCTCGATCGCGTGCTTGTGCAAGGTATCGACGCCTTGCGCGATGCGCGGCGCCCAGGCTTCGGCATCGCCCTGCTTGGGAGCGCCCGCAATACCCTGCGCGTGGCAGGCAAAGCAGACCTTGTTGTACGCCGCTTCGCCGGGGTCCGAGGAGACCGGCGCAGCGCTGGCCGCAGCAGCGGCCGGAGCCGGAGCCGTGCTGGCAACGGCAATGGGGGCACCGGTGTTATTGAGCTTGCCCGCCGGGGCAACTCTTTCGGTGACGGCGTCCGCCGATTCCAGCGTGGCGCGGAACCCGGCATTGACGTGACTGGCAAGCAGGTAAACCCCAATCCCGATGACGGTCAGGATGGCGAGCACAATGGCAAAATTGCGGACGAAGACGGCGTCCTGTTCGGCGTTGCTTTGATGATTGTCCATCGATGACTCTCGTGTCGCCGGGCGCGGCGGACAGGCGTTGGATTTAAGGGAGGCACCGTCCCCTGCGGTGCCGGCCGCATTATAGCCATTTTGCAACCTCGCACTAGGCGAGCCACGCGCTCAGTACTTGCTCCTGCGCGCGGCTTTCGTTTCCAATGGGCCTCGCTTTACACGCCCGCCCCAGAACCGTCGCAGCCATCTCGCGAGGACTTCGTGTCAGACATCGACCACGCCAGCGCACGCATGATTACCGACGCGCCCTACTACGAGCCCGTGGGCAAGGAGCGCGAAGTCTTCGCCGCCGCCTACCGCAATCAACTGCCCATCCTGCTGAAAGGGCCAACCGGCTGCGGCAAAACCCGCTTCGTCCACCACATGGCCTGGCAGTTGAAGCGGCCGCTGATCACGGTGGCCTGCCACGATGACCTGACCGCCGCCGATCTGGTGGGCCGCTTTCTGGTCAAGGGCGGCGAGACCGAATGGGTCGACGGCCCGCTCGCCCAGGCCGTGCGCATGGGCGCTATTTGCTATCTCGACGAGGTAGTTGAAGCGCGCAAGGACACCACCGTCGTCATTCATCCGCTGTGCGACGACCGGCGCATTCTGCCGATCGACAAGCTGGGCGAAGTGCTGACGGTGCCGCCCGAGTTCGCGCTGGTCATTTCCTACAACCCGGGCTATCAGAGCGTGCTGAAAGATTTGAAGCAAAGCACGCGACAGCGCTTTGTGGCGCTGGAGTTCAACTACCCGGAGCCGGCGCTGGAACAGCGCATCGTGGAAGCCGAAGGCGGGCTGCCGGCCGAGATGGCGGCGCGCCTGGTAAAGTTTGGCGCGCACACCCGCAACCTGAAGGGCGCAGGCCTTGAAGAAGGCGCCAGCACCCGCTTGCTGGTCAACGCCGGCAAGCTAATTAACGGCGGCGTGGCCCCGGCCGTGGCCTGCGATACGGCGGTGGCGCATGCCCTGACCGACGACCCCGAACTGCTGCAAACCATTCACGAACTCGCGAGCGCGGTGTTCTGAACACCACCCTGCGGCCGCGCTGAGTACCGCCATGGCCGACGCGCCCCGCCAGAACTTCTTCAACCTAATCCGCGTCCAGAAGGACCTGGAGAAGATCGCCGGCGAGGCGCTGATGCGCACGCCGCGCTTGCAGGAAGTGGTGGCGGAAATCGCCGAACTCGAGCGCGACGCGCAAGACTTCATCCTGCACTGGACCGAGGTCATCACACTTTCCAACCACGAACTCGCCGCACATTTTCTGGCGCAGGCGCCGGCCGCCTTCCGCGCGCTCGACAAGGCCGCCGTGGAAGACTGGGTGATCAAGGCCATGGACGCCTTTGACAATCGCGGCCTTGGGTTTGCGATCGAAGTCTTCGACCGGCTGGAGCCGTGGATTGAAGCGCATACCCAGAATCTCACCGCCTGCGCGCTCGATCAGGTCGCGGGTTTCCTGCGCCACTTCGTGCGCGCGCTGGGCGGCCGCACCCTCGTCATCGCCAGCGACCCGCAGGCCTATACCGACACCGAAAAAATCTTTCTGCCCGCCATGCTGAACCAGCTGGGCGACCGCGACGGCAACGCGCGCTTGATGAAATGCACGGCGGTGTATCTGTGGGCACAGAACCGCTACGGCACCTGGCGCTATCGGGCGCTGGAAGAGGCCATTCGTCAGCTCGACGCCGCCCTGTCCTGGCCGGTGTATCAACGGCTGGAAGCGGTGCGGCTGCGCGCAGCGATTGCGCATGAACTGCCCGGGCTGGCGCGCGAAATGGAGGCGATGGCCTATCTGGATGACGCCCATCGCGCGGCCTGGGTGCGCTTCGCCGCGGCGGCCAACGCGCTGACGGCTCCCGGCGCCAGCGCCCACGACAGCCTCGCGCTGGTCGCCGACTGCATGCATACGCCGCTGCCGGCGCCGCTCTGCTGGCAGGGCGAAATGCTGCCGCAAAAAGTGCGCGAAGCGCTGTTTCGTCGCGTGCCGCGCGAAAAGGAAGCCCTGCAGCAGGCGCTGTCTGAACTGCAGCCCGAGCACGCCCAGCACCCCGAGGGCGAAGAGGGCGAGCAGACGCCGGGTGCCGAAGCGGCCAATCGCTTTTCGGTTTCGCGCCAAAGCGGCGAAGGTGAGGCCCAGAACGAGTTGCGCTACGACGGCCAGCCGGTGCCGCTGACCGCCGAACTGCAGGACCTGCTGGATTCGATCATGCAGGACGTGGGCGAACTGACCGACGACTACCTCACGCCGGCCGGCGGCAGCGGCGCCTATCCGCTGGACGGCAGCGGTGGCCCGGAGACCTATCTAAACGACCTGCCGAGCCCCGCCGGCAAGCTCTATCTCTACCCCGAATGGGACTACGCCCGGCAGCGCTTCCGCGACGCCTTTTGCGCCTTGACCGAGCAAGACGTACCGGAAGGCGACGCCGCGTTTGTCGAGAAAACGCGGCTTAAATACCGCGGACTCGCGAAGTCGATCCAGCGCATTTTTGAGGCAATTCTGTCCGAAGCGCAGCGCCAGCGACGCCAGGTGCACGGGGATGAAATTGATCTGGACGCGCTGGTCGAGGCGCACGTCGATCGCCTCATGGGACGTGAGATGCCGGACCGGCTCTACACCCACTTCCGCAAATCCGGGCGCAGCGTGGCGGTGATGTTCATGGTCGACATGAGCGGTTCGACCAAAGGCTGGATCAACGACGCCGAGCGCGAGTCGCTCATTCTGCTGTGCGAGGCGCTGCAGGTGCTGGGCGACAGCTACGCCATCTACGGATTTTCGGGACGCACCAACAAGCGCTGCGAGGTGTATCGCGTCAAGACCTTCAACGAGCCTTTCAGCACGCGGGTGGAGCGGCGCATCAGCGGCATCGCGCCCAAGGCCTATACGCGAATGGGCGTGGCGGTCAGGCATCTGGGCAAACTGCTGGGGGATGTTCCGGCGCGCACGCGGCTGCTCATTACCTTGTCTGACGGCAAGCCCGAAGACTACGGCAGCTACCGCGGCCGCTACGGGATTGAAGACACGCGGCACGCGCTGCTCGAAATCAAGCGCAGCGGCATTCACCCGTTCTGCATCACCATCGACCGCGAAGCGCAGAGCTACCTGCCGCATATGTATGGCGCGTCGAATTTCACGGTGGTGGATGAAGTGGCGAAGCTGCCGTGGAAAGTGGCGGATATTTACCGGCGGCTGACCACCTGAGGCCTGTGGCCACGGCAGCGCAACCGGCGGTTCGCATCCGCCCCGCACGCCAGCGCGTCCGCGACCTCGCCGCTGGTATGCCCGCCGGGTCTTTTTGGCTACGATACGGGGCCTCGCCGCGCTCGTAGCTCAGCTGGATAGAGTACTGCCCTCCGAAGGCAGGGGTCACAGGTTCGAATCCTGTCGAGCGCGCCACCTCCCGTCTCCATGCCGATTCCCCCAAATTGGCACAATCAAGCCGTTTTGAGCAGCACGCTAGCGTGTGGGCGCAAGGTCGATCTATGTTCAGCGCCAAGAGGTCTTGCGCGAAGACCGGGTTAAGACCCGATTCAGACTCGCTCCGCAAGCATGAACTGCCCCAGGAATTCAACGTGGAACCGCCCTTCCACCATCCACAAGGATTGAAATCATGAAGAACAGAGCCCTCTTGCACGCTTCTCTGACCGCCTGCTTCGTGCTGGCCGGTCTGACGCTTGCCCCCTTGTCGTTTGCCGACGAGCAAGCGCTGGATAACCCGCCGGTCGCGGCGCCGGCAGATGAAGGCGGCATCGCCGAGACGCCGCCGGTCGATCTCCCGGTGACCGACGAAGTCGCGGACCAAGGTGGTCCGGACGTCGGTACGCCGCCCCAGGTCGATGAGCCTGTCACCGTTGAGGTGCCGGTGGTTGACGATGGCATCGTTCCCACCCGTGGCGTTGAGGGCATGCCCGACGGCGACTGCATCAACTGCCGTTCGAACGACAACCTGCCCGCCGAGGGCGATGTCGAGGCGCTCTCCTACAACATGGCGCCAGGTGGCGGCGTCAGCGAGAGCGGCGCGCCGGTCGTCCCGGAAGCGAGTCTTGAAGCGATAAACGCGGCGCTGGCAGCCACCACGGCGCAAGCCGTGTTTGCGCAGGATGCCGCGACGGTCGAGCCGGTCGCCGCGCCCGACGCGGTGGAAGCCCGCGTAGATGACCAGCAGCTTGGCACCGGCAATGGGCCGGTCATCCGCGACGGTCACCTGATCGCCCGCTAAGTCGTGTCGCGACAGGCGGACCGGCAACGGCCCGCCTGTCGCATCTCACCAGTGACCCCTCGAACGCACCGCCGAGGTACCGAGCTCTCGCGCCGGCGCCGGATTATTCCCGCCTTCCTCTGCGCGCTGACGCTGCTCCTGCCGGCTGCTGCGCAGGCCACACAAATCAGCTTCCAGCGGATTCTGGTGAGCGGCAATGCCGCGATCAGCAACGACGCGATCAACGCGATCACCGCCACCTACCTGAACCGGCCGCTGGCTGACGAAGATCTGCAGACTCTGGTGCAACAACTGGGGGCGCTGTACAGCGCCCGCGGCTACCGCAGCTCGCGCGCGGTACTCCCCGACCAGCGGCTGGACGCCGGCGAACTCAAGGTGGAGATCCTCGAGACCGGGCTGGCCGATGTGGTGGTGGAAGGAGCCTCCGCGCTCGATCCGGCATGGCTTAAAGCCCGCATCCAGCGCGGCCTCGGCCGGCCGCTGAATGTCGATCGCCTGAACGACAATTTGCGGCTGTTACTGCGGGAGCGCGTGGTCGAGAACCTGCAAGCCGAGTTCAGACCCGGCCCGCGGCGTGATCTGCAAATCCTGAAGGTCACCGTCACCGAAGGGCCCTCCTATGGCCTCGGGCTGCGCGTTGCCAACGACCGCTCACCCAGCGTGGGCAGCGTGCGTGGCGGACTGGAAGCCAGCGCCCGCAACCTGCTGGGGCGGGGCGATCAGCTCGACGTGGTGGTGGGGCGAGCAGAGGGTCTCAGCGACTACGATCTGCGCCTGCGGACGCCGCTTAACATGCTCGGCACGGAGCTTGCCGCGCGCTACGCCAAATTCACCTCCAAGCTCATCGAGGAACAGTTCGTGGTGCTGGGGGCGGAGACCGAGTCCGAAAGTGCCGAAATCGGGCTCACGCAGGCGCTGTATCGCAGCGCGCCGCGTCAGATCGCACTCAGCGCGCGCTACACCTCGCGTAACAGCCAGAGCTTCCTGCTCGGCCAGCCCTACTCCTTCAGCGCGGAGGCGGTCGAGGGCCGCGTGGACGTCGAGGCCTTGCGGCTCGCGCTGCA
>JALRCR010000187.1:338-7014 GCA_023257255.1 Gammaproteobacteria bacterium | reverse complement strand
CTGCACAGGTTTTCGTTAGCCGGGAGGTAGAGATAACCCGTCTGCGGGCTGTAGGCCGAGGGCGGCCAGTCCTTGCCGCCCCAGAAGCTCGGGCAGAACTCCACCCGCTTGCCGGTGTGCGGAATGCGGGCCGGGTCGTAGCTCGGTCGGCCGGTCTTGGCGTCGATGCTGGTAAAGACGTTCTGCTTCACAAAGGGCTTGGCGTCCAGATAGCCAATGCCCTTGTCGGTGCGCTCCAGCATCCAGAGATAGCCGCTGCGCCCTTCGTGAATCAGGCCCTTGACCATGCGCCCGTCGTGCTTGAAGTCGACCAGAATGGGGGCGACCACTTCGTCCCAGTCCCAGGCGTCGTTCCAGTGGTATTGATGGTGGCTTTTGATGGCGCCGGTGTTGACGTCGACCGCGATGACCGAGGTGGCATACAGGTTGTCGCCCGGGCGGACGTCGGCCATCCACGGGCCGGCGTTACCCGTGCCCCAGTAGCTCAGCTTGGTGGCCGGGTCGTAGCTGCCGGTCATCCATACCGGCACGCCGCCGTGTTTCCAGGTATCGCCTTTCCAGGTTTCGCTGCCAGGTTCGCCAGGCGCCGGGACTGTGAAGGTCTTCCACAGCGATTTCCCGCTGTCAGCGTCAAAGGCCTGAATAAAGCCGCGCACGCCCAGTTCGCCGCCCGAGGTGCCGACCATCACTTTGCCGTCGACGACAAGCGGCGCCAGCGTCATGTAGTAGCCGTTGAGGTAGTCCTCGACCTGTTGCTCCCACAGCAGCTCGCCGGTTTTGGCGTCCAGCGCGACCAGAAAGGCGTCGACGGTGGCGATGTAGACGCGGTCGCCGTACAGCGCGACGCCGCGGTTGGTCGGGTGGAGCTGAAACAGGTCTTCGGGCAGTTCGCGGCGATAGCGCCAGCGGATATTGCCGGTGCGCGCATCGATCGCCAGCACCTGATTACGCGGCGTGCTGATAAACATCATGCCGTCGTTCACCAGCGGCGGTGCCTGATGCGCCTCTTCCATGCCGGTGGAGATGGTCCACAGCGGCACCAGCTTCTCAACGTTGCCGGCATTGATCTGGTCGAGCGGGCTGTAGCCCTGACTGTCGTAGGTGCGGCGGTACATCAGCCAGTTGCCGGGCTCGGGCTGTTCCAGACGTTGGGCGGTGACCGGCGTGTAGGCGGCGGGTTCGGCGGCAGGGGCGGCAGCGGTCACAAACAGCAGGCAGAGCAGCAGACGATGCATCGTTAATTCCTCAGGCTGGTTTGGCGCCGCCGACGCGGGCGCTAAATCCGCCCGCTACCAGCAGTTTGCCGTCTTCGATTTTCAGGGGCAGTGCGGGCAGTGGACGCGGCGCCGGGCCGGCCACGCGCACCGCGCCTTTGGCCGGGTCAAACTCTGACGAATGACACGGACAGATGAAGTGGCGCGACTGCGCGTTCCAGTCGGTCACCCCGCAACCCGTGTGCGTGCAGGTGCCGGCATAGGCCACGATGCCTTCGGCGGACAGCGCGGCGGTGGCGGGGTCGAGGCCGGCCGGGTCGAGACGCACGAGCAGAATCTGGTTAAGCCGCAGCTTCTCGCGGGTTACCCCGCTGGTCGGGTCCTGCGGGAAGACGGTGATCGGCGCGGCGCCGGCTTTGACATCGGCCGGACCGATCACTCGCGGCTGCTCATCCCACGAAGGCGTCGCCAGCAGGTCGCCGACTTGCGGTGGTAGCTTGGCCGGCGGCGGCGCGGCCTCGGCGGCCGGTAGCGCAGCGCACAGCGCCACCCCGGCCAGATTCTCCAGCGCCCGTCGGCGGGCCGCGCAAAAACGGATGTCCTCGGTGCCGCTCACTCAAGCCTCCAGCTTTTTGATCATCCGTGACGGGGTGAACACCATCACCAGTTCGCCCCGCTGGTTGCGCACTTCGTTGCGGGTGGTCACCACGCCGCGGTCGCCGCGCGAGGTCAGCCGGGCGGCGGTCACTTCCACCCATACTTCCAGCGTGTCGCCCACAAACACCGGGGCTTTGGTTTCGATATTGCCGCCCAGAAACGCCATGCCCGTGCCGTTCAGCGCGCCGCTGGAAATGACCAGACCCTCGGCCAGCGCCATGGTCAGCGCGCCCGGAATCAGCCGGCCGGTAAAGCCAATTTCTGCGGCGGCCTCGGCGTCCATGAAGAGGCTTTCGCTGAAGCCGCAGGTGGTGACGAAGTTCATCAGGTCGAACTCCGTGACGGTGCGTCGGCCGCTGCGCCAGCGCAGGCCGACGGGCTGTTCGGTAAAGCCCAGACGGTGGGCAAAAAGTGCGGGGCGGGCGTCGGTCATGCGGAACTCCGAATGAGGCGGATGCGAGGCGCCGCCTGGTGAGGGATCAGGCCGTCATGCTAGCAAGGCCGCAGGGCCGGCGGCACCCGGGGCTTTGGCTTATAGCAACAGGGACTTCAGCCAGCGTCCGATGTCGGCAATCTGCGCCGGACACACCGCGTGCTCCATCGGATAGCGGCGGTAATTCACGTGATAGCCGAGCGCGCGCAAGGTCTCCGCCGCCCGCTGGCCGAGGGCTTCCGGCACCATGGGGTCGTGGCTGCCATGATGGATTTCGATCGGCAGCTCGTTATTGGCCGGGTCGGCAATCAGCGTCTGGGCGGTTGCGAAGTAGGTGGACAGCGCCAGCAGTCCGCCGAGGCGTTGCGGACAGGTCAGGGCGGCCTCGTAGCCCACCGCACCGCCCTGCGAAAAACCGGCCACCACGATGCGCTCGGCGTTCACGCCGTTGGCGACTTCGTTATCGATCAGCGCGTGCACCGCTCGCGCCGAGGCGCGCAGCTGCGTCTCATCGACCTTGCGGTCAAGGTCCATGGCCAGAATGTCGTACCAGGCCGGCATCGCGTACCCCTGGTTGATCGTCACCGGAATATGCGGCGCGTGGGGAAACACAAACCGGATGCGATGCCCGCGCGGCAGGTTGAGCTCCGGCACGATCGGCTCGAAGTCATGGCCGTTGGCGCCCAGACCGTGCAGCCAGATGACGGTGGCATCGGCCGGCCCGGCAGGATTGATTTCAACGCTTTCGAGAAGACTCATAGGACAGGTTCCAGCACAGGGAAATCGGGGAGCGGCAGCGCCGGATGAAGCATCCGGCGCTGCGCAGGGCCTTACAGGTAGGGAATAACCTCGTAGCCAAAGCGACGGATGTCTTCCAGTGACTCAGGCTGATCCGGCTCGCCGATCTGGCGCATGCGCACCATCAGGTAGTCGGGCTGGATGACGTCCTGCCACTTCTTGAGTTGTTCCAGACACTGCTTGGGCGAGCCGGCGATGAGGCGATCTTCCGCCACCCGCTCGAAGGTCAGTTCATCGGAGGACTTCACGCCTTCCATGTATTTGTCCGGATAGTAGGCGCCAAAGCTGTGGTACCAGCGATGCGTCTGCATGGTCATGGCGTTTTTGCTGACCACGTGCTCCCAGTCCTTGCCGATGATGCAGTCGCGCATCAGGCACACGAAGGGCTTGCGGCCGGCGGCGCGGGCGGCTTCGCGGTACTGGTCGGTGAACTGCTTGATGACCGGCAGCGACTGGATCGGATCGGCGATCCAGCCGTCGGCCATGCGGCCGGCGCGGGCGATGCCTTCGGGCACCCAGCCGGCCATCCAGATCGGCGGCCCGCCGTGCTGATAGGTGCGCGGCGTGACGCGCACATTCTCGATCTTGTGGTACTTGCTGGCGTGACTGAAGCGCTCGCCGGATGCGGCCTTGCGCAGCACTTCCACCACTTCTTCGGTGCGGCCCACGCGCTGCTTGATGTTGACGCCGAACTGATCGAAGTCGGCCGGCTGATAGGCGATGCCAGCGGCGGTAATGAAGCGACCCTTGGTCGCCTGGTCGACGATGGCGATGTCTTCGGCGAGGCGCACCGGATGATAGAGCGGCGCCAGCAGCACGCAGGTGCCCACCTTGATGCGCTTGGTGCGCATGCCGACCATGCCGGCCATCAGCACCGGGTTCGGCAGATAGGCGTCGTCCTGCTGGTGGTGTTCGGTGAAGAAGAAGCCGTCAAAGCCCACGTCTTCGCAGACCTGCGCCTGCTCCATCACTTCGTCGATCATGCGGGCGACGTGTTCGCCATGCGGCGGGTCTTGCGTACAGGGGAAATAACCTACGGGCAGCATTGCGGTGGGCTCCTGATGGGTTGTGGTTGATGGACGGTACAGAGGCCGCAGTGTACTGCGCGAGGCGCAGGCATTCGACGGGCGCTTCAGGGTTTCATCTGCTCCAGCAAAAAGCTCATCAGCGGCGCCTGCACCGCGCGTGGATCGTCCAGATGCGGGAAATGGCCGGAATCCGGCAGCATCAGCACTTCGGCGTTAGGAAAGGTTTCGCGCTGCCGCCAGGCATAAACGCTGGGAATGTACACATCGTGTCGGCCCCACAGCACCAGCGCCGGCAGGTCGAGCGGCAGCAGTGCCTGCCGGACGAAGTCCGAGTAGCCGTCGACATCGCTGCTCGCGCGGTACAAGCGCAACACGGCGCGGCGGGTGCCGGCGTCGAAATCCCGGTACATCCGCGCGATGGCCTCGGCCGGTAGTCCGCGTGGGTTGCCGCGTTTGAGCATCTGTGTGAAGCCGAAGCTCGAGGTGGTCGCCATCACCAGTTCGCCCAGCCAGGGCAAGCGCCACAGGCGGCCCATGATGTGCCAGCGATAGCCTTTGAGCACACCGGTGTTGATGAGGGTGATCGACGCCACTTTCTCCGGGTGGGTCGCCGCGTAGGTCAGCCCCCAGGGCCCCCCGAAATCGTGCAGCACCAGATGGACGCGTTGCAGTTTGAGGTGCTCGATCAGCGCGTGCAGATGCTGGGCATAGCCCTCGATGGTGTAGTTGAAATCGGCGGGCTTGTCGGCTTCACCAAAGCCCGGCATGTCGGGCGCCACCGCGGCCATAAATTCGCCAGCCGCGCCCACCAGCGCGCGCCAGTCGGCAGCGGCGCCCGGATTGCCATGGACGAACACCACCCCCTCGGGGCCGACACCGGCTTCAAGACAGGGGGAGGTCACCCCCTTCAGGGTCACCAGTGCGCGGCGAACGTCGCTCATGCCGCGTCGTGACTGGCCGCCAGCGCGCTGTGACGCATCGAGTAAGCAAAGTAGAAGACCACGCCGATGGCAAGCCAGGCGAAGAAGCGCAACCACGTATCAACGGGCAGGAACACCATCAGCGCCCCGCAGGAGAGCATACCCAGCACCGGAATCAGCGGATGCCAGGGGGTCCTGAACGGGCGGTCCAGATCGGGCTGCGTGTGGCGCAGCACCAGCACCCCGCCACACACCATGAGGAACGAGAACAGCGTGCCGATGTTCACCAGTTCGGCCAGCTTGCCAAGCGGAATGAAGCCGGCGAACAGCGCACAAATCACCCCGACGATAACGATCGTGGTCACCGGGGTCTGGGTTGTTGGACTCACCCGGCTGAAAAAGCCCGGCAGCATCCCGTCGCGCGACATCGCGAACATGATGCGGGTGAGGCCGTAGTAGAGCACCAGCATCACCGTCAGCAGGCCTGCGATCACGCCGGCGGCGACCAGCCCCGAGGCCCAGCGATGGCCAAGCAACTCCAGCGCGTGCGCGACCGGCGAGGCCACGTTCAACTCCTTGTAGCTGACGACCCCGGTCAGCACAGCGGCGACGGCAATGTAGAAAATGGTGCAGAAGGCCAGCGAGCCGACGATGCCAAGCGGGAGGTCGCGCTGCGGGTCCTTGGCCTCCTCGGCGGCAGTGGTCACGGCATCAAAGCCGATGTAGGCGAAGAACACCATCGAAGCGCCAGCCAGCACCCCGGTGGTGTGTCCCTCGGGACCACGCTCGAACCAGCCAAACGGCATGAAGGGCGACCAGTTGCCGGGGTCAATGTCGCCGAACGCCGCGATGAGGAACACCCCGATGGTGAGAATCTTGATCGCCACCATCACGGCATTGAGGCGGGCGGACTCCTTCACGCCGACAATCAGCAAACCCATCAGCAGAAAAACGACGAGCATCGCGGGCAAATTGACGAGACCGCCGTTGGCCGGCTGAGTGGTGAGTGCGTGCGGCAAATCGAGCCCCACCGCTCGTAGCGCATTGCCGAAGTAGCCCGACCAGCCGTTGGCCACCGCCGCCACCGACATGCCGTATTCAAGCACCAGGACCCAGCCGATCAGAAAGGCGATGAATTCGCCGAAGGCGGAGTAACAGTAGCCGTAGGCGCTGCCGCAGCCGCCGAGGCTGCCGGCCAGTTCGGCGTAGGAAAGGGCCGCGAAGGCGCAGGCGAGGCCGGCAAAAACAAAAGAGAGGATGACGGCGGGCCCCGCTTGCGTCGCCGCGGCCACCCCGGTCAGGACAAAAATGCCAGTCCCGATGATGGCGCCAATGCCGAGCAAGGTGAGGTCGAAGGCCGACAGGCATCGCTTCAGGCCGCTGTCGGCGTAGTCCTCGTGGCGATGGGTGCGAGTGCGGAAAAGCTGTTTCATGCCGGCCCCCGAAATGCGATTAACGGAGTTTAGGGTCATTCCCGCGCAGGGGGAATGCGCGAGGCGAAAGCCAAGGGGCAGCGTGTAGACTGCGCCCTCGTTCCCGTTGGCTACAGGTTACGCTCATGACCCAGCTTCACCTTTCCCAGGCGCCGGTGCGCGGCGCACGTCTGAAACGTCATCAGGTGGCCCT
>JALRCR010000187.1:0-328 GCA_023257255.1 Gammaproteobacteria bacterium | reverse complement strand
GGGCGATTTCGCCGAGCGCATCGCGCGCTTCGCGGGCGTGCTGCAGGACTTCGGCGTTGGGCCGGGGACCGCAGTCTCCATGATGGCTGACACCGGCATCGAGTACTTCGACTATCACTTCGCGGTGCCCTGGGCGGGCGGCGTCATCGTGCCGCTTAACACGCGGCTGTCAGACGCCGAACTCATCTACATCCTCAACGATGCCGAGACCGAAGTGCTGATCGTGGGGCCGGAGTACGCCCAGCGGGTGGCCGCGCTGCAGGCCGGCGCACCGCGCCTGCGGGTGGTCATCGGCATCGGCGTGCCCGGCATCGATCTCGACTACGAG
>JALRCR010000186.1 GCA_023257255.1 Gammaproteobacteria bacterium | reverse complement strand
TTCGCTTCGGAAACTTCTGTTGAGCCAGCAGTTTCAGTTGAAGAAGTCAAACCATTCGTTACAACAGTTGGGACATCATTATTTGTCGGCATGGAGTTGAAACCAAGGAATGCGAAAAATACGAGGATGAGAGAGAGCGCAGCTTTGCTTGATTTCTTAGCGGCTTCAGCGAGTTTTAAGGACTTGGAGAAATGACCGGCATCGAATGCCGCACGGGGGTCGCTCAGGTCGCCGCAGGCGACGAGACTTGCGACCAGGGCGCACCCCAGCAGGGCTGCCCTGCTGCTCCTGCCTAGGGGGAGGCGGAGCCGAAAGGAAAAGTCTGATTGGTCGGGGCGGCGAGATTCGAACTCGCGACCCCCGCAACCCCATTGCGGTGCGCTACCAGGCTGCGCTACGCCCCGACGACAGACAACTCCTCGGGCCCTTGCCGTTAGCAGGGGCCGCAATTCCAAAACTTTGCAGATGAGCGCAGAAACCCGATGCACTGTGGCGTTCCGGGTCGTCGCACCGATCACCGGCGGAGGATATCAAGCACCTCTTCGAGTTCGATCCGCAGCTGCCGCACGATTTGCTGGCTCATGCTGGAATCGGCTTTCACTTCATCGCCCGCCAGTCGCTGTCGGGCGCCGCCAATAGTAAACCCATGCTCGTACAGGAGGCTACGGATTTGGCGGATAAGAATGACGTCCTGTCGCTGATAGTACCGACGATTCCCGCGCCGCTTGATCGGCTTGAGCTGCGGAAATTCCTGCTCCCAGTAGCGAAGCACGTGCGGCTTGACCGCGCACAGTTCGCTCACCTCACCGATCGTGAAGTAGCGCTTGCCAGGAATAACGGGCAGTTCGTTATTGTTCGATATTTCCAGCATAGGCTTCTACTCGGGCTTTGAGTTTCTGACCGGGTCTGAAAGTCACCACGCGACGGGCAGAGATGGGGATCTCCTGCCCGGTCTTGGGATTACGGCCCGGTCGCTGATTTTTATTCCTGAGATCGAAATTGCCGAAGCCCGACAGTTTGACCTGCTGGCCTTGCTCCAGAGAAAAGCGGATTTCCTCAAAAAAAGCTTCAACCAGTTCTTTGGCTTCCCGCTTGTTCAAACCCAGATCGTCAAACAGGCGTTCCGCCATATCAGCTTTGGTCAATGCCATGGCTATTTCCTCAACGCTCCACCGACTTCACTGGCCAAAGCAACGAGCGTAGCGGCAACAGCCTGCTCGATCTCAGCTTCGTTAAGGGTGCTGGATGAGGCTTGGAAAAGCAAGCCTAGGGCCAGACTTTTTTTGCCCGAATCAATGCCTTGCCCCTGATAAACATCAAACAACTGCAAGTCGCGCAGGTGCGGTCCGGCAGCCCCTCGAACGACCGCTAGCACCTGCCCGGCAGACACCGTGTGGTCCACCAGTACGGCCAGATCGCGACGGGTAGACGGGAATCTGGACAGCGGCTTGAAGGCCGGCGTCGTGGGGGCTTTCAGCGCCTCCAGATAGATTTCGAACACCAGAGGACTGATTTCCAGGTCCAGCAGCTTGCACATGCGCGGATGCAGGCGCCCGAGAACACCCAGCACCTGCCCGTCGCGCATCAACATTGCGCTCTGGCCGGGATGCAGGGCCACATGCTCGCAGGGAACGAATTGCGGCATGCGCTCGCCGAGCGCCCCGAGCACCGCACTGACATCTTGCTTTAGATCATAAAAATCAAATTCGCGCCCGTCGCCGCCCCACTGGTCCGGCAGTACCCGGCCGCAGACCACCCCGGCCAGCGCAGTTTCTTGTGCGAGTTCGGCGGCTCCACGGTTAAACCGCATGCCGAACTCAAACAGGCGCACATCGCTGTGTTGCCGGTTGCGGTTGGCAGCGAGCGCACCCAGCAATCCGGGTAGCAGCGAGGGCCGCATGGCGGCCATGTCCTTGGCGATAGGATTTTGCAGCAGGATGGGCGTCTGTGCCGGCGCGAAGGCCAGCGCCAAGGATTCCGCGATGAAACTGTAGGTCACGGCTTCAAAATAGCCCCGGTCGACCAGCACGCCCCGGGCCGCTACCGTCAGGTCTGCAGTCGCCGGTAGCGCCAGCTGTAGCGCCGCACTGGGCATGGTGGCAGGCAGCTGGTCGTAGCCGACGATGCGCGCGATTTCTTCGATCAGGTCTACTTCACGGGTCAGATCCGAACGCCACGCCGGTGCGTCGACAGACCAGTGGTCAACCGCTTCGGTGACCGTCATCCCCAGCCGCTCAAAAATCTCGCGCGCCAGTGCCGGCGCTACGTCCATTCCCAACAGGCCACGGATGCGGGCCGGCCGGAACCGGATCACGCTGCCCCGCGACTGGTGCGCGTCAAGCTTCACGTCCACGAGCGGGCCGGGTAAGGCGCCGCAGAGTTCTACCAGTAAGGCGGTGGCCCGCTCGATGGCCTGCGCCTGCAGGGCCGGATCCACGCCCCGTTCAAAGCGATGCGCCGCGTCGGTATGACGGTTCAGTCGGCGCGCCGAGCGGGCCAGACGGATGGGATCAAACCAGGCGCTTTCGAGCAGTATTGATTGCGTCGCAGGGGTCACGCTACTCGCCATGCCACCCATCACGCCGGCCAGCGCGATTGCGCCCTCGTCGTCCGCAATGACCAGCGATTCTGCGTCCAGCGTGACGGTGGAGCCATCAAGCAGCTCGAGTTGCTCACCGTCAGCGGCGAGCCTGACGTTGATGTTGCCGCGCAAGCTGGCCAGATCAAATGCGTGCATCGGCTGACCAAGCTCAAGCATCACATAGTTGGTGATGTCGACCACAAGGTTGATTGGCCGCACGCCGCAGCGACGCAGGCGTTCGCTCATCCAGCTCGGCGTGGGCGTGGCGAGCGAGATGTTCGTCACCACCCGCCCCGCGTAGCGGGAGCAGTGCTGGGGCGCGCTGAGTTGGACCGCGCGGGCGTCCGCATGCGCTGCCGGCACCTGCTCGCCCGGCGCCTTGCTTAGCGCGGTCTTCAGCAGCACGGACAGTTCGCGCGCGATGCCCAGCAACGACAGGCAGTCGCCCCGATTGGGGGTCAGCCCGACCTCGAAGACCAGATCATCGAGACGCAGATACTCGTAAACCGACGCGCCGAGAGGTGCATCGGCTGGCAGTTCGAGCAAGCCACCAGCGTCGTCGGTGATGCCGAGTTCGGCTGCAGAGCACAGCATCCCGCTGGAACGCACCCCTCTGATCGCGGTTTCTACGATGGCCTTGCCGTCGGGCAGTTGGGTTCCGGGCATGACATAGGGATAGCATCGCCCGGCGCGCACGTTGGGCGCACCACATACGACTTCAGCAGGGGCGGTCCCGCCAAAGCTGACGCGGCAGACTTTAAGCCGATCAGAATCCGGATGCGCATCAACGGTCTCGACCCGTGCGATCAGCGCGTCCTGTCGTGGCGCAACCGGCGCGACATCGTCCACTTCGAGCCCCGCCATGGTAAGCGTTGCGGCCAGTTCGTCGGGGCCTACCCGAATTGGCATCCACTCGCCGAGCCATTCAGTCGTAAATTTCATTGCGATATCGCTATCAAGCCGGTTGTGTTGGAGGCTTCAGGCAAACTGCTTCAGAAACCCAAGGTCGTTCTCGTAGAACAGTCGCAGGTCGTTGACGCCATAGCGCAGCATTGCCATGCGCTCTACGCCCAGCCCGAAGGCCAGCCCTTGATACCGCTCGGGGTCGATACCGACATTGCTCAAGACGTTGGGATGGACCATGCCGCAGCCGAGCACTTCCAGCCAGTCCGACACGCCGTGCGCAGAGGGCAGACGGATGTCGACCTCTGCGGAAGGTTCGGTAAACGGGAAATAAGACGGTCGGAATCTGACTTCCAGCGCGTCCTGCTCGAAGAACAAGCGCAGGAACTCGTGGAGCAGGCCTTTGAGTTCACCCATCGTCGTGTGCTCGTCGACCAGCAGACCCTCAACCTGATGGAACATCGGCGAATGGGTTTGATCGTAGTCGCAGCGATAGACCCGGCCCGGCGCAATCACGCGCAGCGGTGGCTTTTGCTTCAGCATCGTCCGAATCTGAACCGGCGAGGTATGCGTGCGCAGCAGCAGGCCATCGGGGAAATAAAAGGTGTCGTGCATGGCACGCGCCGGATGATGCCCGGGAATATTCAGCGCTTCGAAATTGTTGAAATCGTTCTCGATTTCCGGCCCGGTCACCACTTCGAAGCCGGCCCGACGAAAAATGCCGGTGATCCGCTCAAGCGCCAGCGTGACCGGGTGCCGTCCACCGGGCACGGTGCCCCGCCCCGGGAGCGAAATGTCGATGGCACTGGCACCAAGGGCGTCCTGCAAGGCGGCCTCTTCGAGTAGCGCTTTGCGGGTGGAAAGCGCCTCGTTCAGGCCGTCCCGGACTTCGTTCAGCACTTTACCGGCGACCCGGCGTTCGGCCTCATCCAGTCGCCCCAAGGCCTTAAGGGCTTCCGTCAGCAGACCTTTTTTGCCCAGCCATTTGACCCGCGCGGCGTCGAGCGCCTGCAGGTCGTTTGTGGCAGCAATGTCGGTCAGTCCATCACTCAGCAAGGTATGCGGGGCGGTCATGGTGATTTCTTTTTGCGGATCGTCAGAAAGCGAAACGGGGTCGATTGACCCCGTTTCCCATCATCAAGGCTAAGTGCCGGCGGCGATCAGGCAGCCAACGCAGCCTTCGCCTGTGCCGCAAGTGCGGCGAACGCCTCCGGCTCATGCACGGCCAGATCGGCGAGCACCTTGCGGTCGATCTCAATGGATGCACGCGCCAGACCGTTGATGAAACGACCGTAGCTGATGCCGTGCTGCCGGGCGGCGGCGTTAATACGCACGATCCACAGCGCGCGGAATTCCCGCTTCCGCTGCTTACGGTCGCGATAGGCATATTGGCCGGCTTTGGTAACCGCCTGGGTGGCTACCCGATAGACATTTTTCCGGCGGCCATAGTAACCCTTGGCGCGATCCAGAACCTTTTTGTGCCGCGCGTGGGCAATCGTACCGCGTTTGACTCGAGCCATTTTTCTGTTTCCGGCTTAGGGGGATTAAAGGGCGGGGAGCATGCGCTCAACGCTGTACTGGTCTACAGCAGCAACCATGGAGTTGCCGCGCAGCTGGCGTTTCCGCTTGGCGCTTTTCTTGGTCAGGATGTGGTTCTTGAACGACTGACGCCGCTTGAACCGTCCCGAACCGGTCTTGGCGAAGCGCTTGGCAGCGCCGCGATTGGTTCTCAACTTAGGCATAAAACCCGTCCTCTTACTAAATCAATGACGCTTAGGCGCCACTAGCATGACCATCTGGCGGCCTTCCATCCTCGCGTACTGCTCGATAACCGCCAGCACGCCTAAATCGGCTTCCACCCGCCGCAACATCTGCACGCCCAGTTCCTGATGGGCCATTTCTCGCCCGCGGAACCTCAACGTGATCTTGACCTTGTCGCCCTCCTCAAGAAAACGCTTGATATTGCGCATCTTGATGTCGTAATCGCCGTCATCCGTTCCGGGCCGAAGCTTGATTTCCTTGATCTGGATCTGCTTCTGCTTTTTCTTCGCCGCGTGTTTCTTCTTGTTCTGCTCGAACAGGAATTTTCCGACATCCATTACCCGGACGACGGGCGGTTCAGCATTGGGAACGATTTCGACCAGGTCCATTTCGTTTTCAACCGCCTGACGCTTGGCTTCAGACAGCGGGACCACGCCGACATTTTCACCATCCGCAGCGATCAGTCGAACGTGCGTAGCGGTGATTTCGTCGTTGATGCGATTCTTTTTCTCGGCAGCGATCGGTCAGTCCTCCATCAATTGATAGTGCGTGCAGCAATCTCTTTGTTTAGCAGCAGGGCGAACTCATCGATTGAAAGTACGCCGAGGTCTTCACCGCGACGACTCCGTACAGCTACGGTTCTGAGTTCGACTTCCCGATCACCCACGACGAGAAGGTAGGGGGTGCGCTTGAGAGTGTGGTCGCGAATCTTAAGGCCGATTTTCTCGTTTCTCAAGTCTGAATCTGCGCGGAATCCTTGATTTTGCAGGATTTCCGCAACTTCGCTGGCGTAGGTCGCCTGCCGCTCCGAAATATTGGCGACGACGGCCTGACAGGGCGCCAGCCAAACCGGCAGAGACCCGCTGAAATGTTCGATCAGAATGCCGATGAAGCGCTCCATCGATCCGAGGATCGCCCGATGCAGCATCACCGGGACGCGGCGCGAATTGTCGTCGGCGACAAACTCGGCGCCAAGCCGGTCAGGCATCGAAAAGTCGAGCTGGATGGTGCCGCATTGCCAGACCCGACCAATGCTGTCGCGTAGCGAAAACTCAATTTTCGGGCCGTAAAACGCACCTTCGCCGGGTTGGAGGTCCCACGCGAGGCCTTTGCTGTTCAGAGCCTCGGTCAGTGCCGCTTCGGATTTGTCCCAGGTCGCTTCGCTCCCTACCCGCTTGGCTGGGCGCGTTGAAAGCTTGATCTGCAGGTCGGTAAACCCGAAGTCCCGATAGACCTCCTGCAGCAGGTCGATGAAGGCCGACACCTCATCCTGAATCTGCTCTTCCATACAGAAGATATGGCCATCGTCCTGGGTGAAGGCCCTGACGCGCATGAGCCCGTGCAAAGCGCCCGAGGGTTCATTTCGGTGACAGGAGCCGAATTCGGCCAGACGCAACGGCAGGTCGCGATAGCTTTTGATGCCCTGATTATAAATTTGGACATGGCCCGGGCAGTTCATCGGCTTGACCGCGTAGTCGCGGTTTTCCGACTCCGTCGTGAACATGTTGTCCTTGTAGTGCTCCCAGTGCCCCGATTTCTCCCACAGGGTCTTGTCGAGGATCTGCGGGCAGCGCACTTCCTGATAGCCGTTGTCACGGTAAACGGCACGCATGTACTGCTCGATTTCCTGCCAGATCGCCCAGCCCTTGGGGTGCCAGAAGACAAGGCCGGGCGCCTCGTCCTGCATGTGGAACAGATCGAGATGCTTGCCGAGGCGGCGATGGTCGCGCTTCTCGGCTTCCTCGAGCATATGCAGGTAGGCGTCGAGGTCTTCCTTCTTCGCCCAAGCGGTGCCGTAGATGCGCTGCAACTGTTCGTTGCGGTGGTCGCCGCGCCAGTACGCGCCGGCCACCTTCATCAGCTTGA
>JALRCR010000185.1 GCA_023257255.1 Gammaproteobacteria bacterium | reverse complement strand
CGCGATGAGCGCCTCGACCGGGCTGTCGGCTGGCGTTGCCGCCACCGGCGCTGACCCCAGTGTCTGCCAGGGCACCGCCAGATAGCGGGCACGATGTCCGGCTGCGCGCAGTTGAAAGGCCGCAGCCGCCGCCTGCGTCGGATCGTCGGCGTAAGCCAGATAGGGCTGCGCGGGCGCCAGCCGCGCGCAGAGCCAGGGCAAGAGGGCGAGCGGCACATTCAGTGCCCCGTCCAGATGCGCCACGCGATACGCAGCCGGCTCACGCACGTCCAGCCAGACCGCGCCGGCAGCCTGCGCGAGCGTCGCTTCCCCAGCGACCAGTCCTTCCAGCACGGCGCTGCAGACAGCGCTCCTGAAGACCGCCGCCGGCAGTCGCATCACGGCCCCGTCCGCTTTCCAGCGCACGCGGGCAGTCCACGGCTGACCGGTAATCAACGGCACCTCGCCAAAGGCCTCTCCCGGGCCGAGCAGGCCCAGCGACAACCGGCGCCCCTCGGCCGGATTTTCCCGGCTCATCGAGGCGAGCCCTTCGGCCACGATGTAGTAATCGCCGGCCGGTGCGCCCTCGGCAATCAGGGTCTCGCCGGCCATGAGCGGGATCCGCTCCAGCGCGTCAAACACACGTTTCAGGCTGACCGGCGCCAGCAGTCCGAACAAGGGCGACTGCAAGAGGCGCCCTGCCCAGTCCGGCGCGCGGTCGCCGTCCAGTTCGTCAACTTCAATCCGGATATCAGGCGCCATCGCAATTCCTGCGCAAGGACCAAGCGGTCGGGGCTTCACTATGCGCAAGCCCGCCCCCGCCGCCCCCAAGCGAGATCAAGAAATCCCGCCTGCCTTTACAAGACCGGCAGCGGCGGGCATGGTCAGCGCCCTTCCCTTGATCCCCCCCGGATTGGAGCGCCCGCAGTCATGTGGCAGAGCCTGCAGATTTATCACGTCAACATTAACTGCACGAACCTCGAGCGCTCGTTTGCGTTCTATCAGAAGCTAGGGTTTCACGAAGTCATCGACCTGCCCGAAGGCGACCTGCCGGGCCTTGGTCCGGTGCCCCGTCGCGGCCGCGCCAAGCTGCTGCAATTGGGCAAGGACCCGCGCGGCACGATGCTCGATTTACTGGAATGGACCGATCCCCCGACCAGCGGCACGCCCTACCCGCATCTCGCGCACGTTGGCATCGCGCGGCTGTGTTTACGGGTGAAAGGTCTGGACGAGATGGTGGCGATGCTGGAAGCGGACGGCATCACGCTGGTCGATCGGCCGCATAGGCCGGGCCTGAACGGTGCCAATCACCAGTTTGTATGTTTTCTCGACCCGGACGGGACGGTGATCGAACTGATGGAGTTCTTCAAATAGCCGCGTGCACCAGCCGCGACCCGCGCGGTGGCAGGCGCATCAGCATAAACACCACGATGCCGACGTTGAGCAGGTTCCAGCCGGTGCCGTTCAGGAACGCGCCGGTGTAATTACCGGTGTAGTCGTAAATCGCGCCCGACATCCAGCCGCCCAGCGCCATGCCGAGCAGCGTGGCGGTGACGACCATCGCCACCCGCGTGCCCGCTTCGGCGGCCGGGAAATACTCGCGAATGATGATGGCGTAAGACGGCACGATGCCGCCCTGGAAAAGGCCGAACAGGGCCGAGACGACGTACAGCGAGACCAGCCCGTCCGCCGGCAGGAAGAGGAGCAGCGCCACGCCCTGCATCGTCGAGCCGATGAGCAGCGTGCGCAGGCCGCCAATGCGGTCGGCGACGAAACCCGAGGCCAGCCGGCTGATGATGCCGCAGGCCAGCATCAGGGACAGCATCTCGGCGCCACGCGCCGGCCCGAAGCCCAGGTCCCCGCACAGCGCCACCAGATGCACCTGCGGCATCGACATCGCCACACAGCAGGCCACGCCCGCCACACAGAGCAGAACTTGCAGCGTCGCCGGCGAGAGCTCGCTAGGCAGCGCGCGCGACCCGCCGAGCCCGGCCGCCGCGCTTCCGGCCGGCGCCACCGGCGCCGGCCGGCGCAGCAGGAGCGCGATGGGCAGCATGCAGGCGGTGCAGGCGAGACCAATCATTTCGTAGGTACTGCGCCAGCCGTAGGCGGCGACCAGATGCTGGGTAATCGGCGGCCACAGCGCGCCGCCGAGGTAGTTGCCGCTGGCGCAGATCGCGACCGCGATGCCCCGCCGGCGCGAGAACCAGTGCGAAATATCCGCGAGCAGCGGCGAGAACGTGGCCGAGGCGCCCAGCATGCCGATCAGCAGCCCCTGCGCCAGCGCGAACTGCAGCGCGCTACCGGCATGCGCCGCCACGCCAAAGCCAACGCATTGCATCAGCGCGCCGGCCAGCACCGGCCGCATCACGCCGTAGCGATCGACCAGCCGCCCCATCAACAGGCCACCGGCGGCGAAGCCCAGCATGGTCGCGGTGAAGGGAAACGAGGCGCCGGCGCGCGCGATCTGGAATTCGCTCTGGATGCTGGGCAAGACCACCACCACGGTGTACATGCCCGCGCCACCGATGGTCATCAGGGCGACCGCCGCCGCCAGCCGCAGCCAGGCGTAGGGCGATTCGACCGCGTCGGTAGAGTGGTGAGTCATGCGGGGCGGGAGATTACAGGGAATCCGCCGGCCCGTCGCCGCTAGCGGCCACGCCGCGCCGCACGGATCAGCGCCGCGCCGCGCTCGGCAATCATCAGGGTCGGCGAATTGGTATTGCCCGAGGTGATGGTCGGCATGATGGACGCATCGACCACCCGCAGCCGGCCGATGCCTCGCACGCGCAGTTCCGAGTCCGTCACTGCCTGCGCATCATCATGCCGACCCATTGCGCAGGTACCCACCGGATGAAAGATGGTGGTGCCAATGCGGCCGGCGGCCTCGGCCAAGGCTTCCTCGGTGTCAGGCCCCGGACCCGGCAGGTATTCCTGCGGTTGATACGGTGCCAGCGCCGGCTGGGCAACGATCCGGCGTGTGATGCGCAGCGAGCGCGCAGCGGTCTGGCGGTCGTCCTCGTGGCTCAGATAACAGGGCGCAATCGCCGGCGCGCTGGCAGGCGCGGTGTCGCGGATGTGCACATAGCCGCGCGAGGACGGGCGCAGATTGCACACGCTGGCGGTAAAGGCCGGGAAGTTGTGCAGCGGGTCGCCAAATTTGTCGAGCGACAGGGGCTGCACGTGGTACTCGATGTCCGGCGTCGCCGCGCCCTCGTGCGAGCGGGTGAAAAGCCCCAGCTGGCTGGGCGCCATGGTCAAGGGACCGCGGCGGAACAGCGCGTATTCGAGGCCCATCATGGCCTTGCCCCACAGGCTGTTGGCCTGCTGGTTGAGCGTCTTGATGCCGGAAACCTTATAAATCAGGCGCAGCTGCAGATGGTCCTGCAGATTGCCGCCGACCCCTTCGAGCGCGTGGGCCACCGGGACGCCGCGCGCCTGCAGCAGCGCTGCCGGACCAATGCCGGAGCGTTGCAGGATGGCCGGCGAGCCAATGGCGCCGGCGGTCAGGACCGTCTCCAGCCGCGCCCGCGCGATCTGTCGCACCCCGCCCAGTTCAAACTCGACGCCGCGCGCCTCGCGGCCGTCCAGCACCAGCTTGTCGATCAACGCGCCGGTCACCACCCGCAGGTTCGGGCGCTGGCTGGCGGGCCGCAGGAACGCCTTGCTCGCATTCCAGCGCACGCCGCGCCGCTGGTTAACTTCAAAACTGCTGACGCCGGCGTTATCGCCACGGTTGAAGTCGGTGGTCGCGGCGATGCCGGCCTCGGTAGCGGCTTCGGCAAAGCGGTCCAGCAGATCCCAGCGCAGACGCTGCTGCTCGACCCGCCATTCACCGCCGCTGCCGTGCAGGGCGTCGCCGCCGCGCCAATGGTCTTCGCTGGCCTTGAATACCGGCAGCACCGCGTCCCAGGCCCAGCGTGGATCGCCGGCCAGCGTTGCCCAGCGGTTGTAGTCCTCGGCCTGCCCGCGCAAATACAGCATGGCGTTAATCGACGAAGAGCCGCCCAGCACGCGGCCACGGGCATACATGATGGAGCGCCCGTTAAGGCCGGGCTCGGGCTCGGTCCGGTAGCACCAGTCGGTGCGCGGATTGCCAATGCAGAACAGATAGCCGACCGGGATGTGGATCCAGATCCAGTTGTCCTTGCCGCCGGCTTCCAGCAGCAGCACCGAGACGTCCGGATCGGCCGAGAGGCGGTTGGCCAGCACGCAGCCGGCGGTCCCGCCGCCGACGATGACGTAGTCGTACTCGCCAAACTCGCGGATGTTGCTCACTTGTTCACCGGCATCACAAATTCTGGACCTTTGGCGATCGAGTCCGGCCAGCGCTGCATCACGCTCTTGTAGCGGGTGTAGAAGCGCACGCCCTCCTCGCCATAGGCGTGATGGTCGCCGAACAGGCTCTGCTTCCAGCCGCCAAAGGAGTGCCAGGCCATGGGCACGGGAATGGGCACGTTGACGCCGACCATGCCCACTTCGATGCGGTTGACGAAGGCCTGCGCGGTGCCGCCGTCGCGGGTGTAGAGAGACACGCCGTTGCCAAAGGCATGCGAGTTGACGAGCGCGACGGCCTCCGCAAAGGTCGGCACCCGCACCACGCAGAGCACGGGCCCGAAGATTTCATCGCGGTAAATCGACATCGTCGGGGTCACGTGATCAAACAGGCTCGCGCCGAGGAAAAAACCCTCGCCACAGTCCGCCGGCAGGCCTTCGCGCCCGTCGAGCAGCAGCGTCGCGCCTTCGCGCACGCCGGCGTCCAGATATCCCGCCACCCGGTCGCGGTGGGCGGCGGTCACCAGAGGACCGATGTCGACGTTCGGCGTCAGGCCGCTGCCGATCCGCAGCCGGCTGGCGCGCTCGCGCACCCGGGCGACGAGGTCGTCCGCCACCTCGCCCACCACCACCGCCACCGAAATGGCCATGCAGCGCTCGCCGGCCGAGCCGTAGGCCGCGCCGATGAGCCCGTCCGCCGCCTGGTCCAGATCCGCGTCCGGCATGACAATGAGGTGATTTTTGGCGCCGCCCAGCGCCTGTGCCCTTTTGCCGGCGCGCGCGGCCGTTTCGTAGATATAGCGGGCGATGGGCGTCGAACCGACAAACGACACTGCCGCGATATCCGGATGCGCCAGCAGCGCATCCACCGCCAGCTTGTCGCCCTGCACGACGCTGAAGACGCCCGCCGGCAGGCCGGCCTCGGCCAGCAGCTCGGCCGTCAGCAGCGAGGCCGAGGGGTCGCGCTCGGAGGGCTTCAAGATGAAGGCGTTGCCGCAGGCCAGCGCCATCGGCGCCATCCACATGGGCACCATGAACGGGAAATTGAAGGGCGTGATGCCCGCCACCACGCCGAGCGGCATGCGCTGGCTCCAGTGGTCGATGCCGCCGCCAATGCCGTGCGAGTGCTGGCCCTTGAGCAGGTACGGCGCGCCGCAGGCGAACTCGATGACCTCCAGCCCGCGCTGCACTTCGCCCGCGGCGTCGGGCAGGGTCTTGCCGTGTTCCAGCGTGATAAGGCGCGCGAGGTCGGCGGTGTGACGGTCGACCAGATCCTTGAACTTGAACAACACCCGCGCCCGGCGTTGTGGCGCCCAGTCGGCCCATTCGACCGCTGCCGCGCGGGCCGCGGCCACCGCCCGTTCAACGTCACTTGCTTCAGCCAGCGCCACCTCGCGTACGGCCCTGCCCTGTGCCGGGTCGTAGACCGGCGCGGTGCGCAGCACAGCGCCGGGCTCAAGGCGACCGTTAATCCAGTGACCGATACGGTTTTGCGGTTCCAGATGGACAAGGCTCATGGAAAGACTCCGGAATAGGCGGACGGGGCATTTGAGCCGGCCTTGAGGGGCTTGCCAAGCGGCGCGGCGTGTTCAGGCTTCGGCATAGCGAATCTCCAGTACATAAAACGCCGACTGCGGGGCCTCGCCGGCGGCCTGCACGGCGTCGTCCACGCGCTTGCCAAGCAGCGCTCGCGCCAGCGGGGAGTCGACGCTGATCGCGCCCTGTGCGGCATCGGTCTCGTCGCTGCCGACGATGCGGTAGTCGCGCCGGCTGCCGTCTTCGGCTTCAAGCGTCACCGTGGCACCAAAGAACACGCGCCCGGTGTCGGCCGGCACGCTGTCGACCATGCTCAGGGTTGGCATGCGTCGCTGCAGATAGCCGAGGCGCGCGTCAATGCCGCGCAGTTCTTTCTTGCGGTACTGATACTCGGCGTTCTCCGAGCGGTCGCCTTCTGCGGCCGCCGCCGCGAGGTGGACCACGACTTCCCGCCGCCGGTCCCACAGCGCTTTTAGCTCTTCTTCCAGCCGACGATAGCCGGCAGCCGTGATGTAGGGCGAAGACGGGGGACGGGGCGGACGCCAGCGGCTCATGGCGGGAGTATAGCCGCGAGCCTGTTCACCAGGCGTCATCGCGACCAACCCGCCGCGCCGATATGGATTGCCCCTGCAGGAGCGGCGCGTGCGCCGCGATAGTCCCCGACTCATTCGCCTCTCCAATCACGGCCGAAGCGCTGCGTAATTCACATCGCCCCGTACGCACCGCAGGCGGTCGCGCAAGGTCGCGGTCGTTTTTAGTGGAAATCCCGTGAGCTGGTGCTGAGTTGCCCTAACAGCGCCGAGTGATCCGTCAATTCCTCCGCCAGCAGATGCACCACCGACCCTTCGCGCTGCACCTTGCCGTGCACGCCGAGCAGGCGCGCCCCCAGGACTTCGCGCCGGTGGGACTCGACCAGACTCGACCAGACGATGAGATTGAGCATGCCGGTTTCGTCTTCCAGGGTAATGAAGACGACGCCGGTGGCGGTCCCCGGCCGCTGACGCATGGTGACGAGGCCAACGGTGTGCACGTACTCGCCGTGGCGGGCCTGCTGAACCTCAAAAGCGCTGAGGCAGGCCAGTTCTGCGAGCTGCGGGCGCAGCAGTTCCAGCGGATGACTGCCCAGCGAAAAACCGAGGCGGCCGTAGTCGGCAAGCAGATCTTCCCCGTCGGTCGGCTTGCGCAGCAGCGGTGTCGCCTCGTTGATGCGGATCTCAGGCAACAGAGGCAAGGGCGGCTCTTCGCCCAGCGCCGCCCAGTGCGCGCGATGGCGATGGCCGGCAAGTTCTCGGAGCGCACCGGCCTCGGCCAGCAGGCGCAGTTCGCGTCGTGCAAGACCCGCACGGCGGGCAAGAT
>JALRCR010000184.1 GCA_023257255.1 Gammaproteobacteria bacterium | reverse complement strand
GATGCAGCGTGCTCCACCACTCGACTGAGTAATGAATGATGGGAATGTTCACCACACCGACGATGGCCAGCACCGCGCCGGCGCGGGCGGCAGCGCGGCGGTCCTCGATCGCGCTCTGCAACGCGAGGTAGCCGAGGTACAGAAACAGCAGGATGAGTTCAGAGGTCAGTCGCGCGTCCCACACCCACCAGGCGCCCCACATGGGCTTGCCCCACAGCGAGCCCGTGGCCAGGGCGAGGAAGGTGAAAGACGCGCCGAGCGGCGCTGCGGCGCGCGCGATGATGTCGCCCATTTTGACTTTCCAGATGAGCCCGGCGGCGCCTGCGCTGGCCATCACCATGTAAACGAACATCGACATCCACGCGCTGGGCACATGCAGGTAGATGATGCGGAAACTGTCGCCCTGCTGGTAATCCGCCGGGGCCAGCACCAGCCCGCCAAAGAGGCCAGTGGCGAACAAGAGCGCGGAGATGCCAAACAGCCACGGACTGAGCGCCAGCGCCAGACGGTGGAAGTGCATCGGCGCGGCGTATTTGTGGAATCTTTGCAGCATGGTCTGACTGGTGGACTGGTTCGGCGTTCCGACACTCGCGGCAGGCGCTTGGTTCAACCCATACGCGCGCGGAGCGCGGCGGCGATTGCAAACGGGGTGAGGGTCAGCGCCAGCACCGAAAGTCCGGCAAGGAAAAACATTTCCGCCTCAACGGCGAGCCCGAGGCCCGCATTACGGGCCGCAGAGGTGCCGAAGATGAGGACCGGAATGTACAGCGGAAGGGTAAGCAGTGCCAGCAAGAGCGGCCCACCGCGCAGGCCCACCGCCAGCGCGCTGGCGAGCCCGCCGACCAGACTCAGCACCGGCGTGCCCAGCAGGAGCCCCAGCAGCACCGCGCGCCAGACCGTTGTCTCCAGCCCCAGCACCGCGCCCAGCGCTGCGCTCATGCCGATCAGCGGCAGCGCGCCGGTCAGCCACTGAGCGGTAATTTTGGCCAACACCAGCAGGGCCAGCGGTTGGGGACTGAGGATGAGCTGCTCAAGGCTGCCGTCGGCATAGTCGGCGGCAAAGACGTCCGGCAGGGTAATGACCAGTGCGAGCAGCGCGGCCACCCACAGCATGGCGGGCAGCAGGCTGCGCAGCAGTTCGCTTTGCGGCCCGATGGCGATGGGAAACAAGAACACCACAACGGCAAAAAAAATCAGCGGCTGGGCCAGATCGCCCGGACGACGACGCGCCCGACGGAGGTCGCGGCCGAGCACGCTGCGCGCGGCGGCCAGCGCACTCATGCCTGCAGCCCCGACAAGTCGAACTGGTGCAGCACGCCGGCCGGTAATTGCAGGCCCTGGTGCGTGGAGACGATGGCCACGCCGCCGCGGGCGGCGTGCTCGGTCAGTAACGCCTCGACCAGTTCGCGGCCGGCGACGTCGAGGGCGGTTAGCGGCTCGTCCATGATCCACAGCCGCGCCGGCACCAGCGCGAAGCGGGCCAGCGCGAGGCGTTGTCGTTGCCCCGCCGACAGGCGCTGCGCCGGGGCGTCATCCGCCGGCGGCAGGCCGACCCGCGTCAGCGCGGCGCCAAGGGGCATCCGCAGCGGCTGGTTGCTCAGCGCACAGGCGTGCATCAGGTTTTCATGGGCGCTCAGAAAGCCGGCGACGGCCGGCGCATGGCCGAGAAAGAGCAGCTCGGCCTGATAGTAATCGCGGGCTTCTGGCAGGGGCTCGCCGCACCAGTGGAGCGTCCCGGCGGCGGGCGTGCCCAGCCCGGCCAGCAGACGCAACAGGCTGGTCTTGCCCGCACCGTTGGCGCCGGTGACCTGCCAGACCTCGCCCGCGCGGGCGGTGAAAGCCAGCGCCTCGAAAATCAGCCGGTCTGCCCGGATGCAGGACAGGCCGCGGACCTCCAGACAGGCTGGCGTCGGCGGGACAGGCGTCATGCGGGCAAATGGAAGCGGCAGGGCAGGCTCTGGCGGCGGGCCTGCGGCCGGCCGCACCGCGCCGTGGGGGCTGGCACTAATCGAGGATCAATTTGCCTTTACCCGGCGCCATGCCCATGCCGCCGAAGCCACCGCCCTGCGGCTTGCCCGGCACCATGATGCGCGAGGCTTCCTCGCGGGCCATGTCGCGGGCGCGTTCCTGCAGGCGTTCGATGGCGCCGCGCACGCCTTCCGGAAACAGGGCAAACGCCTGCTCAAGGGTGGCGGCCTCCAGCGGAAACTGCACGGGTATCGGGCCCATCTGGGTCATCAGGGTGGTGTCGCCGATGTACATCGGGCTGCGGGCCGGGTCGAGCGAGCCGTCTGGCAGCACGGGGGTCAGCACCCGCACAGAGGCGGACTGCAGGTCGGTGTAGGACTCTTCGCGGTAGAGATTGGCGAGGTCGACCGCCAGCGATTCGGGGGACATCTGGGAACGAGAGGACATCGGCGGGCTCCTGCCTGAAACTGTGGCGAATACTAAGGACTGCCGCGCAGGCTGTCACGGGAGCCAGGCCCCTGACTTGACCCGCCGCCAGTGCCCCGCGCGCCCCGGGCACGTTCGGCCTCGGCAGGCCTTGTGTAGAATGCGAACCTGTTTTGAGTCGGGCGGTGCGCATGCGAATTCTGGTGACCGGGGCGGCGGGCTTTATTGGCGCCCGCCTGAGCGAGATGTTGCTGGCGCGCGGCGACGAAGTCATTGGTCTGGATAATCTGAACGACTACTACGACCCGTCGCTCAAGGCCGCCCGCCTCGCGCGTCTCACCGCCCATGCGGGTTTTGTGTTCGAGCATCTGGATGTGGCCGACCGGGCTGGCATGGCAGATCTCTTTCAACGCTACCGGCCACCCCGCATCGTGCACCTCGCGGCGCAGGCCGGGGTGCGCTACTCCCTGCAAAATCCACAGGCCTACGTCGATTCCAATCTGGTCGGCTTCATGAACGTGCTGGAGGGCTGTCGCCAGACCGGGGCGGCGCACCTGGTCTACGCCTCCAGCAGTTCGGTTTACGGCGCCAACACCCGCATGCCGTTTTCGGTGCACGACAACGTGGACCATCCCATTTCGCTGTACGCGGCGACCAAGAAAGCCAACGAACTGATGGCACACACCTACAGTTCCCTCTACC
This sequence comes from Gammaproteobacteria bacterium, assembly GCA_023257255.1. Classification (GTDB taxonomy): domain Bacteria; phylum Pseudomonadota; class Gammaproteobacteria. The sequence goes on along the minus strand of JALRCR010000184.1, from coordinate 4,061 downwards.
AGATTCCGACCACCGGGCTCAGGTTTTTTACCGTTTACGGTCCCTGGGGCCGGCCCGATATGGCGCTGTTCCTGTTTACCCGCAAGATTCTGAACGGCGAACCGATCGATATTTACAACTACGGCAAGCACCGGCGAGATTTCACCTATATCGACGACATTGCGGAAGGCGTCATGCGCACGCTCGACCGGCCGGCTGCGCCCAACCCGGACTGGCAGGGCGACCATCCCGATCCGGGCACCTCCGCCGCGCCTTACCGGCTGTACAACATCGGCAATAATTCGCCGGTTGAATTGATGGATTTCATCGGCACGCTGGAAAAGTGTCTGGGGCGCGAAGCGCAAAAGCGTTTTTTGCCGATCCAGCCGGGTGATGTGCCCGACACCTACGCCGACGTCAGCGCGCTGGTGGCGGATGTGGGTTACCGGCCGGAGACTCCGGTGGCGACGGGCGTCGCCCGCTTTGTCGACTGGTACAAGGATTTTTACAAGGTTCAATAAACATGCATCAACGCAAAATTGCGGTCATCGGGCTGGGCTATGTCGGCCTGCCGGTGGCCGTTGCTTTTGGGCAGCGGGCGCCGTGCGTCGGCTTTGACATCAATCCCCACCGGATTGCAGAACTGCAGCGCGGCGTCGACAGCACGCTGGAAGTGCCGCCGGCTGAGCTGGCGAGCGCCACGATTACGTTCACCGACAGTCTCGACGAGCTGCGGCGGGCCGACTTTCACATCGTGGCCGTGCCCACCCCCATCGACCATGCCAAGCGGCCCGACCTCACGCCGGTGCTGCGTGCTTCCGAGACTGTCGGTAAAGCGCTGAAGGCCGGCGATATCGTGGTCTACGAATCCACCGTTTACCCCGGCGCCACCGAGGAAGACTGCGTGCCGGTGCTGGAAAAGCACTCCGGCCTGCGCTGCGGCGTCGATTTTTTTGTGGGCTACTCGCCGGAGCGGATCAATCCGGGAGATCGCGAGCACACGTTCACCAAAATCACCAAGGTGGTGTCAGGGCAAACCCCGGAAGTGCTGGAAATCGTCGCGCAGGTCTATGAGAGCGTGGTCACCGCCGGCGTCCACCGCGCGGCGAGCATCAAGGTGGCGGAAGCCGCCAAAGTCATCGAGAACACCCAGCGCGACCTCAACATCGCGCTGATGAACGAACTGGCACTGATTTTTCGCCGGCTGGGCATTGATACCCGCGACGTGCTGGCCGCAGCGGGTACCAAGTGGAATTTCCTGAAGTTCGAACCCGGCCTGGTCGGCGGCCACTGTATTGGCGTTGACCCCTACTACCTGACCCACCGTGCGCAGATTGCCGGCTATATCCCCGAGGTCATCCTGGCCGGGCGCAGCATCAACGACAACATGGGGCGCTTCGTCGCCCAGCAGGCCATCAAGCTGATGATTCAGTCCGGTCTCGCGGTCAACGGCGCGGTGGTCACCGTGCTTGGTTTTACCTTCAAGGAAGACGTGCCTGATCTTCGTAACACGCGTGTGATAGACATCGTGCAGGAGCTGGCCGAGTACGGCGTGCGGGTGCAAATTCACGACCCCTGCGCGCACGACGAGGAAGCCCACGAAGAATATGGCGTTCATTTGACCGCCGCCGAGGCGCTGGAGCCGGCGCGCGCCGTGGTGCTGGCGGTGCCGCATCGCGAATACCTCGAGGCGGGCTGGGCCGGCATTACGCGGCACCTGGCCGACGGCCACGGCGTGGTGATGGACGTCAAAGGCAAACTTGATCGTGCAGCCCGCCCCGAGGGCGTGCTGCTCTGGAGACTCTGACGCATGAAGGTAGTGATGATCGGCACGGGCTATGTGGGGCTGGTTTCCGGCACCTGCTTTGCCGAATTCGGGGCGGATGTCAGTTGTGTGGACGTCGACGCGCAGAAGGTGGAACGGCTGAAGCGCGGGGAAATCCCCATTTACGAGCCCGGGCTGGACGATCTGGTGGCGAAGAACGTGCGCGAGGGGCGGCTTTCCTTCACCACCGAACTTGCCGAGGTGGCGGGGGCTGCGGATCTCATCTTCATTGCGGTGGGCACGCCCAGCCGGCGCGGCGACGGCTTCGCCGATTTGTCCTATGTCTACGAGGCGGCGCGCCAACTGGCGCCGCATCTGAAGGACTACACGGTCATTGTTGATAAATCGACCGTGCCAGTTGGTACCGCCCGCAACGTCGCGCGGATCATTCTGGAAAACAATCCGCAGGCCGATTTCGACGTCGCGTCCAATCCCGAGTTTTTGCGCGAGGGCGCGGCGCTTGCCGACTTCATGCGGCCCGACCGGGTGGTGATCGGGGTAGAAACCCCGCGCGCCGAGCGCCGGCTGCGCGAACTCTACCGGCCGCTGAACCTGATCGAGGCGCCGATTGTGGTGACCGGGCTTGAAAGCGCCGAACTCATCAAATACGCGGCCAATGCGTTTCTCGCGACCAAAATCAGCTTCATCAACGAGATTTCCATGCTCTGCGAACAGGTGGGCGCCGACGTGCACGCGGTGGCCAAGGGCATGGGCATGGACAAGCGCATCGGCAGCAAGTTTTTGCATCCGGGGCCGGGCTACGGCGGCTCCTGCTTTCCGAAAGACACCCAGGCGCTGGTGCGCATCGCGCAAGAGCACGGGGTATCGAGCCGGATTGTGGAGTCGGTGATCGAGGTCAACGCCGCGCAGAAGGCGCGCATGATCAAGAAAATTCGCGAGGCGCTGGGCGGTAACGAGGCGGGCAAGACGATCGGCGTACTGGGCCTGACCTTCAAACCCGAAACCGACGATATGCGCGACGCGCCGGCGTTGTCGATTATCCCGCCACTGGTGGAGAAGGGTGCCCGCATCAAGGCCCACGATCCGCAGGGCATGCACGAGGCAAAGGGCATGTTGCCGGCCGCCGTGGCTTATTGCGATGAAGCCTATGAGGTGTTTCGTGGGGTCGACGCAGTGGTCCTGATGACCGAATGGAACCTCTACCGGGGGCTCGATCTCGCCCGCGCCGGGGCGCTGATGAACGACAAGGTGTTTATCGACCTGCGCAATGTCTATGAGCGGGATTCGATGGAGGCGCAGGGTTTCCGCTACTGGTGCGTGGGGCGATAGCGGTCATCGCCGCCGCCGGACAGGGCCGGGGCGCGCCGGTTTCCAGATCTGGCGGCGCCCCCTTACAATCCTCGCCTGTTATCACCAAAGCCCAGCCTTTCTGACCGGCGTTGCCGGGCCGGCTGGCCACGGCGCGCGAAGCCCCTTTTGCGCACCGATCGAGTGGAGTCTCCGTCATGAGCTATCGCGCGCCCTATCGAATCAGCGACCGCAAGGTCCGCTTTGCCGTCGTCGGCTGCGGGCGAATTTCTGACCGTCACTTCGACGCCATCAAGCAGCACGCCGACCGCGCCGAACTGGTCGGCGTCTGCGACAGCGACCCGGCTGCGCTGCAGGCGACCAGCGCCCAGCTTGGGGTGAAAGGCTACGCCAGCCTCGACGACCTGCTGGCCGGCAGCGAATGCGATGCGGTGACGGTTTGCACGCCCAGCGGCCTGCACCCGGCGCACGCGGTGCAGATTGCCCGCGCGGGGCGTCACGTGATTACCGAGAAGCCGATGGCGACCCGTCTGGGCGACGGCAAGCGCATGGTGGCGGCTTGCGACGAGGAGGGCGTTCACCTCTTCGTGGTGAAGCAGAATCGCCTCAACCCCACGCTGCAACTGTTGAAGCGCGCCCTCGTGCAGCGGCGCTTCGGCCGCATCTACATGGTGAACGTCAACGTCTTCTGGACCCGGCCGCAGGAATACTACGACTCGGCCCGCTGGCGCGGAACCTGGGAGTTCGACGGCGGCGCGTTCATGAATCAAGCCAGTCATTACGTCGATTTGCTGGACTGGCTGATCGGGCCGATCGAAAGTCTTCATGCCTATACCGCAACGCTCGAGCGCAACATCGAAGTCGAAGACACCGGTGTAGCCAATATCAAATGGCGCTCGGGCGCGATGGGCTCGGTCAACGTCACCATGCTGACCTACCCCAAGAATCTGGAAGGGTCGATCACCATTCTGGGCGAGAAGGGCACGGT
>JALRCR010000183.1 GCA_023257255.1 Gammaproteobacteria bacterium | reverse complement strand
GGATCGCTGCTTCCCCGGCGGTCACTGCGTGGTGAAGTTCGAGAACCTTCGGGTGGGGCCCGATTCGGTGCTCGGCGAACTCGGCAAGGGCTTCCGCTACGCCCAGGTGCGCCTGGCGCCGGCGCGCCTGACCCACTGCATGCGCTGGCTGGGTGCGGCCCGTCGTGCACACGACGTGGCCTTGGCCCATGCCCGCAGCCGCACGGCCTTTGGCAAACCCTTGGGCGAACACGAGGGCGTGGGCTTCATGCTGGCCGACAACGAACTCGACCTGCACACCGCACGCCTTTCGATCTGGCACTGCGCCTGGCTGCTCGACCAGCACGAGCAGGCGCGCAACGAAACCAGCATGGCGAAAGTGTTCTGCTCGGAAGCGCTGGGCCGGGTGGTGGACCGCTGCATGCAAATCCTCGGGTCGATTGGCATTACCAGCGACACCGTGGTCGAACGCGTCTACCGCGACATCCGCTGCTTCCGGATTTATGACGGCCCCTCGGAAGTGCATCGGCACGCGCTGGCGCGGCGGCTGATGTCGCCACGGCGCTAGGCGGACAGGGCGTGGCGAGACGGCATAGCACGCAGGAAGCAGCGCAATGAGCCGGCGTGTTGCGCTGAGCCAGGAGCAGATCGTGCTCGGCGTGACGGCGCTGCTGGCGGCAGCCTTCGCGTTCGCCTTGCCCGGCTTCGGCACGCTCGACAACCTGCTCACGCTGACCCGCAGCGTCGCCATCCTCGGCATGCTAGGGGTGGCGATGAGCGTGGTGGTGATTGGGCGCGGGCTGGACCTGTCGCTGGTCGCCGCGATGGCGGTGGGCGCGGCAGTGGCCCTGCAACTGCTGCAGCAGGGCTGGGCGACGGCGCCGGCGCTCGGGGTCGCGCTGCTGCTCGCCGTCGCGATTGGGCTGATCAACGGCTTCATCATTGCGTTCGTCGAAGTGCCGGCGCTCTTCACCACGCTCGCCACCGGCTTTCTGGTGTTTGGTCTGGGCCGGGTGTTTTTGCTGGACGGCGTCATCAGCTACCTGCCGCCGCAGGCGAGCGGGCTGGCCTTCATCGGGCAGGGCCGTGTGCTGGGCGTGCCCATGCCCATTGTGGCCTTCGCGCTCGTCGCCCTGCTGGTGCATTTGCTGATGTCGCGCACGGCGTTCGGCCGTTTCATCTACGCCCACGGCGACAACCCGGAAGCGGCGCGCCTGACCGGCATCGCGGTGCGGCCGCTGACGATGGTGGAGTACGCGCTGTGTTCGACCATCGGGCTGGTGGCCGGGCTGGTGATGGCGGCGTCCACCGCCAGCATGAACACGCAGGTCATCAATTCGACGCTCATTTTCGACGTCATTCTGGTGGTGGTGCTGGGCGGCGTGAGTCTGGTGGGCGGGCGCGGCAGCGTGCTCAGCGTGCTGGCCGGCACGGCGCTCATCGGCACCCTGCTGAATGGCATGACCATTCTTAATCTCGACAACAACGTGCAGAACATCGTCAAAGGCGCGGTGCTGCTGGCGGCGATTCTGCTCGACAACCGACTGCACCCGCGTGACGAGGAGACCGCCCGGCAGGGCGACTGATCCGATGACGCAAGGAGTCCGCGTAATGAACACACTGCTGAGCGCCCGCGCACTGTGCGCAGCGGCCATGACGCTGCTGGCCGGTTGCGGCCCGGCGATTGATTACGGCAATACGCCCACCGTGCCGGTGGCGAGCGGGGCGGCCATCCAGCCGCCGGATTTCAGCGGGCCCGAAGGCTCGAGCAAACTGCGCGAACATGCGGAAGCTGCGCTGACGGGCAAGACCATCGCCTGGGTGCCGCAGGCGATGGGTCTGCCGCTGACCGAAATCTGGACGCGGGTGATGCGGGAGGAGGCCACCGCGCGCGGCATGAAGTTCGAACTACGCGACCCCAACTGGAATGCCACCGCCGGTCTGCAGGCCGTGTCTTCACTCATAGGCGAGCGCCCGGCGCTGATGGTCATCCACAACCCCAACGTGCAGATTTATGCCTCTGAACTGAAGCGCGCCGAGGAGGCGGGGATTCCCGTCATCACGGTCAACATGGTTTCCAACTACAAGACCGCCGCCTACGTCGGGCCCGAGTGGCAGCAGGTCGGGCGGATGCTGGGCGAGGAAATCATCCGCCAGTGCGGTAGTGGCACGGGCACGTCGGGCAAGGTTTCGATCATCCAGGGTGAGCTGACCTCGGGCGTATCCATCGAGCAGATGCAGGGCCTGAGCGCGGCGCTTGCGGCGGACAAGGGCATCCAGGTGGTGTCCACGCAGGCGGCCAACTGGGACGCCACCAGGGCGCACGACATCACCGCCACGGTGCTGCAGCAGCATCCGGATCTCTGCGCGACGGTGGGCTTCTGGAGCACCATGACCGCCGGAGTCCACGAGGCAATCAAGGCCGCGGGCAAGCTCGCGCAGGTGAAGGTCTATGCCTCCGGCGGTGAAGGCAAGGTCGACTGCCAGCACGTCGACAGCGGGCAAATCACCAAGGTGCTGAGCTACAACTCGCCGGATCAGGCCAAGGCGGTGATTCAGGTGGCGAGCGTTCTGCTGCAATCGGGCGCGCCGCCGCAGGCGTTTCGCATCGCCAACTATTCCACCCTGCACTGGATGGAGAAGGGGCATTACGACCCCGCGCTCTGCTATGACTGGACCCGCTGAGACCATGCCGGGGCGTACGCGATGAAAACGGGCGTTCGCTACAACGGCGCGCTGCTGCACGGCGGGCTGTTGCGCCGGCTGTATCACCGCTGGTCGCTGAAGCTGTTCTTTTCCGAACTGCTGGCCAAGCGCTGGATGGAACCGGTCATTCCGTTCCTGCTGATGCTGGCGCTGATTGCTTATTTCGCCGCGGTGACCCCGCACTACGCGAGTATCGCCAACGCCACCCAGCTCTCGCGTCAGTTTGCCGAAATGGGCTTCGTGGTGATGGCGATGGCGGTGGTGCTGATCTCGGGCGGCATCGATCTCAGCGTCGGCTCGGTGTTTGCGTTTGCCAACCTGACGGCGCTGGCGCTGTTCCATATTTTTCATCTGCCGGTGCCGGTGGTCATCGTCGGCACGCTGGTGGCCGGGGCCGGCGTTGGCCTCATCAACGGGCTTTTGATCGGCTACCTGAAGGCGCGGCCGTTTCTCACCACGCTGGTGACGCTCATCATCCTGCGCGCGGTGGTGGATTTACTGGCGCAGCGCTACGCGGTGCCGCTCGCGATGGGCGGCAATATGACGCTCGCGTGGAGCTTCCTCGGCAACGGGCGGATTTACGGCATCCCGTCCAACCTGCTGGTACTGGGCCTGGTCGGCGGACTGGGGCATTTCATGCTCAGTCGTTCGCGCCCGGGCTGGCATCTGACCGCGCTGGGCTCGAGCCGTAAAGCGGCGCGCCACGCCGGCATTGCGGTCGAGCGCACGCTCTGCCTGACCTATGTCACCTCCGGGCTGCTGGCGGCGCTGGGCGGCCTCTTCTACGCCGCGCGCCTGTCGAGCACGGGCTCGGACACGGGCGTGGGCTGGGAGGTCAATGCGCTGACTGCGGCGGTGCTGGGTGGCGTGAGTCTGGCCGGCGGCCGCGGCACCATTGCGCGCGCCATGATTGGCGCGGTGATCGTGTTTGTGCTGGTGAACGGCATGGTGCGCACGGGACTGCCCGGCGCGCTGACCTCCACCGCGCTCGGCGCCATTCTGCTGCTTGCCGTCGGCATCGATGTGAAATGGGCCAAGAACCGGCTCAAAACCCTGCAGAAGATTTATCTCAATCCGACCGTGGTGGAACTGCCACCGCCCCCCGCCACCGCCCGCGACAGCGGTACGCCCTATGCCGAGAACGACCGGCTGCGCGAGTCGCTGGAGATTGGGCTCGATCAGGTCGAAGGGCCTGAAGATGTGATTCTCGACCGTGAGGACCGGCTCTACTGCGGCACGCGTGATGGCCTCATCCTGCGGTTTTCCGGGCCGCGGTTTGCGCAGCGCGAAGTTTTTGCGCGGATCGGCGGGCGACCGCTGGGCATGGCCTTCGACGCTGCGGGCCATCTCATTGTCTGCGTGGGCGGCATGGGGCTTTACGGCGTGAAGCCGGCCGGCGAGGTCTACACCCTGACCGACCAGACCAACCGCAGCTGGTTCAAGCTGAACGACGACGCGCGCCTGCGTCTGGCTGACGACCTCGACATTGCACCCGACGGCAAGATTTATTTCTCCGAAGCGACCATCCGCTACGAAATGCATTCCTGGCATCTCGACGGCATGGAAGGGCGGGCCAACGGCCGGCTCATCTGCTACGACCCGCAGACCCGCCGCACGCGCACGGTCATCAAGGACATCTGCTTTCCGAACGGCGTGTGCGTGGCGCACGACGGGCGCTCGGTGCTGTTTGCCTCAACCTGGCTGTGTTCGATTTTTCGCTACTGGATCGAGGGGCCAAAAAAAGGCCAGGTCGAAACGCTGATCGACCAGCTGCCGGGCTACCCCGACAACATCAATCGCGCCTCCGACGGCGGCTACTGGCTGGCGATGGTCGGCATCCGCTCGCCGGCCTTCGATCTGGCCATGCGGCACCCGGGCTTTCGCCTGCGCATGGTCAAGCAGATTCCGCCGGACGAATGGATCCTGCCTGGCATCAACAACGGCTGCGTGGTGAAGTTCAACGAGCAGGGCGAGGTGCTGGAAAGCCTGTGGGATCCGGGCGGCGCCAAGCACGCCACGCTGACCTCCATGCGCGAGCACAAGGGCAAGCTCTACCTGGGCGGCTTGGAGAACAACCGCATTGGCTGCATCACGCTGCCGGACGCCGACCCCAACTGGGACGGCAACGACAGCTACTGGGGGAGGCGGACCTCATGAGCGGCTGGTGGCGCCACGCGCTGGGCGATTTGACGGCGCTGCTGTTCCCCGAGCGCGAAGCCGGTCAGGCCCTGCCGGTGATGGACGGCGCCTGGACGCCGAATCGCGGGCTGGATGAGGCCCTGCCGCTGGGGCCGGATCTGCCGGGCGCGGACGATCTGGTGGCCGACGGCGAGGGCGGGGCGTGGGTCTCGGCCGGCGACACGCTGTGGCATTTCGGTGGCGAAGACCTCGGCACGCGTCGTGCGCACGTCCGGCTGCCGGGTGAGGCCGGCGCGTTGACCCGGGTGGGCGAGGCGCTGTACGTGGGCGTCGCCGACTGCGGCGTGCTGAAGCTCGATGCGACGGGTTGCGAAGTCGCACGACTGACGGCGGTGGACGGCCAGCCGCTGACTTGCGTGACCGCGCTCGCGTCGCTGCCGGACGGGCGGCTGCTCATCACCCAGGGATCGGCGCAGCACCCGCCCGCGCGCTGGTGCCACGACCTCATGGAAAAACGCGCATCGGGTCGCGTGGTCCTCGCCAGCGCCGATCTGACGCAGGCCCGCACGCTGAAAGCAGGGCTCGCGTGGCCGGCCGGCGTGCTGGTGCAAGCCGATGGCAGCGCGCTGTGGATCACCGAGAGCTGGCGTCACGCGGTGCACCGGCTTGGACTGGATGGCGAGCTGCGGCCCCTGCTGCGCAATTTGCCGGCCTATCCGGCGCGGCTGGCAGCTGACGGTCAGGGCGGGGCCTGGCTCGGGCTGATGGCCGCGCGCACGCATCTGGTGGAGCTGGTGCTGCGCGAGCGCGAGTTCCGCGAAGACATGCTGGCCACCGTCGACCCGCGCTACTGGATTGCCCCCAGCCTGCGGGCAACCGGACACTACCTCGAACCCTTGCAAGGGGGCGCCTTGAAGAAGCTCGGCATGATGAAACCCTGGGCGCCGCCACGATCCTACGGCCTCGTGGCGCAGCTGGCGGCTGACGCCACGCCGCTGCGCAGCCTGCACAGTCGTGCGGGTGGCGTACACCACGGCGTGCTGTCGGCGGTGCCGGTGGGAAAACGGGTGTTGGCCGTGTCGAAAGGCGGTGCGCGCGTGCTGGCGCTGCCCGCCGGCGGGGAGCGCGACGCGTGAGCCAGACTCCCTTGATACGCATCGAGCAGGGCAGCAAGGCCTACGGCGGCATCACCGTGCTGGAGGGGGTGGACTTCGAGCTGCGCGCCGGCGAAATCCACGCGCTGGTCGGCGAAAACGGCGCCGGCAAGTCCACGCTCTGCAAGGCCATTGCGGGCGCGATCGGCCTCAGCGCGGGGCGCTACCTGATCGACGGCAAGCCGGTACGTTTCCAGCGCCCTGGCGACGCGCTGAAGGCCGGGGTATCGATGGTGTACCAGGAGTCGAGTCTGGTGCCGACCATGACGGTGGCGCAAAACATCGAGCTTGGCCACGAACGGTTTTTCACCAGTTTCCGCACGCTCAACATCAAGGCGCAGCAGCTGCTGCAATCGCTGCGCTTTCACGTGGAGCCGGCGGCGCTGGTCAGTGGGCTTGGCACCGCGCAGCGGCAGATGGTGGAGATAGCCCGCGCGGCGCATCACCGGGCGCGGGCGATCATTTTTGATGAGCCGACCGCCGCGCTGGCGCCCGAGGAGAAACACAATTTCTTCCAGCTGGTGCGGGACCTGCGCGCGCGGGGCTTGGGGATCATTTTTATCAGCCACGCGCTGGAAGAGGCCTTGATGCTGGCCGACCGCGTGACCGTGCTGCGCGACGGCCGGCATGTCATCACGGCCGAAACGAAAGACCTCACCCGCGATGCGCTGGTGCGGCACATGGTGGGGCGCGAGGTCGCGCAGACGCATTACGCCACGCAGCGCCCACCGGCCGACGGCAAACCGCGCGAGAAAGTGCTGAGCGTCGAGAACCTCACGATGGGCAATACGGTGAAGAACATGTCGTTCACGCTGTATGCGGGCGAGGTGGTGGGCATTGCCGGGCTGATTGGCTCGGGCCGGACCGAGGCGGCCAAAATCGTCGCCGGCGCGCTCAAACGTAATCTCATCCGCGGCGGCAGCGTGCTGCTGCCGATCACGTTGCCCAGATTGATTTTGAGATCTTTCGCATAGTCCGGGATGCGCTCGCGCAATTGTTCAATGCTCATCAGCGGTACTCCTCGCGGGACCGGGCCTTCCCGGCCCCGCGCTCAGGGTTAAAGTCAGGCTGCTTTCAAGGTCGGGCCACCGACCGAGCGATTGCAGGGGCAGAGTTCATCCGACTGCAGGGCATCGAGAATCCGCAGGATTTCATCCGGATTGCGCCCCACCGACAGGTTGTTCA
>JALRCR010000182.1 GCA_023257255.1 Gammaproteobacteria bacterium | reverse complement strand
CTCGCGACGTGCGCGAGCTGGACGGGACTCGTGAGCATGAAGCCCTGACCGATCCCGTTAAGCAGCGTTTCGCCCGGGAACCAGGGCAGCTTCCGGGCACGCTGCTTCCATGCCCGCGATGGCACCAGGCCGCCCATTTCGGCGGGCAGATCGATACCCGTGGGCTTTCCCAGCCCGAAGCCCACCAGCAAATCGTGCATGCGATCAATGCCCATGTCGCGGGCGAGCGCGTAGTAGTAAACGTCGCACGACTCGGAGATGGAGCGAATCATATCGACGCTGCCATGTCCGGCTTTCTGCCAGCAGCGGTACTTGTGACTGGCTCCCGGCAACTGAAAAAAGCTGGGGCAAAACGTGGCGGCGCGGCGGTCGCGCAAGCCCAGTTCGATCGCGCCGGCGGCTATCAGCGGCTTGATCGTGGACCCGGGCGGATACAGCCCCTGCAGGGCGCGGTTGAAGAGCGGTCGGTCGGGCGCGTTACGCAGACTGTCATAGAGCGAAACGCTGATGCCGTTCACGAAGGGGTTGGGATCGAAGGCCGGGTTGGTCACGAAGGCGAGCACACTGCCGGTGGCCGGCTCGATCGCAACGATGGCGCCCTTCTGGCCGTCCAGCGCCTTGATGGCTTCGCGCTGCAGACGGGTGTCGATTCCCAGCCGCAGGTTACGGCCCGGTACCGGCGGACGGCTCTCCACCACGCGAAGTACGCGCCCTTGTGCGTTGACCTCCACCGTCTGATAGCCCACGCGACCGTGCAATTCCGTCTCGTAGGAGCGCTCGATGCCTTCCTTCCCGATGTGCGTCGTTCCGCTGTACTCGCCCTGATCGAGGCGCCGCAATTCCTCTTCGTTGATCCGGCCGACGTAGCCCACCACCGCGCCGGTTTCTGCGCCCAGTGGATAGTGTCGAGTCAGACGACCCGCGATTTGAAAACCCGGGAAGCGATAGCGATTTACCGAAAACACCGCCACTTCCTGCTCGCTCAGGTTTTCCTTGACGGTGATGGTGTCGAAGCGGCGCCGCTGTTTGAGTTCGCTGCGCAAGCGGCTGAGCTGGTCGGGACTCAGGCTCACATAGGGCTGAATTTCTGCCAGCGCGCGGTTGAGCGCCGGGGTTTTCTCGGGCACGAATTCAAGCGCGAAAGACGCGCGATTTTCCGCGAGCACCACGCCATCGCGGCTGTAAACCAAGCCCCGCGTTGGTGGAATTGGCAGTACCTTCAGCCGGTTCTCCAAGGAGAGCGTGGTGTAGTGGTCGTGGTTGACGAGCTGCAAATAGGCGAGCCGGCCAATGAGCATCGCGATCAGCAGCAGCATTCCGGCGATTGCAAACAATATCCGGCCGCGAAACGACGCGGGGTCGCGACTGGATTCCCGTCGCGAATTCGCGCCGCTGTTCATCTGGCAGAAGTGACCGTTTTACGGCGGAAATCACGCAGCACGATGTAGGCCCACGGCCAGAGCAGCGCGCTGGTAACGGCGCCCAACAGGTATTCCGGGCCGTAGTGCCGGGAGCCCAGCATGTTGTAAATAAAGCTCATGCCGCCGAGATAGAAGAACACCATAGACCCGACTACCAGCGACTGTTGCACCAGCGGGAAGACCCGGATGCGTTGATGGTAGAGCACCGCGATGTAGCCCACGGTCGCCAGACCCAGCGCGTGCTGGCCAAGGATGGAACCGTGCAGCACATCGAGCACCAGCCCGATGCTCCACGCCACAAAAACGCCGATGCGTTCGGGTATGGCCAGACACCAGTAGATCACCGTGATGGCAACCCAGGCCGGACGCCAGGACTGCACCCAGTCCGGTAATGGAATGGCAGTGAGCAAAAGCGCGACGAGCAGGCTGATGCCGATTGCCCCCGGCCAATTCAGGCGCGAGATCATGGCGGGGTCGCCCCGGCGTCGACCCGACGCTCGGGCCACACGATCAGCACTTCCCGGGTGTGCCCAATCTGGGCGCTGGGTTGGACGCTTATCTTGGCAAACTGATCACCCGGCACGGCCGAAATTGCCGTGACGGTGCCCACCGCATAGCCCGCGGGGAAACGGTTGTCGAGGCCCGAACTCGTAATGAGGTCGCCCACCTCAATATCTGCATTCGTCGGCACGAAGCTCAACATCAGCTCATTAGATTCACCGGCGCCGACCGCCACCGCGCGGAGACCGGTGCGGTTAACCTCGACTGCGACGGCGTGACGCTCATCGCAAACCAGCAGGGCAGTCGCGGTAAACGGCGAAACCTGAATGATTTGCCCCAACAAGCCGTGGGCGTCGGCGATCGGCTGCCCCACGTAGAGGTGGCTACGGCTCCCTTTGTTGATGATGACCTGCTGCTGTGCCGGGTTGCTGTCGACGGTGAGAATTTCGGCGACAGCGACGTCTTCACGTCGATTTGCGCTGGAATCCAGCAACTGTCGCAACCGCTGGTTCTCGGTTTCCAGCGCTGCAAACCGCAACACCCGAGCCTGCAGTTGGGTGTTCTCACCGCGCAGGTGCTCGTTTTCACCCTGAAGGGCGCGCCGTGTGGCCAGCGTCTGGGCGAGATCGTCTACGAGATGGACCGGCAGGCTGGCCGCGTACTGCAGAGGGTAAACCGCTACCGCCAGCATCGCGCGCAAACTGGCCAGATGCTGGTGCTGGTGGTCCACCGAGATCAGCAGGAACGACAGGATCAGACAGGCGATAAACCGCGCGCTGGGCGAACTCGATTCTGTGAACAGCGGCTTGATGGCTCGCTTCTCCAAGCGCCCGTGAGATTGAGCGACGTTATTCCAGCGCCAGTATTTCCGGACCGTGTTCTTCGATCATTTCCAGCACTTTGCCGCCACCACGTGCAACACAAGTCAGCGGATCTTCGGCCACGAATACCGGCAACCCGGTCTCTTCCATCAGCAGGCGATCGAGGTCGCGCAGCAATGCGCCACCGCCGGTCAGCACCATGCCGCGCTCCGCTACGTCGGAGCCGAGTTCCGGGGGCGTTTTTTCGAGAGCCGTCTTTACCGCCTGCACGATGCCCTGAAGCGGCTCCTGCAGGGCTTCCAGGATTTCATTGCTGTTCAGCGTGAAGCTGCGCGGCAGACCTTCGGCGAGATTGCGGCCCTTGATTTCGATTTCGCGCACTTCGTTGCTGGGGTAGGCGCAGCCAATTTCGTGTTTGATGCGCTCGGCAGTGGCGTCGCCAATCAGGCTGCCGTAGTTACGGCGCACGTAGTTCACGATGGCATCATCAAAGCGATCGCCGCCAATTCGCACCGAATCGGAATAGACGATGCCGTTCAGCGAGATGACGGCGACCTCGGTCGTACCACCGCCGATATCGAGCACCATGGACCCGCTCGCATCGCTAACCGGCATCCCCGCGCCGATGGCGGCAGACATGGGTTCTTCAATCAGATAGACCTCGCGCGCGCCTGCGCCCTCGGCCGATTCACGGATCGCGCGTCGCTCCACCTGCGTGGAGCCACAGGGTACGCACACCAGCACGCGTGGACTTGGTTTGAACATCGAATTGCCGTGCACCTTACGAATGAAGTGCTGGAGCATTTTCTCGGTGACGGTGAAGTCGGCGATGACGCCATCCTTGAGCGGACGAATGGCTTCAATATGCCCCGGCGTCCGGCCCAGCATGCGCTTGGCCTCTATGCCTACCGCGGCGATTTGCTTGGAGCCGGAGTCCTTGCCGCGACGAATCGCGACGACCGATGGTTCGTTGAGGACGATGCCCTTGCCGCGGACATAAATAAGCGTGTTGGCGGTCCCGAGATCGATGGACAGATCGTTGGAAAACACGCCTCGAAGCATCTTGAACATTCTGTGAGCCCCTTGGTCGGGAAGGAACAATGATGACGCGCTGCGCCGGGCTAATGAAGACGGGGGAGAGGGCCGACAGGCCCGAAGGGCCGTGGTAGACTGCGCTCGCGCGTCAGAAGCTTTTCCGCAGCATGCCCCGCCATGACCAGCCTGGTTGAGCCGCGCGACGCGTCACTAAGATTGAGTCGTAATTTAACAGCGGCCTGTGCATTCGGCAAGCCGAGTTACGCTAAGTTTTACCTTCAGTTTCAATAGATAACGAGTTAAGCGCATGAGCCTCAGCACGGCCGAGCTACTGCGCGTCGCGCGCTTGGCGCGGCTGCGAATAGATGAGGAGGATGCTGCCGCGCACGCCGCGCAGCTCACTGGAATCCTCGAACATTTTGCCGCGATGGCGGCAGTCGATACCACCGGCGTGGCCCCGCTGGCTCATGCGTTGGAGGTCGCAGCGGTCACCCGCCCCGATGCGGTCAGTGAAGAGATCGACCGCAGCCAGTTGCAGGCCGATGCGCCCTTGGTGGAAGACGGCTACTACCTCGTGCCGCGCGTGATCGAATGAGCGGCGCCGGGTCGTTCCCTGAAACGCTTACCGAACAGGCCAAGGCACTTGCTGCGCGTCAGTTCAGTAGCGTCGAACTGACACAGCATTATCTGGACCGCATCAAGCGGTTGGACCCACAGGTCAACAGTTTCATCAGTGTCTGCCCTGAACTCGCCTTTGCGCAGGCCTTGGCCGCAGACACCGCCCGCGCCCGCGGCGAGGCCGGCCCGCTGAGCGGCCTGCCCTACGCCAACAAGGACATCTTCTGTACCACCGGGATCAAAACCACCTGCGCCTCCCGCATGTTGGCAAACTGGCGGGCGCCGTACGACGCGACCGTGGTCCGCAACCTCGCCCAAGCGGGCATGGTGATGCTCGGCAAAACCAACATGGACGAATTCGCGATGGGTTCGTCGAATGAAAACAGCTGGTTTGGACCGGTTCGGAATCCTTGGGACCTTGAGCGCGTACCGGGCGGTTCATCCGGGGGGTCGGCTGCCGCAGTCGCAGCCCGTCTGGCACCGGTCGCCACCGGCACGGACACCGGCGGGTCCATCCGCCAGCCTGCCGCGCTCTGCGGCATCACGGGGTTAAAGCCCACTTATGGCCGCGTGTCCCGCTGGGGGATGATTGCTTTCGCATCAAGTCTCGACCAGGGCGGCCCGATGGGACTCTCCGCGGAAGACCTCGCGATGCTGATGAACGTCATGGCGGGCTCAGACCCACGCGACTCGACCTCGGTCCAACGGCCGCCGGAGGATTTCACCAGCCAGCTGGCGCTGCCCCTGTCCGGCCTGCGGATTGGACTGCCCAGAGAGTTCAACGATGGCAATCTCTCGGCGCCAATCGCCGCTAGCGTCGCCGAAGCCGCTGCGACACTGGAACAGCTTGGGGCGGCGCTGGTCGATGTGTCGCTACCCCATGCGGGGATGGCGATTCCTGCCTACTACGTGGTTGCCAGTGCCGAGGCATCCTCAAACCTTTCGCGCTACGACGGGGTTCGTTTCGGTCACCGTTGCGAGGCGCCCAAAGATCTCGCCGATCTGTACAGCCGGAGCCGCGCGGAGGGTTTTGGCGCCGAGGTTCAGCGACGGATTCTGGTCGGCACGTATGTGCTGTCCGCCGGCTATTACGAAGCCTGGTATCGCAAGGCCCAGCAAGTCCGCCGGCTTATCCAGAGCGACTATGCCCGGGCCTTCGAAAATGTCGACGTGCTGCTGGGACCCACCACGCCGTCAACGGCCTTCCGCCTTGGCGAAAATGCCGATGATCCGCTCACCATGTACCTGTCGGACATCTACACCACGGGCGTCAATCTGGCGGGCCTGCCCGGGCTTTCGATGCCCGGTCGAGCAGTCGGCAATCTGCCCGTAGGGCTGCAACTCATCGGCAATTATTTTGGCGAGCAACGCCTGCTGCAAATTGCTCACCAGTATCAAAAGCAAACCGGCTGGCATTTAGCGCGGCCTGCTTTCGCGGAATTGTGACATGCCTTGGGAAACGGTAATCGGCCTCGAAATCCATGCCCAGTTGGCCACCGCCAGCAAGATTTTTTCGGGTGCTCCGACCCGCTATGGGGCCGCGCCCAACACGCAAGCCTGCCCCGTCGATCTGGGCCTGCCCGGCGTCTTGCCGGTTCTCAACCAACGCGTCGTCGAAATGGCCATTACGCTCGGGCTGGCGCTGGGCGCGACAATCGCCCCGTGCTCGATATTTGCCCGGAAAAATTATTTCTACCCGGACCTGCCCAAGGGCTATCAGATCAGTCAGTACGAAGATCCAATAGTCGCCAATGGCACTCTGGATATTCGACTACCGGATGGCAGCACCAAGACTATCCGCGTGACCCGCGCTCATCTCGAAGAAGACGCGGGCAAGTCGGTTCACGGCCTGTTTCCGGGTTATAGCGGCATTGACCTCAACCGCGCGGGGACACCGCTACTCGAAATCGTGAGTGAGCCCGACCTCCGTTCACCGGCCGAGGCCGTCGCTTACATGCGAAGCATGCATGCACTCGTGCGTTATCTCGGCATCTGCGACGGCAACATGCAAGAAGGGTCTTTTCGCTGCGACGCCAACGTCTCGGTCCGCCGCATGGGCAGTGAGCAGCTCGGCACGCGGGCTGAGGTCAAGAACATTAACTCGTTCCGCTTCGTCGAAAAGGCCATTACCTTTGAAGTCGAACGGCAGATTGAAATTCTTGAGGGCGGCGGACAGGTGGTACAGGAGACGCGGCTCTATGACGCCGACAAGGACGAAACCCGCAGCATGCGCAGCAAGGAAGACGCGCACGATTACCGGTATTTCCCCGACCCGGATTTGCTCCCCATCTTAATTACGGCAGGCCAAATCGAGGCTGTCCGTAAGACCTTGCCCGAGCTGCCCGCGATCCGCGCCGCTCGCTACGCGACCGACTACGGCATTGCGCCGCAGGATGCAGAGACCCTGGCCGCCGACCAGCAGCTTGCGGCCTACTTTGAAGCGCTGGCCGGTGCCTGCGGCGAAGGTCGGCTCGCCGCAAACTGGATGAACGGCGAACTCGCGGCCTCGCTTAACCGGGCCAACCTTGAGATAGCCAATTCCCCGGTAGACGCCGCAGCCCTTGCCGGGTTGCTAGTCAGGGTTCGCGATGGAACCGTCTCCGGCACGATGGCCAAGCAGGTCTTTGATGCCATGTGGCAAGGAGAGGGCACCGCCGACGCTATCATCGACGCACGAGGCTTGCGCCAAGTGAACGATAACGGCGCCCTTATCGCCCTCATCGACGAAGTGATGGCAGAAAGCCCGGGTCAAGTCGAACAATATCGCGCCGGCAAAG
>JALRCR010000181.1 GCA_023257255.1 Gammaproteobacteria bacterium | reverse complement strand
GTTGTAAACCCCTATGGGTTTCGTGGTCGGCACCGGCGGGCCTGCAGGCCGCGACGCCCCGCGCGCTGCTACTAAATCGCGCCGTCCTGTTTCAGGCGCGCGAGTCCTTCGGCATCCACGCCCAGCGCGCCCAGAATTTCGGCATTGTCCTGCCCCAGCGCCGGCGCCGCATGGCGGATGCGCACAGGGGTGCGGGAAAACTTGGCGGCCGGGCCCACCATGGGCACCGTCTTGCCGTCGGTCAGGGTGACGTCTTGCAGCATGTCCCGCGCGTGCAGGTGCGGCTCGCGTGAGGCCTCGGCAAAGCTGTTGACGCGGGTCACGGCCAGGCCGGCCGCGTTCCACAACTCAACCACCTCGGCCGTGCTGTGATGGATGCACCACTGCGCGACCAGCAAGTCGAACTCTTCGCGGCGTTTGATGCGGTCAATGCCAATGACGTTCGCCAGATCGGCCCGGCCGATGATGCGCGCCAGCTGTTTCCAGTGGGAGTCCAGCAGCACGCCGCCGTAGATATAGCCGTCGGTACAGGCATAGCGATTAACCGGCGCCGCGATTGCGAACTGGTTGGCCCAGCGCCGCATTGGAATGCCCAGCGCGCCGGCGGCGAGCAGTCCGTCGCTCTGGAAGATGAGTGCGTCGGTAAGCGCGATGTCCACATGCTGCCCTTCGCCCGTTTTCATGCGGTGGAAGAGCGCCGCCATGGCGCCCAGCGCGCCGTGTACCCCGCCCAGATCGTCGCCCAGAAAAGTCGGCGCCTTGGTCGGGCCGTCGTCCGGCGCGCCGTTCAGCGACGACCAGCCGCTATAGTTCTGGGCGATGGGGTCATAGCCGGGGCGGTCCGACAGCGGGCCGAACTGCCCGAAGCCACTGACCGACACATAGATGATGTCTGGCTTTACCGCCTGCACATCGGCGTAGCCGACGCCCCAGCCGGCCAGCGTGCCGGGTTTGAAGTTTTCGATGACCACGTCGGCTTCTGCGCACAGCGCCAGGAACAGCCGGCGGCCTTCGGGGTGGCGCAAATTAAGCGAGACGTTCTGCTTGTTGCGGTTCACGGTTTCGTGAAACAGCGAGAGCTTCGAGTCTTCATAAGTCGGGGGCACCCGGCGCAGCACTTCGCCCTCCGGGTGCTCGACCTTGATGACCGTGGCGCCAAAGTCCGCCAGCACGCAGCCGGCCATCGGGCCCGCCCAGGTGGTGGTCGCTTCCACTACCCGGATGCCTGCCAGCGGACCGCTGAGGTCGTGTCTGGCATCGGCGAAGAAGGCGGACTTGTCCATGGCTTAGCCTCGCTGCACAAATTCGACGACGTTGCCGTCCGGATCTCGCACCATCGCAATGGTCACGCCGGGCATCAGTTCCTGCTTGGGAATGTCGAAGCTGAGGCCGGCCTGCTCGCATTCTTTGCAGACCTCGTCGATGTTCGAAATCTGGAACGTGAGGTAACGGAAACCCAGCGCCTTGGTCAGACCCAGCGGGCCGGCCTCGGGCACTTTCTTGGGATCAATGAGCTTCACAAAACTTTCGCCGAAGGCCAGCCGGTGCATCAGGCCAAACGGCACCGGCATCTCGCCGATTTTTTCCAGCCCCAGCAGACCGTGATAGAACGCAAGGCTGGCGTTGATGTCCTTGCAGATAATGCCGAGGTCCATGGCGTTCTTGGCGGGTTTCATGCTCATGCTGGGGTCTCTCTGTTTGGGGCGAAAAAGTGGGCGGCGTCCGGTCGGTTGCCGCCATGAGCGCCGAGTGTATAGGGGAGTGCGGCGCAACTTCGAGACACCCGCGCGCCGCGCGGTGGCAGGCGCGTGACCGGCATCTATCTTTATGCCGGATTCGACTAATCGCGCGGCGACGCACCCCGCATAATCCGCCGCCTCACGCGCGCCACCCCAGCCGGGCGGCGCGCAACGTCCCACGCTACCCGACCACGGATGCCGGAGAACACACTTGGATTTCGATGCATTGACTGCGCTGGCCGGTGTGCTGGTAGGCCTCATTGTGGGCATTACTGGCGTGGGCGGCGGCTCGCTCATGACGCCGATTCTGGTGCTCTTGTTTGGCGTGGCGCCGCAAACCGCCGTCGGCACCGATCTCCTCTACGCCTGCATCACCAAGACCTTTGGCGTCGCGGTGCATCACAAGCACGAAACGGTGGACTGGCAGGTGGTGCGCCGTCTGGCCTGCGGCAGCCTGCCCGGCGCGGCGCTCACCTTGCTATGGATGCAGGCCAATCATTTAAGCCAGATGAAAAGCGGCGTCATCCTCACCGCACTCGCCTTCGCGCTCATCATCACCGCCATTGGTATCCTCACCAAAGACTGGATGCACGCCCTCGGCCGCCGGTTCCGGCTGGGTGACTCCTCGCGTTTCAAAGCGCTGCAGCCCGCGCTGACCGTGGCGGCCGGCGTGGTGCTGGGGGTGCTGGTCACCTTGACCTCAATCGGCGCCGGCGCGCTGGGCACCGTGATGCTGCTCTATCTGTACCCGCTGCGGATGACGCCCAACCGCCTCGTCGGTACCGATCTGGCGCACGCCATTCCCCTCACACTCATTGCCGGCATGGGCCATCTGGCGCTCGGCAATGTGAACTTCCCTTTATTGATCAATTTGCTGGTGGGCTCGATACCCGGCGTGCTGGCGGGGGCGTGGATCAGCACCCGTGCGCCGCTCGGCTTTATGCGCTACGCCATTGCGCTGGTGTTGGGCGCGGTCGCGGTGAAACTGCTGACGGTCTAGCGCTGCGCTAGAGATAGCGCACAAACCAGTCGCGCGCCGCCTCGGCGGCCGGCGCGAACAGCGTGGTGTAGGGGTCGTAGTGCCGCCCGTTCAGCAGCAGCAACTGGCGTGGCTCGCCGGCGAGTTCGAAGGCGGCCCGCTGTCCGGCGTAGGGGGTCTGGGTGTCCTCGGTGGCAAGAATCATCAGCAAGGGCGTGGGCGCAATCCGCGCGATGAAGGCGGCCGGCTCGTAGCTGCCCAGCAGTTCCAGACTGCGCTGGGTGATTTCGTTGGGATAGAGCGCCTCTGCGCCAATGGCACTGATCCACTCGGACGTCTGGTCACCGGGGCGAGCGGGGCGGGTGACGCGGGCCGCCTCGCCGCGGTAGCGCGCGTCGCGGTCCTCGGCAAAACGCGCCTGCAGCTTGTCCCAGTGCGCGTCCCCGACCCAGCTGCGCAAGGTGTCGTAGCCGGCAACCAGCGGCACCTGCGAAACCACACACTTCACCCGCCGGTCCAGCGCGCCCACGACCAGCACGTGGCCGCCGGAGAAACTGGTGCCCCATAAGCCGATTCGTTCGGGGTCGATGTCGGGCAGGCTGCGCGCGTAGCTGAGGGCTTCGCGCATGTCCGCCACCTGCTGCCAGGGATCAATCTCGTGCCGGGGACTGCCTTGACTCGCGCCAAAATTGCGGTGTTCGTAAGTCAGGCAGGCGAGGCCTGCGGCCTGAAACACCCGCGCATAGTCGGCAAGCCCCATGTCCATCAACGCTGAAAAGCCGTGCGAGAGGATCACCAGCGGGTGCGGCCCGGAGCGGTCCGGCAGATACAGCCGGCCGGCCAGCTGCAGGCCGTTGGCAGTGAAGCGAAGTTCGGTCACAGACATGGCTTACCTCGGCGGGCGCGGGTTCAAGTCGGGGGACAGTCGGGCTAAAGTGTGACAGCCTTCCCGCGCCGCTGACAGCGTGCCCGACGCGGCATCTTCTGACCATTTACGGATCTCAACGCCCATGACTTTCAAAGCCATTCTGTGGGACTTCGGCGGCGTGCTGACGTCTTCGCCCTTCGATTCCTTCGCCCGTTACGAGGCCGAACACGGCCTGCCGAAAGATTTTTTGCGCGGCGTGAATGCGCGCAATCACCACACCAATGCCTGGGCGCAGTTCGAGTCGAGCCAGGTGTCGCTGGACGAATTCGACCGGTTGTTCGAGGACGAATCCCGCGCGCTCGGTCACGCGGTAAAGGGCAGGGCGGTGCTCGATTTGCTGGGCGGCGACGTGCGGCCGCGCATGGTCGAGGTGCTCAAACGCTGCAAGCAGGACTATCACGTCTGCTGCCTGACCAATAACGTGAACATGGGCGAAGGCCCGGGCATGTGGGGCACGCCGGCGCGTGCCGCCCAGGTGGCCGATGTGATGACAATGTTTCATCAGGTGATCGAGTCCAGCAAAATCGGCATGCGTAAGCCCGACCCGCGCATTTACACCTTGGCCTGCGAGCGCATGAACGTGGCGCCGAACGAAGTGGTGTATCTGGACGATCTGGGCGTCAATCTGAAGCCCGCCAGTGCGCTCGGCATGCACACCATCAAGGTCACCGGCGAAGCGCAGGCGATTGCCGATCTGTCCGCCGCGCTCGGTATCGCCCTGTAAGCTGAACTGCCGGTGGCTGCGGGGCGCGTCGGGTCTGCTGACGCGCGCCGCTCTGCTTGCTGGAGTGCGTCTGCCCATGTCGTCGATTCCTGCGCCCACGCTGCCGAACACACCGTTCCGCTTCGTGCTGCATTTTGTAAGTTTCTATTTGCCCGGCGTGCTGGCCTGTCTCGTTTTCGAGACCGGGCAGTCGCTGTGCAACATCCTGCTGCCCTGGGCGATTCGCCACATCATGGATGCGGTCAACGGCGCACTCGCGGCGAAGGCGGCCGTGTGGCCGGCGGTCGCGCCGGCGCTGTGGCTGTTTGCGGGTTTAAGCCTCGGCATTGTGCTGGCCTCGCGCGCCAGCGGCACGGTGCTGGTCCTGCTTGGGCCGGCCTTGCGCCGGCGGATCCGGCGCGATTTGTTCGCCTACCTTCAACACCATTCCCAGCGCTATTTTCTGGGCAATTTCGCCGGCTCACTGGCCAACCGCATCGCCGAGACCTCCATGGGCTCGGCGCAGGTCCTGTGGACCATGCTGTTCGACTTCTGGCCGCTTATCGTCAGCTTCACCGCCTCCCTGCTGGTGCTGGCCGAGGTCGATCACGGGCTGGCCGCC
This sequence comes from Gammaproteobacteria bacterium, assembly GCA_023257255.1. GTDB lineage: Bacteria > Pseudomonadota > Gammaproteobacteria. The sequence continues at coordinate 2,217 of JALRCR010000181.1, read as the reverse complement.
GTGCTGGGTGCCTGGGTCACGGGCTATGTCAGCATCTCTTTCCTGCTGTCCTTGCGCGCCCGCCGCTACGCGCGCGACTACGCCGCAGCGCGCAGTCTGGTCAGCGGCAAGATTGTCGACTCGGTGACCAACATCATGAACGCCAAGCTCTTCGCGCGGCGCGATTTCGAACGCGACTATCTGGAAGGCTTTCTCGACTTCGAAGTGGGCCGGGCGCGGCGCGTGTTCTGGTTTATGGAAGCCATCCGCTGGTTTCAGTTCAGCGCGGCCATGCTGCTCATCCTCGGCATGGTGGCCTACGCCATTGACCTGTGGAGCCGCGGGGTAATGACCGCCGGCGAATTTGCGATGGCAGCCAGCCTGTCGCTGCTCCTGATTGAGCAGGCGCGAGGGCTATCCCGCAAGTTCCTCGATTTTTTTGAATACCTCGGCAACGTCAGCGACGGCGTCGGCATGATCGTGCGCCCGCACGAAGTGCTGGACGGCGCGGACGCGCAGCCCTTGCGGGTGACGCACGGCGCGATCGCGATCGAGGCGCTGGATTTTGCCTACCTCGACACCCGGCCGGTGTTTGCCGGGCTTAATCTGCACATTCCCGGCGGCCAGAAGGTCGGCTTTGTCGGCTATTCCGGCAGCGGCAAAAGCACGCTGCTCAATTTGTTGCTCCGGCTTTACGAGCCGCAGCGCGGACAGATCCTGATCGACGGGCAGGCCATCGCGAGTGCCACGCAGGAAAGCCTGCGCCAGCAGATTGCGATGATCCCGCAGGACCCCATGCTGTTTCACCGCTCGCTGCTGGAGAATATTCGCTACGGGCGTCTCGATGCCACTGACGACGAGGTCATCGCCGCCGCTCGTCAAGCGCACGCGCACGAGTTCATTCTGGAAACCGAAGATGGCTATCAGTCGCTGGTCGGCGAGCGCGGCGTGAAGTTGTCCGGCGGGCAACGACAGCGGATCGCGCTGGCGCGCGCGATTGTCAAAAACGCGCCGATTCTGCTGCTGGATGAAGCCACCAGTGCGCTCGATTCCGTCACGGAGCGACACATCCAGGACAGCCTCGCGCAGCTGATGCAGGGCAAGACGGTGTTAGTCATCGCGCATCGGCTGTCGACGCTCGCGCGGCTCGATCGGATCGTGGTCTTCCATCACGGCGCGATTATCGAGGATGGCAGCCCGGCCGAACTGCTGGCGCGCAACGGGCACTACGCCCGGATGTGGGCGATGCAGGCCGGCGGGTTTCTGCCGGAAGACGAGGCCGCGGCGGTCGAAACCGTCGCGTAGCAAATTCGAACGCAGGGCCCTCAAAAGGGAGGCTGGCGCCAAGGTTTGGAACGGTGTTCAAGTCACGCTGAGCCTTTGATGCCTGGCTGATGGCGAGCACAATCAATCAAGAAGTGCGCCCAAACGGCCGGGCCGTTCTTGGGACTATGGCCTGCCTGCCGGCGCGAAAGCACACGGGGTGTCAGCCCTTTCGAGACTAATCCAACGCGAGGAGACGACGATGAAGGTCTACCGGCCCGGAATGGCCTGTACGGGGCTTGCGCCCGCAGGGGTGCTGAAGGAATGGAACGCGGTCTCTCTGGGACCGGAACCGGCGGATTTCATCCGTGTTGACATCGAGCGACCGGAAGAAAATTGCAGCGTCGGGGTGTGGTCCGTGGAGGTCGGTGAGTTCGATCTCACCTACGGTTCCACCGAGTTTGTCACCCTCCTGCGTGGCCGGCTCGTGATCAGCCAGGCCGGTGAGACCCATGAACTTGGGCCCGGCGATACCTTCTTTACGTGCAAGGGCGAGACCGTCCGTTGGAAAGTGCTTGAGCCGGTGACCAAAGCGTTCATCGCGCTCGATTGAGCCTGGTGGTGGGCGCCTCGCTGAAGCCAGCACTCAGGCCTGAGCGGCGGCCTGCGCCCGTCCCACCACCACCAGCCCGCCGATGACCAGCGCGGCGCCGATCAGCAGCGCCAGATCCGGGCGCTCGCCCAGCGTCACGGCCGACAGCCCAATCGCCACCACCGGCACCAGATTGGCGTACATGGAGGTGTTCATCGCGCCGAGGGTTTTCACGCCCTGCGAGTACCACACAAAGCCGAGCGACATGCTGAACAGCGCCTGCACGCCGATCAGCGCAACCAACCGCCAGTCGCTTAAGAGCGGCGCGGCTGCGGCCCACTGCGCGGCGGTGAAGGGCGACATCAGCACCAAGCCGGCGAGAC
>JALRCR010000180.1 GCA_023257255.1 Gammaproteobacteria bacterium | reverse complement strand
GGGACGGCGACGATCCTGGCCCGCCGCGCGGGTGCGGCGGCGGGGGCGGCGGCGGCGCGCAGCCCGGTCGTCTGGCTGGCACCCGCCGGGGGGCGGGCCTGGGTGGTGAACGGGGCGGGCGGCGCGGCGGCCTCGTCGCTCGCGACGGCGACCGCAGCCGTCACGATGGCGGGCACGCCGGCCTCGGCCTTGGACACCTTGCGACCAAACATTCTGGCCAGCGCCAGACCGCCCAAGGCCAGCAAGGAAGCCAGCACGCCCAGGACGGTGATTGCGCCACCAGGCACGGCTTCGCGCAGCGGCGCAGGCACCAGGGCGTCGAGCGGGCCTTCGGGCGCCGGCGCCGGCGTCACCGGCGCGGGCACCGGCGGCTTGGGCTGCGGCGGGGTCGCCGCGACCGGCGGGGTGCTCGCTGCCGGTACAGCCGCGGGCGTCTCCGCCGCGGCGACCGGAGTCCCGGTTTCCGCTGCCGTTGGTGTGACTGGCGATGTTTCCTCAGCGGCGGTCGTCGGTGATGTCCCCGGCGACGGCATTGGCTTACCGGCCTGCGCGGCCTGCAGACGGGCCAGTTCGTCGTCTTTCATCTGCACCTGACGCTGCAGGAGGTCGATGATGTCCTCCGCTTCGTCCAGACGGGCTTTGAGTTCGCGGGTTTCGGCGCTCTCCGTTGCCGCCTTTTCCTGTCCCAGGGCGCCTTCGGCGGGGCTGGTCGCCGGAGTGGCTGTGGTGGCGGTCTGGGGCGCTGGATTGACGATTTCGAGTTTGGCGTCGCGCTGCTCGCTGGCCGGCGCAACAGCCGGTGCTTCGACTGCGGTGCGGGCTTGCTGGGCAATCGGGCGAGTCGCACTGCCCTGACGATAGTCCTGCCACAACTGGTTTTGTCTGGCTAACTCGGTATTGGCTTCTTGGCGCGAAAGGGCCGCGAATTCAGCGGCCGTTGGCATGTTCAACAGGGCGCCGCGTTTCAGGACATTGATGTTGCCGGTGGGGAACGCCGCAGGATTGGCGCGCAGGAGCGCAATCATCATCTGCTGCACCGTCACCTCGGCCGGTTTCGCGCGCTGCGCCAGTTTCCACAGCGTGTCGCCAGACTGTACCGCGCCCAGAGAACCTGCTGGCGGGGTCTCGGGGGCTAGCGGCGGTCGCGCGGCGGTGGGGGTCGCGCTACGAGGGGCAGCCACGGGCGCGGCGACCGGCTTGGGTTTCGGCGGCGGCGTGGCGGCGCTCGACGCGGCGCGGCGATTGGGGTCGTACAACGGCGGGTCGAGAAGAACCGTGTACTCCCGCAGCATCTTGCCGTCGGCCCAGTTGAGCTCAAGCAGGAAATCGAGATAGGGCTCGCGCACGGCGTCCTTGGTGTAGACCCGGATGTAGTCGTTCCCTTTGTCGTTAGTGACGACTTCGAAGTGCAGGGACAGCAGGACCGCGCTACGCAGAACGCCCGCGCGCTCGAATTGCTTGGAGTCCGCCAGTTTGATGGTCAGGGTGTCGAAGTCGGTCGGTTGGGCGCCAAGAATCTCGATGCGGCCTTCAAACGGCTGATTGAGCGCAGAGCCAGTTTTAAGCGAGCCAAGGCCCAGCGCAGGCGCGACTGCTGGAAACATCAGGGAGATAGCTAGAGCGATCGCTCTTTTCCGAAGCATGTCCTATTTCCTCAGTCGCGATCGCTCGCAGACAGCATGGCGGGCGGCCAGCGCTTGGGTCCATGCCAAGATTTCGCTGGCGCCTAGCTACGATAAAACTTTAGGTTGCAAAGTTAAAGCTGACTTGCAAGTCTCTTTTGACGGTTTTTCGGCCATTTGTACCGGCTTCCAATGCTGACAAATGAGCAAACTTCCGCGCGTGCGCGACTCCTCTGCGGGCCCATCTGGCAGGCACAGTCAGGCCGTGGCTTAACCTGTCTTTGCTTTCCAAAGCAGGTCATCGGCCGTGATTGGAAAACCTTGGGGCCTGCGGGCTCACAGGGCGGCAACCACCTGCTCGCCCATTTCCTGCGTGCCCAGCACGGTAGTGCCGGGGCGCTGGATGTCGGCCGTGCGATAGCCCGCCGCCAGCACCTTCGACACCGCCTGCTCCACCCGCAACGCGTGCGCGGGTTCGTTAAGCGAGTAGCGCAACATCATGGCGACCGAGAGGATGGTTGCCAGCGGATTAGCCAGATTACGGCCGGCGATGTCTGGCGCCGAGCCATGGATAGGCTCGTACATGCCCTTGCCGTTGGCGTCGAGCGATGCTGACGGCAGCATGCCGATGGAGCCGGTCAGCATGGAGGCAAGGTCGGACAAGATGTCGCCAAAAATATTGCCGGTGACGAGGACATCGAACTGCTTTGGCGCGCGGACCAGCTGCATCGCGGCGTTATCCACGTACATATGGCTGAGCGCAACGTCGGGATATTCCTTGCCCACTTCGGTCACCACCTCGCGCCAGAGCTCGGTGGTTTCAAGCACGTTGGCTTTGTCGACCGAACACAGCCGGCGATTTCTCTGCATGGCGGTGCGAAACGCCGCATGCGCAATGCGCCGAATTTCCGCCTCGCTGTAGATCATGGTGTTACGCCCGACCCGGCTGCCGTCGGCGAGGGTTTCGATGCCGCGCGGCTGGCCGAAATAAATATCGCCGGTCAGTTCCCGCACGATCATGATATCCAGCCCATCGACCACTTCCGGCTTGAGGGCAGAGGCCTCGGCCAGCGCGCTGAACAGCGCAGCGGGGCGCAAATTGCAGAACAGGTCCAGTCCGGAGCGCAGGGCAAGCAGACCGCGCTCGGGGCGCTTGGCCCGCTCGATCTGGTCCCATTTGGGTCCGCCCACGGCGCCCAGCAGAATGGCATCGGCCGCGCGCGCCGCATTGAGGGTCACGGCCGGCAGCGGCTCGCCGTACGCGTCGAACGCACAGCCACCCATCAGGGCTTCTTCAGATTCGTAGGCCAGGCCGTAGCGGTCGCGCAGTGCGCCCAGTACCGCGGCCGCGGCGCCAACGATTTCGGGCCCAATCCCATCGCCGTTGATGAGCAGAATTTTGTGCGTCATCGGTCAGAATCACCGTCAAAAACAGGGTTGGCGAGAATAACCGAAAGCCCCTGCACACGGTACCGATGGCACCTCGTGCGCTCGCCTCTATACTAGCGGCCCACCCAGCCCCGACCGATGCCAGCCATGAATCCCGGACTCGCCAGACTTCAACCCTATCCCTTCGAGCGGCTGGCAGGATTGCGCGCAGGCCTGGTGCCCAACCCGGCGCTGCGTCCGATCAATCTGTCGATTGGTGAACCCCAGCATCCCACGCCGCAACTGGTGCTCGATGCTCTGGTCGGCGCGCTTGGCGGCACCGCCAAATACCCGGCCACCAAAGGCTCCGATGAACTGCGCGAGGCCATCGCGCGCTGGCTCGAGCGGCGCTTTCAGCTCACGGCCGGCGGGATCTCTGCGGAGCACATGGTGCTGCCGGCCAACGGCACGCGCGAAGCCCTGTTTGCGATAGCCCAGTGCCTGATCGACCGCCAGCCGGCCAAGTCGCTGGTCGCGATGCCCAATCCCTTCTATCAAATCTACGAAGGCGCCGCGCTGCTGGCCGGCGGAGAACCCTGGTATCTGCCCTGCCCGGCCGAGCGCGGCTTCCTGCCCGATTTCGCCCGCGTGCCGGCTGCAATCTGGGACCAGTGTCGATTGGTCTATGTCTGCTCACCTGCCAATCCGTCCGGCGCGGTGATGAGCATCGCCGACTACGCCGAACTGCTGACGCTGGCTGACCGCCATGACTTCACGGTGGTCTCCGACGAATGCTATTCGGAGCTTTATCTCGATGAGGCCGAGCCGCCCTGCGGCCTGCTGCAGGCCGCCTGGTCGCTGGGGCGCACGGACTTCAGCCGCTGTCTCGTCATGCACAGCCTGTCCAAGCGCTCCAACGCGCCGGGCTTGCGCTCTGGCTTCATCGCCGGCGACGCCGGCCTGTTGCGCGAGTTTCTGCGGTATCGCACCTACCACGGCGCGGCCATGCCGCTGCACGTGCAGGCCGCCAGCATTGCGGCATGGAACGACGAAACGCACGTCATCAGTAACCGCGCGCTGTACCGGGCCAAGTTTGAGGCGGTCACCCCCCTGATCGCGGAAGTCGCTGATGTCAGCCCGCCGGCCGGCGGCTTTTACCTCTGGCCGCGCTTTGAGGCCGATGACGCGGCGCTATGCCGTCGGCTGCTGGCCGAGTGCAACGTACTGACCCTGCCCGGCAGCTTCCTCGCGCGCGACCGCGGCGACGGCAATCCCGGCGCCGGACGCTTGCGCCTCGCGCTGGTGGCGTCGCTTGAAGAATGCGTAGAAGCGGCACAGCGCCTGCGCACCACCCTTTTATCCACCTGATAACCCGGAACCCTCCCATGGAAGCACTCGCCCGCCTCATCGAACAGGCTTTTGAAGACCGCGCCACCCTCTCCCCGGCCTCCGCCCCCGACACGATCCGGGCAGCGGTGGACGAAACCCTGGGCCTGCTCGACACCGGCAAGCTCCGCGTCGCCGAGAAAAAAGACGGCGTCTGGGTTGTGAACGAGTGGGCGAAGAAAGCGGTGTTGCTGAGCTTTCGCCTGAATGACAACGTCGTGATGGACGGCGGTCATACGCAGTACTTCGACAAGGTGCCCAGCAAGTTTGCGGGTCTTGGCGAGGCAGACTTCCGTCAGATCGGCGCACGCATCGTGCCGCCGGCCATTGCGCGTCGGGGCAGCTATATCGCGCCCAACGTCATCCTGATGCCGAGCTACGTGAACATCGGCGCCTACGTCGACAGCGGCACCATGGTCGACACCTGGGCGACCGTTGGTTCCTGCGCCCAGATCGGCAAGAACGTGCATTTGTCCGGCGGCGTTGGCATCGGCGGCGTGCTGGAGCCACTGCAGGCCTCGCCGACCATCATCGAAGACAACTGCTTTATCGGCGCGCGCTCGGAAGTGGTGGAAGGCGTGGTGGTGGGTGAAGGCTCGGTGATTTCGATGGGCGTCTTCATCGGCCAAAGCACCAAGATTTACGACCGCACGACGGGCAAGATCGCGCAGGGCTACGTGCCGCCCGGCTCGGTGGTGGTGTCAGGCAGTCTGCCGGCAGCCGACGGCAGCCACAGCCTTTACTGCGCGGTGATCGTGAAGCGGGTCGACGCCCAGACGCGGGCCAAAACCAGCATCAACGAGCTGTTGCGGGACGACTGAGCCGCTTTGAGTCTCAGGGTGCGGGCGCGCTCAGGGAAGCGCGCACCGCATCGGCCAGTTCGGCCACGAGCGTCTCGACCAACGCGGTTTCACGGCCCTCGACCATCACGCGGATCACCGGTTCGGTCCCGGAAGGGCGCAGCAAGACGCGCCCTTCGCCGTTCAGACGGTTTTCCACATCGGCAACCGCCGCATGGACGGCCGGCGGAAACCCGCCTTCGGCGCGGCGCGGCAGTCTCACATTCACCAGCTTTTGCGGAAACATCTGCATGCCGGCGGTCAGCACGCTCAGCGGCACGTTGCGCGTCAGCATGGCTTCCAGCACCTGTAAGGCCGAAATGATGCCGTCGCCGGTGGTCGTAAGGTCCAGGCAGATAATGTGGCCAGAGGACTCGCCGCCCAGCGTCCAGCCATTGGCATTCAGCATTTCCAGCACATAACGGTCGCCCACGCTGGCCCGATGGAAGGCCAGCCCGCAGTCGCGTAGTGCGAGTTCCAGGCCGAAATTACTCATCTGCGTCCCGACCACCGCACCAGCCAGCCGGCCTAGCGCCAGCCGGTGCCGCGCGATGATGTAGGTCAGCTGGTCGCCGTCGAGCACATTGCCCAGTTCATCGACCATGATCAGACGGTCGCCGTCGCCATCGAGCGCGATGCCCACATCGGCCCCTGCGGCAAGCACCGCCTCCTGCAGCGCTGCCGGCGCGGTGGCGCCCACCCGATCATTGATGTTGAAGCCGTCTGGCGCATTCCCAATCGCAACCACCCGCGCACCCAGTTCTTCGAGCACTTCGGGCGCGATGTGATAGGTCGCACCGTGCGCGCAGTCGACCACCACTTTCAGTCCAGTCAGGTCGAGCTGGCTGGCGAAAGTGCTTTTACAGAACTCGATGTAACGTCCGGCGGCATCCCGCACACGGTGCGCCTTGCCGAGTTCACGTGAGGTGACGGTCTCGAACGGCTTATCGAGTTCGCGCTCAATCTCGAGTTCGATTTCGTCCGGCAACTTGGCGCCGCTGGCGGAAAAGAACTTGATGCCGTTGTCGTCGAAAGGATTATGCGAGGCGCTGATCACGATGCCAGCCTGCGCGTGAAACGTCCGCGTGAGGTAGGCGATGCCTGGCGTCGGCATGGGTCCCAACAGGTGGATGTCGACGCCTGCGGCTGAAAGACCGGCTTCCAGCGCAGACTCAAACATGTAGCCGGAAACCCGCGTGTCCTTGCCAATCAGCACCTTCGGTTTACCGCGCGCGCCGCGGGCCAGCACCCGTCCGGCCGCCCAGCCCAGCTTCATCACGAAGTCCGGCGTGATGGGGGGCACGCCGACGCGGCCGCGCACCCCGTCGGTACCAAAATATTTACGCTCGTTGCTAGCGCTCATGGGCAGGCCTGAAAAGCGGATGGGGGGCAGGCGAGGCTGGCGCGCTGCTACGCGCCAGCGTCACGATTAAGGCTAGTGCGAACTCGCCGGACCGCCGATCGGTGCGTCGGGTCCAGAGGACGCGGAGCCTTCGGGCGGCGTCTGTACGGCATTCGGGCTACCGCGATCATCATCGTCCCAGTTCTGGGGAACGCGGGCCGGGCGGCCCTCCATGATGTCGCCGATCTGATCGCTATCCAGCGTCTCGAAGCGAATCAGGGCTTCGGCCATCAGATGCAGCTTCTCGAAGTTTTCCGCCAGAATCTGCTTCGAGCGCTCGTAGTTACGGTCCACGATGTGCCGCACCTCCTCGTCAATCAGCTGCGCCGTGTCGTCAGACATCAGCTTGTGCTGGGTGACCGAGCGTCCCAGAAACACCTCACCTTCGTCGTCACTGTAGACCATGGGGCCGAGACGGTCGGACAGACCCCAGCGGGTGACCATGTTGCGGGCGATCTCGGTCACGCGTTCGATGTCGTTCGACGCGCCGGTGGTCACCGCATCCTTGCCGAACACCAGTTCCTCGGCAATGCGACCGCCAAAGAGGCTGGAGATCTGGCTTTCCAGCCGCTCCTTGCTGTAGCTGAGGCGGTCTTCCTCCGGCAGGAACATGGTCA
>JALRCR010000017.1:7295-31041 GCA_023257255.1 Gammaproteobacteria bacterium | reverse complement strand
CGTTCCGGCGTCGCGGCGCTGCCGCTCCCACAGAAGATGCTGGCGTTGGCGCAGGCGACCTTCTTCAAGTTTGTGGGGGAGGGCTTGTTGCCCTGACTCAGGCGTTCGGCGTCGCGGCGCTGCCGCTCCCACAGATGATGCGCTCGCGGGCGGTGCTTCTTAGCGCTGACAGTTCGGACAGTAGTACAGCCGCCGCGTGGTCACGGTGGTCCGCTCGATGGCGGTACCACAGTCGAAACAAGGTTCGGCCGCGCGCCCGAACACCGCGAAGCGAAAATCCGAATAGCGCAGACCTTGCGACTTCAGCGCAGCGACTCGCGGCGCGGGATTGGTAATGCCGCGCGCGGCGTAGGCGCGCTGGCTGACGGCCAGCGTGGCGCGGGCCAGGGCGTTGAGCTCGGCGCGCGTCAGATCGACCGGCCGCCGGCTCGGCGCCAGACCGGCAAAAAACAGGATTTCCGAGCGCAGATAATTGCCAATGCCGGCCATGAAGCCCTGATCCAGATACAGCCCGCCCAGCGCGCGCTTCGCGAACGGGGCTGACATGAGCCGCGCGGCCACGGCCTTCGCATCGAGCACGGGGTTAAGCACATCCGGCCCCAGCTTGCCGAGAAACGGATGCGCGCCCAGATCGGCATCCGTGTAAACGTGCACATCGGTGGCGCTGTAGAGAAAGGCACTGCCGGCCGCAGTGTGCAGCGCTACCCGCAGGGTGCGGCGCGTCGATGGCTCCTGCCCGGACGGCTTCACGTACCAGCGCCCATAGAGCTGGTTGTGCGAGTACAGCGTGAGGTCGTTGTCGAAGCGGGTCAGCATCGCCTTGCCGCGGGTGTCTACGGCGAGCACCTGCCGGTCCAGCAACTGGTCCCGGTAGTGCGCGAGGCGCGGCGGCTCGAAGTACAGCCCCAGCACGCGCTGGCCGACCAGCACTTTGGCCAGGGCATCGGCTTCGCGACGGATTTCGGGACCTTCAGGCATGGCAGGCGCGCGCGGGTTTTAGGGCCTTACGCCCGTGCGGGCATTGGCGATCACCGCCCCGCGTAAACCGGCTTTGAAAGACGCAGGGCACATCGCTGAGGTAAGGGCTTGGTCGGCAGGCGGGCTGGTCCGTCGTTCCGTGAACCTTCGCTTCCTTGCCTTAGGTTCTCTCGGCCCCGCCGCCACGCGTCACTCACCCCAGGATGTGCCTGCGTGGAGACCATCCTAGCGGCCGGCCCGCGCGCATCAGTGACGCCGATCAGGCTTGTCGCACGCAGCCCCAAGCTGCGTACTCAGGGCGTTTGGTAGCCGGCGGGATACTGGATGAACTCGAAGAGAATGCCGAGGATGGACGCTGGGTGCGAGAAGGCGAACTGGATTTCATTGGAAAACCGCCGCCCGGCAAAGTCTTCAAAATCGAGCTCGAGATGCTGCGGGGTGTCGTTCACAAAACGCACCTGCTTCTCGCGCAAGCTGTTCATGGTGTCTTCGATATCGTCTACCGCGAAGGCAATGTGATGCAGGCCCTCGCCGCGCTTGCGCAGGAAATCGGCAATCACGCCGGTGTCGGCAGTCGGCGCCATGATTTCGAAATCAACTTTGCCCACGCGACACATGCGATAGTGCATGCCATAGCGCGGGACTTCGATCACCTCACCCACGCTGGCGTTGAAGAGATGCTTGAAAAGATCCGTGGCCTGCGCCAGATCGCGCACCGCCACGCCCACTTCGGTAATCCGCCGGATATCCATGCCGCCTACACCACGCCGCGCGCGCGCAGCGCCGCGATGTCGTCTGCCGTGTAGCCCAGTTCACCGAGAATCTCATCCGTGTGCTCGCCCAGCGCCGGCGCGCGGCGCTGGAACTGGCCCGGGCTTTCCGACAGGTCGACCGGCGTGGTCGCGAGCGGCGCCGGCCGCGGCAAGCCCGGATAGTCCACCTCGTGCAGAAAGCCGGTCGCGCGGATGTGCTCGTCTTCCAGCGCCTGCTGCGGCGAATAAAGCGGCGCGGCGGGAATGGCCACACGTTCCAGCTCGGCCAGCGCCTCGGCGGTGGTCCGCGCCCCGGTCCATTCGTTCATGCGGGCAGAAATCATCTCGCCGTGATCGGCGCGGGATTCATCGCTCGCAAAACGCGGGTCGGCGAGCCAGTGGTCCTCGCCCATCAGGCGCGCCCAGCGTTTGAACATGGGATTGCCCAGCGCGTAGGCCACCACCCAGCCGTCGCGGGTGCGGAACATATCGGACGGCGCGCCGACATAGCCGCGGTTCAAGGTCGCTACCCGGTTGGTCTGCGCCACCTGCTGCTCGACCAGCGCGGCGTTGTTGAAGGTCAGCGCGGTGCGCAATAGCGCCCCTTCCACTTTCTGCCCCTGCCCGGTCTGCGCGCGATTCATCAGCGCCGCCAGCGTGCCAAAGGCAGCCAGCGACGCGCTGCCATAATCCACCCAGGTCACCGCGGCGCGCAGCGGCTGCTCGGGCGTGCCAGTGAGGTAGGCCGACCCGCACATCGCCTGCCCCACGCCGTCAAAACCGTGTTTGTGGCTCCAGGGCCCGCCGGCACCAAATGCGCTGACGGTGGTGAGGATGATGTCCGCCTTGATTGCCCGCAGGCTTTCCAGATCCAGCCCCAGACTGCGCAGCACGTCGGGCGGCAGGTTGGCGATGACGACATCTGCCGTGCGCACCAGCTTCGCCACGATCTCGCGGCCCTCGGCGGTCGCCGGATCCAGCGTCATGCCGCGCTTGTTGCGGTTGCAGGGCAGATACAGCGCGCCGGTGCCGTCTTCGCCCACCGGCATCAGCCAGCGGTCTTCGCCGCCCGACAGGCGCTCGATGCGGATCACGTCCGCACCCAGATCGGCCAGCAGCGCCGCGCAGTAGGGTCCTGCGATATAGCGTCCGAAATCGAGCACGCGAATGCCGGCCAGTACTTGAGTCATACGAGGGTTCCTTCAACAGCAGAGGACAGGGGTGCGGGCGATGATAGCAGCGTCGACGTCGCGCGCTTTCGGTAGCCGGATGATTCAGCTTTCGGGGTAAACCAGATCTGCGCCGCGACATCACGGTTCGGCTGAGATGGTGCAGGCCCGTGTTTCGTGCTATCCGCTAGCCTCCCAGCGACCATGACGATAGCGGCTATCGTGACTGACCGCCCGTTCATCAGCCTGCCAGCCAACCACCACTGAATAAGGATCAAACAATGGCAATCTCAATCAAAACACTCCTGCCCGATGGCGAAATCAATCTCGAACTCCTGAAGGTGCTCGCAGACAACAGTTTCGATTCGATTCTGGTTACCGACGCCACCAAGGACGGCAAGATCATCTATGCGAACGCCGCCTTCAAGAAACTGACGGGCTACAGTCAGGAAGAAGTGCTGGGGCAAACTCCGCGCATTCTGCAGGGCCCAGCCACCGACAAAAAGGTGATCGACAAGCTGCGCAAGGTGCTCTCGAGCGGCGGCAAGTTCGAAGACCGCGCGATCAACTACAAGAAGAACGGCACTCCATTCATCATGCACTGGAAGGTGTTGCCGATTAAATTCAAAGGGGCGATCAAGGGCTGGATTGCGATCCAGCGCGAAACTTCCGGGCTCTAGGTCAGCGCGCGGAACGACGCTGAAATTTGCCGCTTGGGCGGGCGCGCGGGGCGCCCGCCCGGATTCGCCGCCCGCGACCTGCGGTAGCGCCCGTCACCAACGCGCTGCCATTGCCCGCCATGCGCGGGCTGTGTCGAAATAGCGCTTTAATCCCGCACCGGAGCGCACCATGGAGAATCTGCCCAACGCGGCCCTGCCCCGACGGAGTGTCTTGCCATGAGCTCGCTAAACGAACTCCTCACCCGCACCATCACCGAGGTCGCGCCGCTCCTCGAGCGCCGCGAGATCTCCCCGGTCGAACTTTTCGACGCCCAGCTCGCGCGCATCAGCGCGCAAGATGGCGTGCTGCGGAGTCATCTGCTGGTGACTGCGGAACTCGGCCGCGCGCAGGCGCTGGACGCTGAACGCGAGATCGCTGCCGGGCGCTATCGCGGCCCGCTGCACGGCGTTCCGCTGGGCTTGAAAGATCTGATCTGCACCAAGGGCATTCCCACGACCTGCGCGTCCCGCATCCTGCGCGACTTCAGACCGCTGCTTGATGCGGCGATTGTGGAGAAACTGGCCGGCGCGGGCGCGGCCTTCACCGGCAAACTGAACCTCACCGAATTCGCGCTCTACGGCTATCACCCGGAGTACGACTATCCGCGCAACCCGTGGCATACGGACTACTGGGCCGGGGTGTCGTCCAGCGGTTCGGGCGTGGCGGTGGCGGCGGGGCTTTGCTTCGGCGCGATCGGCACCGACACCGGCGGCTCGATTCGTTTTCCGTCTGCGGCCTGCGGCGTGGTGGGTCTGAAGCCGACTTTCGGCAAGATCTCGCGCCACGGCGTGTTTCCGCTGGCCGACACGCTGGACCACATCGGGCCGATGACGCGTAGCGTTGCCGACTGCGCGCTGATGCTGGCCGCAATGGAAGGTCGGGATGAACGCGACCCGTCGACCCGCAGCGATCCGCCGGTCGATTACCTCGCCGAAATCGCGCGCGGCGCCGAAGGCATTCGCGTTGGCATCGATCGCGACTACTGCACCGAAGACACCGATGCCGACATGCGCGAAGCCTGCTTCCGCGCCTGCTACCTCCTGTACGGCCAGAAGATGGTTGTGCAGGACGTGAACCTCGCCGGCATCACCGACGTCGCAGCGCACTGGCAGGACACCTGCGCGGTCGATGCCCTGCTCCGCCATCGCGAATGGTTTCCCGCCCGCGCCGCGGACTACGGCCCGGTGTTCCGCGCGCTGCTGGAGTACGGCCTCACGGTCAGCGCCGAAGACTATGCGCGCGGGCAGAAGCTGCGCCAGTTCAGCACCGCGCTGTTCGAGAAGGCCTTCCGCGACGTGGATGTGATCCTGTGCCCGGCGGCACCTTCACCCGCCATGCCCCAAAGCGAGTTCCCGCCGCAGCGGGTCGCGCCGCCGGAAAGCTTTGCACCGCTCGTTCGCTACACCGCGCCGACCAATTTCACCGGCCATCCGTCCTTGACCATCCCGAACGGCTTTACGGCCCAGGGCCTGCCGACCGCCATGCAGTTCATTGGCAGGCACGGCGAGGAAGCGACGCTGTTCCGGGTTGCCGCCGCTTACGAGCAGGCGACCGGCTGGCACAAGCGGCGGCCGAACCTGACGGCGTAGGGCGCGCGGCCTTCAGCCCCGCGGCCGCGGCGGATTGCGCGGGATGTCGCGAAACGGTCCGGCGTCGGTCCGCGGTTCGCGCGGCAGATCGAGCACGCGTTCGCCGATGATGTTGCGCTGGATTTCGTCCGTGCCGCCGGCAATCGAGGTAGCCGGTACCGACAGCAGAATCTCCGCAATCATGCCGTTCTCCGGCGAGTCGGCGCCGGCCAGCATCGCGTCCGCGCCGCTGATCAGCGCATGTACCTCGGCGGCCGCGCGGGCCACGTGGCTCGCCACCAGTTTTCCTAGCGACCCTTCGGGGCCTTCCGGCTTGCCGCTCTGCTTGGCGTGGCGCGCGCGCTGCGCGAGCCATTCGGAAGCGCGCGAGAGCATCATCAGTTTCGCCAGTTCCTGACGCACCGCCGGGTCGGCAATGCGGCCGGTGCTGCGCGCCCGCGGCAGCGCCAGGTCAACGCGGCCCGCGCGCTGCGGATACCAGCGATAGGGCTCCATGACGGTCGCGATTTCGGCGCGTTCCTCGTCGTAGATCCGGCCGGCGTGCGGCGAGGCATGGCCCCAGCGACGCAGCGCGTCGGCATTGCGTCGCTCGTGCGCGAGCGTGGTCATCGCGACCTTCCAGCCGTCACCGGTGTTGGCCACCTGATTGCTCGCCGGCACCACGGCGTCGGTGAAAAACACTTCGTTGAACGAGGCGTAGCCGTTCATCTGCTTCAAAGGCCGCACTTCAACGCCCGGCTGATGCATGTCGATCACGAAGAAGCTCAAGCCCTGATGCTTCGGCGCGTCCCAGTCGGTGCGCGCCAGCAGCAGCCCCCAGTGCGCGTGGTGCGCGCTGGTGGTCCACAGCTTCTGGCCGTTCACCACCCAGCGCGTGCCGTCAAACTCGGCGCGGGTGGTGCCCCCGGCAAGATCGGATCCGCTGCCGGGTTCGCTGAAGAGCTGACACCAGGTGTCTTCGCCGCTCAGGATGCGGCGCAGGAAGCGGCGCTTGTGGTCGTCCGAACCGTGTTCCAGCAGGGTCGCGGCAGCCAGCAGACGGATGCCAATGCGCGCCACGCCCACCGCGCCAACGGCTTCAAATTCCGCGTCGATCGCCGGCAGCAGCGCCACCGGCAGACCGCGACCGTGCCATTCGCGCGGCCAGTGCGGCATCCCCCAGCCGCTGTCGACCAGCAGATGTCGCCATGCCACCAGGCTGCGGTCGACCTGCCAGTGCGCAGCCAGCCACGCCCGCAGTTCGGCGCGCACGGTGGTTTCGTCGGGCGTGATGTTTGGCGTGCTCATGCCGCGGCCTCCGTCAGTGCGATGTAACGCTCGCGATGCAGCGCCGCGTCGCCCAGCAGGACCGCCGAGCTTCTGGCCCGCTTGAACCACAGATGCGTGTCGTTATCCCAGGTGAAGCCAATGCCGCCGTGGATCTGCACGGCCTCGACCGCCGCGCGCAGGTAGGCATCCGACGCCATGGTCTTGGCGTGGGACGCAAGCGGCGCGGTCTCGGCGTCGTTGGCGTCGGCCGCCGCTGCCGCATAGCGCACCGCCGCGGTGGCGAGTTCGACCTCCAGCAGCATCTCGGCCAGCTTGTGCTTGATCGCCTGAAAGGCGCCGATAGGGCGACCGAACTGCATGCGGAGCTTGGCGTAATCGACCGCCGAATCAAGCAGCGCGTGGGCGCCGCCGACCATCTCTGCAGCGAGCGCGATGGTGGCTCGGTCCAGACAGCGGGCGAAACCGGTGTTGAAGTCGCGCCCCGCGCCGAGCCGACGCGCCGGGCAGTCGGTGAATACCAGTGCTGCCTGCCGCCGCGTGGTGTCGATGGTCTCAAGCCCGCGCCGCGCGAGGCCGGCCGCATCCGCCTCGACCGCGTAGAGACCGAGCCCGGCATCACCGACGCTGCCCGACGTGCGCGCCACCACCAGCAGAAGATCGGCCGCAAGGCCGTCGATCACGTAGTGCTTATGCCCATTGAGCCGCACGCCGTCGGCGGCGGGCGTGGCGAGCATCGCGCACGCACTGGCCGACCAGTCGCCGCCCTGCTCGACCCAGGCCAGCGTCGCCACGCGCTCGCCCGCCACCAGCGCGGGCAGCAGGGCGTGTTGCTCGGCCTCATCGGCGAGTTCGAGCAGCGCCGTGGTGGCGAGCACGGTGCTTGCGAAGAACGGCGCGCAGGTCAGCGCGCGGCCGAATTCTTCCTGCGCAATGCACAGCTCTTCAAGGCCAAAGCCCTGACCGCCCAGATGCTCGGGCACATGCACGCCGGTCAGGCCGAGTTCGCCGGCAATGCCGCGCCACAGCGCCGGGTCGTGGCCGCGCTCGCTCGCCATCTGCGCACGCACCGCCGAGACCGGCGCACGCTCTCGCAGAAAGCGCGCCACGATGCCGCGAAACTGTTCCTGTTCATCGGTGTAACCGAAATGCATGACGGTTCCTTTCTATGCTGGCTTAAGCGCGCTCGTGTTTGGGCCCGGTCGGGCTGAACACCCACACGCCGGCGGTGCGCTTGTTGAGCGCGGCGCTCTGCACGCGCTCGCCGCGGGTGGCGTTGAGGGTCTTGAGCACCTCGGTGGCGTCGTCGGCCTCGACTTCGTAGAGCGCGAGGTAGGGCAAGGGGCATGGCATGCCCTGCTGATCGCTCAGCTTGAACCGCTGCGCCGACGTCCAGTCAGTGGTGGCCAGCACATCGTCCAGATGCTGGTGCTCGTAGTAGTCGTTGTACTCGGCCTCACGACCTTCGGTGGGTTCGGTCAAGACGACGACAAGATGTTTCATGGCGCGGCTCCGGTAGGAAACGGGGATTGAATCAGGGCGCGCGCGGCAGGCCCGCGTGACGCCAGTCGCAGCGCTAAGCCAGCCACACCGGCAAACTTTCGAAGCCGCGAAAAAACGGCAGCGCGCGGCGTCGCGGCGACTGCCGGCCTGGCGCAAGCGCAGGAAATTTTTCGATAAACGCCTGCAGGCCAATCTCGCCTTCCAGTCGTGCGAGCGGCGCGCCCAGAC
Organism: Gammaproteobacteria bacterium; assembly: GCA_023257255.1. Classification (GTDB taxonomy): domain Bacteria; phylum Pseudomonadota; class Gammaproteobacteria. The sequence continues at coordinate 22,836 of JALRCR010000017.1, read as the reverse complement.
ACACGTGCGGCCCGGTTGCGAATCCCAGCTGCGCACTGGCGTCGCGGTCCAGACTGAAGCGATGAGGTTCGGCAAAGGCCGCCGGATCGTGATTGGCGGCGGCGAGCGCGACGGTGAGCGTCTCCCCTTTCGCAATCGGACAGCCGCTGACCACCGTGTCGGCGAGCGCGATGCGCGCGGTCTCGGTCAGCGGGCAGTCGTAGCGCAGGATTTCGTCGATCGCGCGCGGCATCAGCGCCGGCTCGGCGCGCAGTCGGGCGAGTTCTGCTGGATGTTTCAGCAGGGCGTGCAGCCCGTTGCCCATCAAATCCGTGGTGGTGACGTTGCCGGCCACCAGCAGCTGCGTGCACAGGCTGATGATTTCCAGATCGCTCAGGCGATCCTGTTCGTCCTGGGCGCGGACCATCGCGGAAATCAGATCGTCCTGCGGTACCCGGCGGCGCGCCGCCAGCGCGTCGCGAAACAGCGCACTCAGCGCGAGATAGGCCTCACGCAGGCGCTGCTGCACCGGCGCTTCGCGTTCCGGGTCGTAGCCCATCAGGATGGCGTCGGACCAGCGTTTGAGGTCTACCCAGTCGGCGTCGGGCAAGCCCATCATGGCGGCGATCACGCGGGTGGGCAGCGGTCCCGCATAGGCGGCGATGAAATCAATTTCGCCGGCGTCGGGCAGCGCTTCCAGCGCCTCGCGCGTCAGGCGCTCGATAGTCGGACGCATCGCGGCCACCGCTTTCGGCGTGAAGGCCTTGCTCATCAAGCCGCGGATGCGGCGATGCGCGGGGTCGTCCAGCAGCACCAGCGGCGGCTCATAGGCGGTGGCGCCGCGCGCTTCCTGCACGCCGGTGCCGGCGACGCGGCGCATATAGGACTCGGGCAGGGTTTTACGCGCGTCTACCCCAAACTCGCGTGCCCGCAGCACCGTTCGCGCATCCTCGAATCGGGTCAGCACACGGCGCCCGTAGGCCGCGTCGTAGTGCAGCGGGTCGCGCGCGCGGAGCAGGTCGTAGACCGCATCCGGATCTTCACGAAAGGCCGGATCGCGTGCGGTCAGCCCCGCCCCGGCGGGCAGGTCTTCCGCGCTCATCCGCCGCCAAGCCGCGGGAATACCGGTGGCCGCTGCTCCAGAAACGAGCGCACACCTTCGCGGAAATCGCCGCGCTTCAGGCTCTCGTCCATCGCCTGATTGGTCTCTGCCATGGCCGGGCCCAGCGGCATCATGAGCTGCCGGTAAACCTGCTGCTTGATGACCATGATGGAGGTCGGCGAGACGTTCGCCGCAAGGCCAGTGAGATACTCACGGGCTGCGGCCACCGTCGTGCCCGGCTCGCAGAGCCGGTCGGCAAGCCCCAGACGCTCGGCTTCCACGCCATCGAAGCGCCGCGCGCTCCACAGCAGGTCCAGCGCTTTCGAGGTCCCCAGCAGACGCGGCAACAGCCAGCTTGCGCCGTGTTCGGCCACTAGCCCGCGTTGCGAGAACGCGGTGCTGAACTTGGCGTTACGGTCGACGAAACGCAGATCGCAGAGCAGCGCAAAGCAAAAGCCCAAGCCCGCGCAGGCGCCGTTGACCGCCGCAATCACGGGTTTGCGCAGCTTGAGGAAATATTGATAGATGCCGGCGAAGTCTTCCCCCATTGCCGGATCACCGGGCTCGGCCGCCAGCTCCGGCGGTGCTTCGCGGGAGACCTCACCGTTGGCCGAGATTTCGTCCAGCGCGGAAAGATCCATCCCCGCACAAAAGCCGCGCCCGGCGCCGGTCAGGATGATGCCAACGACGCGCGGGTCAGCTTCGGCCGCCGCGCTGGCGTGGCGAATCTCGGCCAGCATACGAATGGTCATGGCGTTCAGCCGGTCCGGTCGGTTGAGGGTGATCACGGCGACCGGATCCTCGACCTGATATTCGATGTCCTGATATTGCATCCGGTGTTCCCCTCGCAGCTGCTGACAGGGCCGCCATGCTAGCAGGCCGCCGGGGATGTTAGTCCGCGCCCGGCTCTGGAATGATGCAGACCTTACGGCCCCTCTGGCCACCGGGAGCACCGCATGGAAAAAGTCTTGTTTGAAACACGGGGCGCGATCGCCTACGTCACCTACAACCGGCCCGAGCGGCTGAACGCCTGCGATTTGGAAACCTACGCCCTGCTGGCGGATCTGTTTCGCCGCTTCGACGCTGACGATCAACTGCGCGTCGCGATCCTCTCCGGCAACGGCGAGCGCGCGTTCTGCGCCGGTAGCGACATCAAGGGTGAAGGCTTTGGCGATCGCTCGCGGCCCGCCGGCAACGGGCTGTTCAGCGTGCTGGGCTTTCTGCGCAAGCCCGTCATCGCCGCAATTCACGGCCACTGCAACGGCGGCGGGCTGGAGCAGGCGCTGGCCTGTGACATTCGTGTGGCCAGCACCGAGGCCATGTTCGGGCTGGGCGAAGTGCGCCTCGGTGTGCTGCCCGGCGGCGGCGGCACGCAGCGTCTGCCGCGGCTGATTCCGCGCGGGCGAGCGCTGGAGATGCTCTACACCGGCGCGCGGCTCGATGCGCCTGAAGCGCTGCGGCTGGGCCTGGTGGACCACGTGGTACCGCGCGGCCGGCTGTTGGAAAAAGCCGCCGACATCGCGGAAGAAATCGTGCGCAGCCCGCCGCTGGCGGTGGAGAAGATTCGGGATGCGGTGATGCGCGGCGTTGACCTGCCGCTGCCCGCAGCGCTGGAAGTCGAACGCGAAAATTTCGACTTCCTGCGCAGCACCGAAGACGCGAAAGAAGGCGCGGCCGCCTTCGCCGCCAAGCGCACACCGGTCTGGCGCGGTCGCTAGCATCGCGCGCGTATACTGCCCTGGCCCGCGCTTTCTGCGCGCTCATTCACGACGATAACAACACGGCCCCCAAAGGCCCGAACGAGGAGCGAACTGATGGACATAGGCGTCATTATTTTCCCGACCGACAAGGCGATTCAGCCCATTCAACTGGCGAAGGAAGTGGAGAGCCGCGGGTTCGAGTCCCTGTGGTTCCCCGAACACAGCCACATCCCGTCCAGCCGCGAAACGCCCTGGGGCGGTCGCGCCGGCGCGCCGCCGCTGCCGGAAGAATACTGGCGCAGCCACGACCAGTTCGTGGCCCTGACGGCCTGCGCCGCGGTCACCAGCAAGCTGCGTCTGGGCACCGGCATTACGCTGGTCGCGCAGCGCGATCCGATCTGGCTGGCCAAGGAAATCGCCAGCCTCGACATGATCTCCGGCGGGCGCTTCGAGTTCGGCATCGGCTACGGCTGGTGCGTGGAGGAAATGCGCAACCACAAGCTGAACTTCAAGAAGCGCCGCGAAATCCTGCGCGAATACATCCTGCTCATGAAAGAGCTGTGGACCAAGGAAGAAGCCAGCTTCAACGGCGAGCATGTGAAGTTTGAAGCCAGCTGGGCGTGGCCGAAGCCGGTGCAGAAGCCGCACCCGAACATCATCATGGGCGGCGCGGCCGGCCCGCTGACGGCAGCGCATGTGGCCGAGTTCTGTGACGGCTGGATGCCCATCGGCGGCATGTACGACTTCGAAGGCGGACTCAAGCAGATCCACGACGCCTGCCACAAGATTGGCCGCGACCCGGCCAGCATCGACCTCGGTGTGTTCTTCGCGATGGCGCCGACCGACGACGCCATTGCCCAGTTCGCCGACAAGGGCGTGAAGCGCGTGATCCTGCCGCTGCCGCCGGCGGAAGCCGACAAGGTGCTGCCGGTGCTCGACAAGTACGCCAAGTTCATCAAGTAGTTCGCCACGCGCCGGCTGGCGCGTGCGCTTCAAACGGCACCTGCGGGTGCCGTTTTTTTTGTGCCGCCTAGGGCACGGCGCCGAGCAGGTTGCGGATTTCGCGCAAGCGTTCCTGCACCCGCGCAGCATTGGCTGGCCCCATGCGAATCAGGATGCGGGCACCCGCGGACTGTTGCTGGAGCGCGGCGTCAGCGTAGGCGTAAAGCACGCCAGGATGCGTTAGCGCCGGCAGCGCGGCGGGCACCTGTACCGCCAGGAGATGATCGATCACCACCAGCAGGCGATCGTTGAACAAATGCCGGGGGTCGGCCATCTCGGCGTAAGCCTGCTGCAACAGCGGATACCACTGGCGGTACAGCGCTACCCAGTGCGCGGCGTCGGCGGCCAACAGGGCGTTGAGCAGCGGCAGATAGCGTGCGGCATTGCCAGGCGCAAGTTGTAACGCGGCCTCACTGCCAGCCACTTCGAAGCTGCCGGGCACGGCGCGCACCACGCGGTATTTCATCGACAGGCGCTCGTTGGGCAGGTTATCGATGGTGACGACCAGCCGTCGCACCAGCGAACGCGGTTCGATCATCGTGGTGATGAAGGACTGCCCCGCGAGCGCGCGGAGCGCCGACAGCGCCGCCACGTCGCTGTCTTCCAGCGCCGGCAGGGCCGGGTCGGGCAGGGCTTCGGCGGCGGGTTCGTCCGGCGGCAGGGTGCTGACGGACGGTGACGGCGGCTCATCGACGGGCGCGACCGCGTTGCGCACGCCGGCCGGCGCTTCGGCCATCTTCGCCGCCAGCGCCGGGTCCTCGCGCAGCGCCCACAGATAGACCGCCAGCGCGATGACCACGGCCGAGGCCAGCCACAGCAGGGATTTGGTGAGATTGCTCATGCGTGTTCGCGGCCCCCGGGGTTGCGCTGGATTAAAGGCATCAGTTGGCGAGCGACAGGTGGCTCAAATCAAATTCGGCCGGCGGCACCTCGACCGCATCGACCAGCGTCACGCCGGCCGGGGCCAGGCTGAGTTCGGATAAATCAAAAAACGGCACGGCGACAATGTCGGTGTCGAGCAGCAGCGGGCCCGGCGCCAGAACGCTGAGGTGGCTGGTGTCGATGGCCGGTGGAGTCACCGCCGCCGTGTCGAGCAGCACGGCGCCTGGCGGCGCAATCTCCAGCGCCGGCGCGACCGGCACGGCGCCTGCCGCGCGGGCAATGGCCGGCGCGAGGGGCGCCAGCGCGGGAGGCAGCGGCGCGACCGGTCGGACTGGCGGCGGCGTGTCGACCATTAGCACCCGCTCGCACAGGGCGCCGACTTTGGCCAGCGCGGCGAGATACTGCCCGGCGGTTGCCTCATCGAGGCCTTTGCGCAGCACCACCGTCTGTCCGCTGAACATAGGCGCGATTTTGGCGGGTTCGGTCTTCAGGAGGCGGGCCAGGCCGGCGACCACGTCGGCTTCGGCCATGCCCTCGGCGAGGCGTCCGGAGAACACCAGTTTGTACTGCTCGGCCACCGTGAACTTACCCGTCGTGAAACTGCCTGAGCCCAGTATAGGCCGAGTCGCGGTCGCCACCGATCTGTTCAGTGCGGGTTCAATCCGCGGCCCGCAGGCTGCCCCCCACGGCCAATCCCGCATGACCCGGGTCAGCGGCCGCCGGCCAGCGTGGGACTATCCTCGCGAGGCATATTTCAGGGAGTTGCCATCATGACCGTACGTTTCAACCCACTCCTCGCTCTCGCCTGCCTGCTGGCGCTGTGCCTGCAGCCTGCGGCCGCCGCCGACCGTCAGCGCGGCAAAGGGGGCGGCGACCGGGACATCATCGGGTCCCACGCGGCGGCCGGCATTGGCACCCCGCGCGGAGGCATGGTCGACCGCCCCCGCAGCGAACCGCGCCGCGACCGTGACGACCGCCGGGACTGGCACGACACCGGTCGCCGTCATCACGACCACGGCGGCTACTACGCCGACCGCGGCCGGGTCAGTACCTCGTTCGGGCTTTATCTCGGCGGGCCGGTCTATGCCGATCCGTTCTGGGGTCCGCGTCCTTACTACTATTCGCCCTGGTACTACGACCCGCCGCCGCGCACGGTGATCATCGAGCGCGAGCCAACGGTCTACATCCAGCGCGACGAGCCGCCGCCCGCGCCAGCACCTCAGGCCGCCGCGCCGGCGGCCCCGCAGCTCTGGTACTACTGCCCGAAGCCGGCTGGCTACTACCCCTACGTGCCGCAGTGTGATCAGCAGTGGGTGCCGGTCGATCCGCGCAACCTGCCGCCGACCAAGCCCGCGCAGTAATCGCCCGCCATACACGGAGTATCGCCATGAAGCCCGTTTTATCTTCGCTCTCGCTTGGTGTGCTTAGTCTGGCCCTTGCAGCCTGCGCCACCTACCCGCAGGGCCCGAGCGTGAGCGCCCTGCCAGGCAGCTACGCCACTTACGATCAGTTCCGCGCCAACGAAACCGAATGTCGGGCCTTTGCGCGCGAGACCATCGGCCCACCGCCCAACGAGGGGGGCAGCGACATCGGGGTCAAGTCGGCCGCAGTGGGCACGATGGTCGGCGCAGCCGCCGGTGCCTTACTGGGCTCCGCTTCCGGCAATGCCGGCTCGGGGGCGGCGGGTGGCGCAGGGCTGGGGCTGCTGTTCGGCAGTGTTGTTGGCAGCGAAGCGGCGCGAACCGGAAGCATGACGCAGCAGCAAATCTACGATAGCGCCTACGTGGAATGCATGTACGCCAAGGGCCATCAGGTGCCGGTATCGGCCAGCGTTGCCGCACGGGTAGACGCCGAGCGGCGCGGCGCGGAGGCCAGACAGGCCGCGCAGTGGCCCAATGCGACCGTACCGCCGCCCGGCGCGGTCGCCCCGCCGCCGCAGGCCCCGGCCTATCCGCCGCCGGGCACCCCGCCGCCGCCAGGCTACTAAGGCCTCGCCCGGCACTCGCCGGGCCCGCGGATGCTCTGCGATACTCGGCGGGCAAGCAACGCCCGCCGCCATTCAAGGAGATCGTGATGCCCAAAATTACCGGCACGTTTGAAGACCGCGAACAAATCCGCGAGCTCTACGCCCAATACGCCAACACCGTCGACGCCGGCCAGTTCGAGGCCTGGATGGATTGCTTCACGCCAGACGGCGTGTTCGAGAGCCCGCTGATGGGCCGCTTCACGGGTCGCGAAGAACTGCAGAAATTCACCCAGCAATATCACCACTCCTGGGCGGGTGGCGGCGTGCGCCACATGATGGTGAACGTGAGCTTCGAGATCAGCGGCGACACCGCCACCGGCACCTGCGGCCTCATCTACTTCAAGGTGCACGACGGCAAGAGCGACTACCTGCTGACCGGCGGCTACCGCGACACGCTGCGCAAGGACCACGGCGAGTGGCGCTATACGCATCGGCGGGTTTATATCGACGGTTAGGCGTGGTCATCCCCGGCGGCAGCGCTTGGCGCTCCCGCCGGCTTGGCACTAACCGAGCTTAAACCCCTCGTAACCCTTCGCCGCGACCTCCGCCACCTTGTCGCGAAACGCCGGCGCACCGCCGGCGTAGAACAGAAACCCGCGCTTTTTCCCCGGGATGTTGGTGCCCATGAACCAGGACTTGGTCTTGGTGAACAACATGCCCTCCGTCAGGCTGGACGCATGCTCGGTCCAGGCGTCTTCCGCCTCCTGCCTGGCTTCAATGCGCGTATAGCCGTTGGCCCGCATATAGGTCAGACATTCGCGCACCCAGTCACCCAGCACTTCGGCACATCGGGTGAAGTTGCAAAACACCGCGCCGTTGGCGATGAAAAGATTGGGGAAGCCGGCGGTCTGCAGGGTGAGATACGCGCTGGGGCCCTCGCGATCCCATTTTTCCTTCAGCGACTGGCCCTGTTCGCCGCGAATATCCATGCGCGTCAGCTCGCCCGTGATCGCATCAAAGCCGGTGGCGTAGATGATGACGTCGAGCGGGTAGTGGGTATCACCGACGGTAATGCCAGTCGCGGTGATTTCGGTGATCGGCGTCGTCTTGATGTCGACCAGTTTCACATTGTCCTGGTTGTAGACCTCGTAGTAGCCGGTTTCGAGCGGAATGCGCTTGGCGCCGAAGGGATGGTCTTTCGGCACCAGCATTTCGGCCACCACGGGATCTTTGACCCGCGCACGAATCTTGTTCCGCACGAACTCCGCATAGTCTTCGTTGGCAGCATCGTCGGTCATGATGTCGTGGAAACAGCCGAACCATTTGGTGAAGCCTGGCTGCGCCCAAATCTCCTCATAGAACGCGCGCCGTTCCGCGAGCGGGACGTCGAAGGTTTTACGCGGATCGAAGTCCTGCATGAAGCTCGCGAAGGTGGCGCGGCACTTGGCGAAAATCTCGTCGTAGCTGTCCTTGATCTGCTGCTGGGTGTCGGGGTCGATGACCGAGTTGCGCAGCGGGCAGCAGTAGTTGGCGGTGCGCTGAAAGACGGTCAGGTGACCGACCTCGCCGGCAATGCGCGGAATGAGCTGCACGGCAGTCGCGCCGCTGCCAATCACGCCCACCCGCTTGCCGCTGAAGTCGACCTTCTCGTGCGGCCAGCGCGCGGTGTGGAACGACTCTCCGGCAAATTTTTCCACGCCCGGAATGTCCGGCAGCTGGTGCGCCGACAGAATGCCGACGGCAGAAATCAGAAACTGCGTGTAGGCGCGGTGGCCGTCGTGGGTTTCGACCAGCCACTGGTTGCGCGCGGCGATGAACTGCGCGGACTTGATCCGCGCGTTGCAGCGGATATGCGGCCGCAGGTCGAACTTGTCGACCACAAAGTTGAGATAGCGCTCGTTCTCCGGCTGGGCCGAGTAGTGCTCGCTCCAGTTCCACTCCTTGAGCAACTCCGGCGAGAAGCTATAGGCGTAGCTGTAGGACTCGGAGTCAAAACGCGCGCCCGGATAGCGGTTCCAGTACCAGGTGCCGCCCACGCCGCCGCCGGCCTCGAAAATCTTCACCTTGATGCCCTGCTGGAGGAGACCCTGCAGTTGGTAGATGCCGGAAACGCCGCCGCCGATGATCAGCGCGTCCAGGGTTTCGATCTGTTCGGCGTTGGCCGCACCGCCCGCCGGCTGCTCTGCAATTCCCATCGTCCTCTCCCCTGTCAGTTGCAATCGTCAGATTTAGTAACCCAGTTCGCGCGCCGCGCGGTCCAATACTACCGGCACCGACCAGCGCGTGCGGGCGAGCCGGATGTCGTTGCTGCGACCTTCGGCGTAGAGCCCCGAGGCGCTCATCCAGAACGCGACCGAACGCATGGCGTAGAGCGCGTTGTAGTAACGGCAGATCTCGTCATCAATCGTGAAGCCGGTGGCGGCTTCGTACTCCCGGTAGAAGGCGTCGCGGTCGACCAGATTCGACAGCAGCTCGGTGCCTTCGCGGTTCAGGTCCGACAGCACATAGGCGACGTCGTACATTGGATCGCCCAGCACCTGCAGCTCCCAGTCGAGCACTGCTGAGATACGGTCCTCGTGGATAAGCAGATTGCCGGTGCGATAGGCGCCGTGCACCAGCGTGACCCGCGAACTGCTGGGCGCGTTGGCTTCCAGCCAGCCGATGAGGTCCGTCAGCACCGGCTCCGGCGGGTGGCCGGACAGCGCGATGAGCTCGCGCCATTTGGCGATTTCACGGCGGGCAAAATCGGGGCCCGCCGCCGGCACGCCCAGAAACTCGAGTCCGGCCGCACGCCAGTCCAGCGTATGCAGCGTGGCGAGCGTTTGCGTAAAGCTGCGCGGCAAGACGCCCCGCTCGGCGGCCGCCTGATAGAACGCGCGGCCCTCCCGCCCCCAGGGGCTCGGGCAACTGCCGGGCACTTTTTCCATGACCAGAAACGGCGCGTCGAGAATCGCCGGGTCGGACTCGTACCACCAGACTTTAGGCGCGGTGAGCGGCGTTGATTCCAGCGCTTTCAGCACCCGGAACTGCTCGCCCAGATCGGACAAATGCCGCAGCAGCGCGTTACCCGGATCGCGGCGCAGGCACATGCCCTGACGATGCGCCTGGCCCGCCTCCTGCCACTCCGCATCAAACAGCCAAGTCTCGTGCGACCAGCCCACGGCGATGCGTTCGACACCGCTCAGGCGCAGGCCCTCGGCCTGCGGCAGCTTGCCTCGCAGGTAGGCGGCGATCCGCGACTCCAGCGATGGGGTTTGCGTTCCTGGTGTCGCGCTCATGCGGCGTAGACCAGTTCGCGGTCGAGGCCGAGACGCAGCGTCTGGCGAATCCGCGCCAGGCTTTGCCGGAAGACCTCGGTGTCGAGTTCCGCCTGAGCCGCATAGAGCGCGGCCACCAGGGCGTTCAGGCCGTGCTTGTTGGGTGCGCCGCCAAGTCCCGCCAGCGTGTGCCCCAGCGCCGCCGGTAACGGACTGCCGCCCAGCAGCTCGCGGAGGTCGTGCGCGAGGGCCGCAACGTCCGCGCGGCCGGCGGCGGCATGCGCCTCGGCCAGCGCGAGTTGTTGGGACAACTTCTCCAGCACCACGCTCGCCATATAGGCCTGCGTCTTGGGATAAGCCTCGCCCACTGCCGGGGCGATTTCCTGTTTCAGGGTCTGCGCAAGTCGGCGCAGCAGTTCGTCAGGACTCATGGCTAGCTGCTTTCCTCAACTGGTTAACGGGGTAAGGCCATCGGCGTCAGCGTTGCCGCCATCTCGCGCAGCCGGAATTTCTGGATTTTCCCGCTGGGGGTGCGCGGGAAGGCGTCCAGCACTGCCAGCCGTTCGGGCCAGTGCGGTTTGATCAGACCGGCCGCTTTCAAAAACTGGATGAGGCTGGCGAAGCCGCGATACTGCGGCGGCAGAAGCAGCACCCGCGAGCCGGCAAAGCCCAGCATGAATTCCAGTTCGCGCTCGCGAAAAATCGGCATCAGCGGCTTGGTCACCGCGCCAATCCGCATGCAGGCCGCGTGTACGGCAGATCGCAGACGAGGCGATTGATCCATGAACCGCGCGCGGTGAGGTCATTGATGCGCTCGGCGGAAAGAATGGCTGCAAAACTCACCGCGCACCTGCCTCTGATGATTTATTCGCTAACGCTGCGCCACGGCTTCCCGTCGATAACGGGCCCAGCGATGCACCGGCCACATGTCCTGATCTTCGCCCCAGGCTTCTGCCCCGTTCAGGTCCCAGCGGATGAGGCTGTTGTGATCGATGAACGTATGACGGTTCAGCACGATGCGACTCACCGGCACGCCGGTCGCCTGCAGCAGCCGCCCTTCGCGGTCGGTGGCCGTCATGCGGATGTGGCGGACGCAACCCGTGGCCGGATCGCGCTCCACCTCGCGGCTGCCGCCCGTCAGCGCTACGGTGACGCCATCGCGGCGCAAAAAGCCATAGGCGATTTCATCTTTGCCCTCACGCAGGTTGCTCACCGCGAGAAAGCCGTGATGGGCGTCGGCCGCGCCGGTGACGTAGGCCGCTTGCCGCGGCCGGTCTTCGGGGCGACGGCCCCAGGTACGGTCGCGCATCCCGATGCAGTCAATCTCGATCCGTTCCCCGTGCAGCACGATGTGCCCGGTAATGCGCCCGAACTGGTCAAAGTGATGCGCGCTGCCGAAGGTCGAGCCGACCGCCGTCAGCGGCGCGGGCGGCATCACGCCTTCGAACAGCAGGTCTGCCTGCAGGCGGTCGCCGTCCTCATAGCCAAGCGCATAGCGCATGCCCGGCGCCAGCGCGCGGATCGACACACCGGTCGGCAGGCGGCAATCGTCCAGATCCTGATCGCGCGGCAGTTGCAGGGCCGAATAGTTGGCTGAATACAGCACTTCCCAAGGCAGTTGCGCGCGGTCGTCCCACACCCATGCGCCGCCGGCGACGGTGCCGATGTTGGGCCGGAACATGCAGTAGAACCAGCCGCCGAGTCGCCGCGCCGGATGGTGGAACGAGAACCACGCGGTTTCGGTCGCCCACCAGTCGCTGCCCAGTTCACCAAAGTGGAAGCGGTCATCGCGCGCGGTGAACTGGGCGGTGCTCACCGTTGATGCACCAGCGGCATGCCGGGGATCGGGCTGCGCACGTGCACGACGTAATCGCTGACCACGCTGCCGATGTAGAGGTCGCAGAGATCCGGCCCGCCCCAACTGACGTTGGTCGGCGTGCGCAAAATCGTGCCTTCCGGATCCGACAGCATGGTGACGAGCTCGCCCTTGGGCGTGATGACCACCACCTTGTTGGCGAGAAACAGCGTCACCCACAGATTGCCCTGGGCGTCAAAGCCGCAGCCATCGGGCGCGCCCAGCTGGCTGCGCATGGTCAGCGACAGCGGCCGCAGGTGTTGCACTTCCTGATGCGTGAAGCCGAGTTTCGGGCCGTAGCGGTCGGGCGTGCCGAGACTGCCGTCCTTGTTGATGGGATAGCGCTGCACGTCGCAGCCAACGGTCTGGCACACAAAGAGATGCTGCTCTTTGGCATCCAGCGCAATGCCGTTCGCAAACGCAATGCCGGCGGCCACCACGTGGGTGCTGCCGTCCGGGTCAATGCGGAAAATGAAGCCGTCGTTCTGACCGGCAAACGCGCGGTCTATCGGCCCCCAGGTGGAGTGCGAGCACCACACGCGACCTTTGGAATCCACCACCGGATAGTTGCAGCCGTAAAGCGCGCGCCCGTTGATCTGACCGCACAGGACCTCGAGCTTGCCGGTCGCCGGGTCGAGGCGCTGCAGCGGGCCGGCGCCGGTTTCCGGTCCGCCGAAATTGGCAATCAGAATTCGCCCGTCGAGGTCCATGTTGATCCCGTTGGGCGAGCCGCCGGCCTTGCCCACGCGCTCAATGCCGCCATCACGGCGCAGCCGCGCCACCGCGCTCTGCTGGTCAGACATCCACACCGTGCCGTCGGCGGCCACCACCACGTCTTCGGGCCGCGTAACGCCCGTCCCCACTTTGCGACAGTCTGAAAGATCGATAGGCCTCAAAATCATGCCCTGCTGCTCCTGCTACGCGCCGGCCACCAGAGCGGCGAGCCTGCGCTGCTGTGTACTTGTAAAACGCCGGCGGCGGCTACTGGCCGGCCGGGCTGGTGTAAACCGTGTGTATGGCTTCGATTTCGCCCAGCAGTTCACTGCCCAGCGGGATCTCGAAGGCCGCGAGTTGCGCGTCCAGCTGCGCGATCGTCGTCGCGCCCAGAATGGTCGACGCCACAAAGAAACGCTGCCGCACAAAGGCCAGCGCGAGCGCCAACGGACTGATGCCGTGGGCGCGGGCCAGCCGGTCGTAGGCCGCTGCCGCCTGCAGGGCGCGCGGCCGTTTGTAACGATCGCCAAACTGCGGGAACCTGGTCAGGCGCGCCTCGCGTAAGCCCGGCGCAGGCTCGCCCTCGAACGGCGGGATGCTGCCGTCGGCCGCCGTGAACTTGCCGCTCAAGAGGCCCATCGCGAGCGGTGAATAGGCGAGCAAGGGAACCTTGTGGCGGAAGCTGGCCTCGGCCAGATCGCCGTCGAAGGTGCGAATCAGCAGGTTGTAGCCGTTCTGGATCGAGGCCGGGGGCGGCAGCCCGTGGGCGCGGGCGAGGTGCACGAATTCACACAGCCCGAATGCCGTTTCATTCGACAGCCCGTAGGCGCGTATTTTGCCGGCCGTGATGGCCGCGGCCAGCGCCTCGATTTGCTCCAGGATGGGCGTGGCGTCTTTCTCCTTCAGCGGGTCGAACTGCCAGTTGCCGAACATCGGCACGTTCCGCTCCGGCCAGTGGATCTGGAACAGGTCGATGTAGTCGGTCTGAAGCCGCTTGAGGCTGTCGTCGATCGCCCAGGGAATGGTGCGGGCAGAGACCCGCGTGTCGCCGTTGCGGATCCAGTCGCGCCGGCCGGGCCCGGCAATTTTCGAGGCCAGCACAAACTCGCCGCGGCGGGCGCGGTGACGGGCCAGCCACTGGCCGATGATTGTTTCGGTGCGGCCCTGGGTCTCGCGATTGGGCGGCACCGGGTACATCTCGGCGGTATCAATGAAGTTGATGCCACAGGCCAGCGCGTGATCGATTTGCGCGTGCGCGTCGGTGGCCGTGTTCTGCTCGCCGAAAGTCATGGTGCCGAGACACAGTTCGGTCACCTCCAGCGCACTGTCGCCCAAGCGGTTGGTTTTCATCGCGCCCCCGGAAGATTGTGTGGCTTGCGCAGCAGCGCCTAATACAGCTCCACCACGCGGTCCTTCACAAACGTGTAGCGCGGGTGCTTATACCAGCCGTAGAGCAGCGATTTGCGCGGCTCCTTGTGGATTTTTTCGTCGTAGATCTTGAGCTCGCCGGTCTGCGGATTCATCCAGAAATCGAGGTCGTAAAGTTTCTCGGGCGCGCCCACCACGGCAAAGTCGGTGCAGGCGAAATAGGTGTTGCGATCGATCACCCGCACCGGGTCGTGGATGGTGACGAACTTGAGCGCGAGTTCCTCGCCGGTCTTTTCGTCCCGCAGGTGAAAGACGCCGTCGGCGTCAGCCCGGGCCGCGATGTGCGCCATCATCGCGGCCTTGATGTCTTCGGCGTAGAACTTGCGCGCCGCCTCCTCCGCCCGAACCGGCGCCGTGAGCCCACAGGCCCACAGCAACAGCACGGCCAGTAGCCGCGGCGCGCGCATCAAGGTCCACCCCATGCCGGATTAGCGGTGCTCAGGGCTTCTTTTCAGCCGGGGCGCCACCGTGCTCGGCGGGTGATCCACCGTGCTCCATGCCCTCGTGGGCAGCGTCTGCCGCTTCCTTGGCGGTGTCGGTGGCGGCTTTGGCCGCTTCGGCCGCGGGCTTGGCCCCATCGGCGGGCGCGCCACCGTGTTCGGCGGCGACAACGGTCAGGGGCAGGGTCAACAACAGGGCGGTGATCAGCTTCATGACTATCTCCTTGAACGTGAGGGGCGTGACGGGCAACGCGGTGCTCAGTCGCCACCGGGCGCCGTGGCCGGGATACTCTCGGCGGGCCTGAGATTACGCGAGGCAAAGGGTTCCGTCAGCCAAGCGACGGGGGAAAACGCTAACTCCCGCGCCTCGGGCAGGCCCAGCGCCTCTGGCCCGTTGGTGGTCGCCCCGCCGTCGGCCGGGCGCGCGTAGCTGCCAAAGAGGCGATCCCACAGGCTGAGGATGGTGGAAAAATTGCGGTCGCCGTAGGCGCGGTCCACGGCGTGATGCGCGGCGTGAAAGCGCGGCGTGACGATGAACAGCGACAGCACGCGCTCCACGCGGTCGGGGAAATCGATGTTGCTGTGGTGAAACTGGGCGCAAAAGCTGACCAGCGCCTCGAACAGGAACCACGCGATCACCGTGGGGCCCCAGACGCCGATCCAGATCGCCTTGGCCACCCCCGAGAGCATCAGTTCGCCGGGGTGAAAGCGCAGCGCCGTAGTTAAATCCATGCCCGGATCTGCGTGATGCGCCTTGTGAAAGCGCCACAGCAAACTCACCCGGTGATTGGCGCGGTGCCAGAAGTAGTCAAAGGCATCAATGACCACCACCGCCGCGACGATTTCCAGCCAGCCCTCAAGGCCCAGCCAGCGCGCGAGGCCGTAGCCTTCCTCCTCCACGTACACCGCCCACAGCAGCAGCGGCACGTACACCACCAGCCGGAGCACGACGGTATTCGTCACCGCAATCGCCGCATGGAAGCCAAGCCGCTTCCAGCGCGACATGCGCCACGGCCGCGCCGGCCAAAGGGTTTCGAGGGCCAGAAACAGCAGCAGGCCGCCGAGAAATACCACCAGCTTCCCGGTGTCGAGATCGATATTCATCCGCGGTCCTCAGTTGGCAAGCGACGACACCTTGCCCGCTGCGTTAAACCACACCTCGCCGTTGCCCAGCATCGCGCCCTCATCGCGCACGAAGAGGTTGCGCGGCATGGCG
>JALRCR010000017.1:0-7285 GCA_023257255.1 Gammaproteobacteria bacterium | reverse complement strand
GCGAAGTGGGGCAGCAGTTCGGCGCTTGATTTGAACCGCCGTTTGCGTCCGTCGAGGTGCAGCGTAATGGGGTAGGCAATGCGTGAGGCCACCGCCTGCTGGTCGCCTTTCTTCAGCGCCCGCCAGAACGCGGCGGCGCCGTCGTTGACCACGCGGTCGTCCCGCACGCCGATCGCACCGTAGCGGTGTTTGAGACTGCCGCTGATGCTGCTCCGTGCGGTCAGATAAACCGGCAGGCGGGTCTTGCCGTCGGCGCTGACCCATTCGCCGGCAATGACGTCGCAGGTCAGCGGACTGTCGCCGTAGGTGTCGCCCGGATCGCGTTCGGGAAAACTGGTCTCGAAGCGGCCGGTCACGGCGCCTTGCGCGTCAGTCTCTTCCAGCAGCAGCTGCTGGCTGTCTACCAGCCGGCCGCTGAGCGCGATGTCCCGCAGTTGGCTGGCGTAGAAGTACATGCCCTGCACGGTCTCGCCGCTGAACACCAGCGTCATGCGCACCCGGTATTTACCGCCCAGCGTCCCGTCGTAGTCCCAGAGTCGGCCGGGCTCGTTGCGGGCGCAGAGCGCATGGGCGCCGAGCGCCGACAGCGTGAGTCCCAGAGCCAACAGGCCACGCAGCAGGTACCAGCGTTGCGTCATCGTGATCTCCTTTGCCAGGTCATCGGCGCGGCGCTCGCCCACCAACGCACATGGCGTTGTGACCGACTTCTCGCCGCCTCGCAAGCCCGTTGATCAGGGTTCAGTCGGCGAGCTTGAAGCCGCGTGCAAACAGCACCGCACCCACGCTGCCCAGCACCAGCCAGAATGCGGCACTGACCGCGAGCGCCGTCCACTCAAACTGCGTCGCAAGCGCGACGGGGGCCAGCGCCGCCGCCAGCGGTGCCAGTGGCGCGCCGGCGAGCTGTGGCACCAGCAGCAGCACGACGCCCGGCAATTTTCGCCACAGCCCGGGCAGCCAGCACAAGACCGCCAGCCCCAGCGCCGTACAGACCACCGTTCCCAGCCACCACCACTGACGGGCGCCCAGCGCGGCCGCCGCGGTGCCCGGCAGTTCCGGCGGCAACCCCAGTGCGGGCGCCAAATTAACGCTCAAAAACCCGCAGATGCCCCACAGCGCGCCCGCCGCGAACCCTTTCGGCGCCCCGCGCCACAGCCACAGCGCGCCGAGCAGCAGGGCAAAGCCGATGCCGGTCAGCAGATCAACCAGCAGTGTTGAGCCCAGACGCGCAAAGCTCAGCGCGGGCAGTGAACCGGTCGGGTTTTCGTAGCGCTCGGCGGACAGGATTAAGGGAACGGTGAAGACCAGATGCAAGACGGCCAGCAGCAAGCCGGCGCCGGCGCCAGTGCACAGCGCCCAGCGCAGCAGGCGGTCAAACAGACGCGGCGGTCCTAGTGGCAGGGAAAGGCGAACGCGTGACGGGTGTCGTGCGCGGCGTTGTGCACGGCGCCGACCGGCGAGAAGCCCACGGCCCACACAATCAGCAAGCCGAGCGCGGCGGCGGTCAGCGCGACACGCGTCGCTTCGCGCCGGGTGGA
This sequence comes from Gammaproteobacteria bacterium, assembly GCA_023257255.1. Classification (GTDB taxonomy): domain Bacteria; phylum Pseudomonadota; class Gammaproteobacteria. The sequence goes on along the minus strand of JALRCR010000017.1, from coordinate 5,750 downwards.
TTGGACTGTAGAGGCAGCAACTGTAGCCATGGGGCGCTCCCGAAAGTGAATGGGCGATAGTCAGCCGAGCATAACCAGTTTGCGTGCCGAGGCAAACGCTGCGCGCGGCGGCGGGGCTTTGGCGGGCATATCGAAGCGCAAGCGCGGTCACAAGCCTTGTGGGCGCGGCATGTACGCCGCGATGGAATTGGTGATGACGCCCGGAACTATCGCGGCGCGCGTCCCGCTGGCTTGTCTTGCTTATGGCAGGTGCCGCTCGCGCTGACTATGCTCGCAGGCCCGCCAATCACCACCCCAAGGGAGACAGAAGCCCATGCTGCGCCGAGTGCTCCCGATCGCGCGCAGGCTCACCGCGCAGCCGTGGTGGCAGGTGCTGAAAGTGCTCGCCATCGCGGGCGGTCTCGGCCTCTTGCTGCACTACCTGCTGGACGAGCGCCCGCTGGCGCTTTGGCAGCCCGCGCTGCTGTGGGGCCTCGCGCTATGTGAACTGTCGATGCTGGCCTACGCGCTGCGCTTTCGCGCGGCGATGCAGGTCGCCGGTATCGCGCTCCCGCGGATCGCGGCTTTGCGGATCTGCCTGCTGGCGGTGTTCTGGCATTTCTTTGTGCCGCTGTCGGTGGGCAGCGAACTGACGCGCTATGCGCGCCTGCGGGCCCACGCCCCGGCCCGTCGACCCGGCGAAATTGCCGCCGCGCTGGTGCTCGATCATGCGCTGGGCGTGGTCGCCTTGCTGGCGCTGGCCGGCGCCCTGCTGCTCGCTCTGCGGCCGTTCGGCGAGGTCTCGCGCTGGCTGCCGCTGGCGGTGTGGGCGGGTCTGGCCAGCGCGCTGGTGTTACTCGGCGTCTACCGCCAACGGCTGCCGGCCCCGGTTGCACAGGCGCTGGCGCAGCTGGCAGCCCGTCCGGGCGCGGTGGCCCGCGCGCTCGCTTGGTCCGTGGTGATGCATCTCTTGCTCGCGGGCGCGGTGTGGACCGGCTCACGCGGCTGGCAAATCGCGCTCGACTATCCGCACACGGCGCTCGTGCAGGCCAGCGCCGGCCTGTTCCAGATGCTGCCGGTCAATCTGGGTGGCGTGGGCGGAGGGGAAGTCGCCGGGCTTGGGCTTTATCTCGCACTCGGCCTGCCGCGCGCCGACGCCCTGCTGCTGGTCTCACTGCTGTACTGCTATCGGGTGGTGACCGCGCTGCTCGGCGGCGCCTGGGAGTTGCTCAGCCTGCGTCGCGGCGCTCAGTCTTTGTCCTGAAAGATGTGATGCACGCGCGGCAGGTCGGCCTCCATCCGCCGCCGCACCTTGCGCATCAGCCAGTTCAGCCAGCCATAGCGACTGCGGCTGAAACAGGACAGCGGCGCGAGCTCAGCGCCCATCAGCGACTTCGCCGCATACGAGCCCAAGCCCAGGTTTAACCACTTCAAGCCGCGCGCGAGGCCAAGCCTGACCGCGCTGTCCAGCAGCTGGAACCAGATGTCGTCCGGCGGACCATCGCCGCGGCCGGAATAGGTGGCGATGAGGTGACTGCGGTCAAACAGCACCATGCCCTGCCCGACCATTTCCGTGCCGCGCGTTGCCACCAGCAGCGCACTCTGAGCGCCGAGGCAGGCGTCGAGCTCGCGGAAATACGCCGGCCCCAGCACTTCGCGTTTAATGCCCTTGCTCCGCGCGTAGGCCGCACCGACCTGCGCGGCACAGGCCTCGGCCAGATGCCCGAAGCTCCCTAGCAGATCGACCGTCTGGTCCTGCGCAGCCGCCCGCCGCAGACGCCGGCCCAGATCCTTGCGATAGCGCGAGCGCATCGCCGCCAGATAGTCCGCGTAGGACGCCCAGCGCAGCGGAATCCGCGCCAGCGGCTGATTGGACACCTGCTGATAGCCGCGCGCCGTCAGCGCCGCAAAGTCGGGCAATTCGTCGTTCATGAAGTCGCGGATCACAATCAGCGGGCTATCGGAGGCGCGGGCGATCTTGGCAATCGCCGCCTCCAGCAGCATCAGCAAGGGCCCGCGCGGCAGGCCCGGACGCAGCGAAAAGCCGTGACCAATGACGTGCGGCGACGCGCACTCCGTAATCCTGACCTGCAGAAATCGCGGCCACAGCTGCCGCAGACCCCGGGCCAGTGGCTTCAGCAGCCCGGGCAAAATCTGCGCGAGATCGGTGGTGATGGTGTACACGCAGCAGTGGGCCAGCCACTGGCCGTGGCGGTCGAAGACCACGGGATAAAAGTAACGACAGTCGTTGATGCCGGCGCCAGCAACGGCGCGGAGGTAGTCGTAAGAGCGGATGACGGCGTCCGGACCGGCAAGCTCATCCCAGGCCGCGCGGTCACAGTGTTCTAGGGACTGAAAAATCTCGGCCCGCCGCCCGTCCGGCGCCTCAATTGGCGCCAGACCGGCGAGCGGCGGCCGCGAAGCGCCGCCGGAGACCATGGTCAGCTAAACCGCGCGAGCGACCGGGGGCTTAGTTCGCAGCGACCGCCGTCTGGCCGTCCCACCAGCGTTGAACCGCGTCCTTCACTTCCTGGGCGTGGAAACGGGCCGTCTTCAGCGTGGGCTGCAGGGCTTCGTTGTAGAAGAACGCCGGCAGTTCGTCGTCTTCCACCGTGAAGCCCGCTGCAAGATTGAAGGCGTCTTCTTCCTTCAGCGTGGCGCGGCCCAAATCCTGGAAGAAGCTCATGGGCAGGCTGGTGCCCAGCGCGTCGTTGATCGCGGTGGTGACGAAGTCGGTGTTGATGTTGGTCACCGAGCGACCGAACACGCATAGCCCCAGCGAATCTTGCGCGGCACAGAGAATCTGCGTTTCGAGGCTGACTTTCACCAGTTCGTCGATGCCCTTGCCGGTGCAATCGTATTTCGGCGCGTTGCCGGTGGTGTGGTCCGCGCCCTGCGCGGTGACCATCATGGAAATGCCGGTGACTTCAATCACGCGCGGGTCGTAGGCGCTGATCGCCTGTTTCTTGATGACCGGCGTGCGCTGCACGCCGTAATGCTCGCCGACACGCGCCGTACCGCCCGCCCACAGCTTGCCGCGTTCGCTGCCGGCGCGGATTTCTGCCATCACCGAGGTCAGGAAGGGCACGTCGCCAAACGGCGCAAGGCCGGCATCCAGCAGCACGCCCATCATGGCGCCGGTTTCGATGGTATCGATGCCCAGATCGTTCGCATGCCAGTTCAGGCGCGCGAGATCGTCCGGGTCGGTCAGACCGCAGTTGGTGCCCATCAGGCCGAGGGTCTCGTACTCCACCGGGGAGACGATTTCGTTGCCGTCCTTGTCGGCGTAGACGTTGCTGCATTCGATCATGCAGCCGGGCATGCAGGCGTGAGTGGTGTTGCCACCGCGTTCCAGATTTTGCCGGCGGATGAAGTCGCCGCCCATTTTCATCACCGTGGTCTGCGGGTCGACCTGCCGACCGCTGGTGAAGTTGTTCACCGGCAGGCCACCGATGAGGTTGGTGTAGTCGGCCATCGCGGCGGTGCCGTAGTCCTGAAACATCTTGATGGCTTCGTCGGCCTTCAGCAGCGCGCCGTACTGCTTCACGCCCTGCAACACCTTCTTGCGGTCGTGGAAGGTGGGCATTTTGTCCAGATCGAGCACGATGGCCTTGATCTTCTTCACGCCCATCACCGCGCCCACGCCGCCGCGCGCCGCGAGCCGTGACGGCCGGCTGTCGGTATCGCTGAAGGAAATGCCGGCCAGCAGGCCGTGGTATTCGCCCACCGGGCCGCAGATCGCGAGGCTCACCTTCTTGCCGTACTTCTCGTGCAGCAGGCGGGCGGTCTCGAAGGTGCCCTGCCCGAGATACTCGGTGCCAGATTCAAACGTGATGGCGCCGTCCTTGGTGATGCGGATAACGGTCCAGTCCTCGGCCGCCCCGTAGAGCGTGAAGCCGGAGATGTAGAGCTGGCCCATGGCGAGGCCGAAGGAGCCGCCGGCGTTGGCCTCTTTCACCCCGCCGGTCAGCGGGCTCTTGCAACCCACGCTGGTGCGGTTGGCGTTGGACCAGTTGGAGCCGGCGAAAGGGCCGGCGGAGAAAATCAGCGGATTGGCCGGCGACAGCGGGTCGACCGTGGCCGTTCCCAAATCGTTCAGGGTTTTGGCGATGAAGTAGCGCCCGGCGTGGGCCACCTGTTCAGGCGTGAACTGTTCTTCGCGAACCGTCAGGGTGGGCAGATCAAAGTGGAGGTACTTGCGCATATCGGGCTCCGCCAGCGGAATTTTTTACAGGGTAGAGGGGCCGTACGCCCCCGCATGGGACCGGCAGTATAAGGCCGCGAACCGGCGCTTGTAGCCGATCGCGACGAAGATTTTTACGAACGCAGGCGAAGATCTGGACCACGGCAGACGCACGGCGTCTCCCGCGGTCCAGCCCCGGATCAGACCGGATCCCAGCTGAAAATATCGCCCGAGCGGGCCAGCGGGTAGAAGTCGGCCTTGAACTGGTCGAACACGCGCTCGGTGATGCTTTCCGCCGTCCAGCCATCAGACGTGTGAGCGGTCTTGAACGGCCGGTTCTGGGTGAACAGGAAGATTTCGTTGTTGCGCACGCCGAAAATCTGCCCCGAGACCTGACTGGCCGTATCTGCCAGCAGCGCGACCGCGCAGGGCGCGACCTTCTCCGGCTTCAGCGCCTTCAGGCGTTCAACCCGCTTGGCCTGCTCGATGTCGGTGATCGGAATGGAGTCGATCATGCGGGTCCAGGCGAAGGGCGCGATGCAGTTGGAGCGCACGCCGAACTTCTGCATATCGAGCGCAATGGACTTCGACAGACCGACGATCCCGAGCTTGGCCGCCGAATAGTTGGCCTGCCCGAAGTTGCCGATGAGGCCGGAGGTCGAGGTCATGTGGACGAAAGCGCCGCCGTTCTGGTCCTTGAAGTACGGGGCCGCGGCGCGGCTCATGTTGAACGAGCCGAAGAGGTGCACGCCGATGACGGAGTAGAAATCTTCCGGCGTCATTTTGTGAAAAATGACGTCGCGCAGATTGCCGGCGTTGTTCACCACGCCGTCGATGCGGCCCAGCCGCTCGACCGTCTCATCCACCATGCTCTTGGCGTCTTCCCAGGCCGCCACGCTCTTGGTCAGCGCGATGGCGCGACCGCCCATGTCTTCGATCTCGCGCACCACTTCCTGCGCCGGGCCGGCGTCGGCGCCGTCACCCGTCAGGCCCACGCCCAGATCGTTGACCGCCACCGAGGCGCCCGCCTTGGCGGCTTCCAGCGCGATTGCGCGACCGACGCCGCGACCGGCGCCCGTGACCAGAATTACTTTGCCCTTGAGCAGCATGGGGAAACCCTCTTCGTGTTGGTGTCGAGCTTGCGCGTGCCGCGCGGTGGGCGCCGTCGCTATCGACCGTGCATGTTGGAACCGGCCGCCATCGTAGCCGCCGCACCGCCGTTCATAAAGCCGCCGGGCGTTGCGCCGGCCCGTGGCCTCACGCGAGACTGCGGCGATTGGTCAGCCTGACCTGTCAACCGGAGCGTCGCATGATTGCCGAGCACACCCCCATCCTCGTTGGCATCGGTCAGTGCGTGGTGCGCGACCCCGCCGTGCGGCTGGCGTCGCCGATGGACCTGCTGGCCGAGGCGGCCCGCGCCGCCCTTGCCGACAGCGGCGCGGCGGCGGCGCTGGCCGCACGCATCGACACCGTCGCGGCGATTCGGTTTTTCGAGCATTCCACGCGCGGCGAGGCGATGGTCGCCCATCCCTTTGGCTGCGCCGACAACGTACCGGGCGCACTGGCGCGGCGGCTCAAGCTTGGCGAA
>JALRCR010000179.1 GCA_023257255.1 Gammaproteobacteria bacterium | reverse complement strand
GGCGGCGATTACGCCGACGAATGGGCCTCCGACAAGCTGGCCAGCGCCTATGAGCGCGCGCACGGCCTGTATCTCCCGCTGCGGGTGTATCCGCTGTTTGAGCATGCCGCGCGAGTCGCCGCCGGTCGTAGCCTGCAGGCGCATCGTCAGTTCATGGGCGAGGTCTTCGCGCCCTTTGCCGCGGTCGCCGCCGCCAATCCTTACGCGCAGTTTCCGCAGGCCCGCACGGCGACGGAAATCGCCACCCCCAGCGCCGAGAACTTCCTCATTTCCGAGCCCTACACCAAGTGGATGGTGGCGCAGGACGCGGTCAATCAGGGCGCGGCGGTGGTGCTGACCTCGGTCGGCGAGGCGCGCGCGCTAGGCATTCCGCCCAGTCGCTGGGTAAGCCTGCACAGTCAGGCGGATCTCGACGACCACGTGGTGACTGCGCGGCCGGATTTGGCGCGCTCGATCGCGCAGGACATGGCGCTGCGACACGCGCTGGACGGCGCCGGCCTGACGATGGCCGACATCGCGCACCTCGACCTCTACAGCTGCTTTCCCATTGCGGTGACCAGCGCCGCTGCCGCGCTGGGCCTCGACCCGCGCGGGGAACGCGCCCTGACGCTGACCGGCGGCCTGCCCTTCTTCGGGGGGCCCGGCAACAACTACAGCATGCATGCGATTTGCGAAGCGGTAGCGCGGGTGCGCGCCGCGCCGGACACCCGCGCCATGGTGGTGGCGAACGGCGGTTATCTCTCGAAACATTCGGTCGGCATCTACGGCGCGGCGCAACCCGGGTCGTGGGAAGCCGTCGGCGGCGCCGGCTTGCAGCCGCAGTTCGACGCCGTGCCGCGTGTCGCGCTGGCGCCTGAGCGCACGGCAGAAGCCGTCGTTGAAAGCTGGGTGATGACTCTGCGCAAAGGGGCGCCGGAAGTCGCCTATGTCGCGGCCCGCGCGGGCGACACGCGGCTGCTGGCGCGCCCCGCCGACGGCGATGTCGACACGCTGGCCGCGATGGCCGCGGGGGAATCAATCGGGCGCCGGATTTCCGTCAGCCACGACGGCCAGGTGCACCGGTTTCGCTTCGCGGACTGATCAGGCCTCGTCGCGCGGCTGGTACATGGCCTTGATATCGGTCGCCACGCCCTGCGCCTCGGCCGCGGCGCGTTCCGCCGCCTCGGCGCGCTGAAACGCCGGCCGCGCCTTCAGGCCAGCGAGGTAAGCCAGCACGGCGGGTGAATACTCGCCAGCAAGCCCCAGATATTCGCCCAGCAACAGCGCGAAGCCGACGCTGACATCGGCCACCGTGAAACGCCCTGCGCAGAGATGCCCGGCGCCCACCAGCGGCTCGATGCCGCGCAGTCTGGCGAGATACCAACGGGCATAGTCCTGCGCCACCTGCGGGTTGCGCCGCGCCGGCGGCTCGAGGCGCGAGTAGCGCAGCACCAGCGTCTGCGGAAAGGTCAGCGTGGCTTCGCCAAAGTGCAGAAAATTAAGCCAGGCCCCGTAGTCCGGCTCGCTCACCTCGACCTTGAGCGGGGTCGGCCCGTAGCGCTCCACCAGATACTGGCAAATGGCGGCGGATTCGGTCATCCGCGTCTCGCCATCAAAAAACGCCGGCACCGTGCCCAGCGGATTGGTGTTCAGGTACTCGCGTTTGAACTGCCGCGGCGGGAACGGCAGCACCACCAGCTGATAGTCGAGCCCCAGTTCTTCCATCGTCCACAGCGGCCGGAAGGAACGGGCGCTCAGGCAGTGATACAGGGTACGCATGGCAGGCTCTCCCTTACGCGTTCAGACCAGCGCGCGGGCGCGCAGCTCGCTTTTGAAGTAGGCGTAGTAAATAGGCGCGGCAATCAGGCCCGGAATGCCGAACGCCGCTTCCATCACCAGCATGGCGGTCAGCAGTTCCCAGGCGCGCGCGCTGATATGCGCGCCGACGATGCGCGCGTTGAGGAAGTATTCCAGCTTGTGAATCACGATGAGGTAGGCGAGCACCACCAGCGCCACGCCCAGCGAATGGCTGAGGCTGACCACAAAAATGACGGTGTTGGAAATCAGGTTGCCGAGAATCGGCAGCAGCCCGGCAACGAAGGTCACCACAATCAGCGTCTTGGTAAACGGCAGCTGGATGCCGAACTGCGGCAACACCAGCGTCAGAAACACGCCGGTAAAAAACGTGTTCAGCGCCGAGATCCAGACCTGCGCGAACACCACCCGCCGGAAGGCGTCGGCCAGCCGGTGACCGACGCGGGCAATGCTGGCGGCTAGCGGTGGCCGGGTGCTGGCCGGAATCGCCGCTTCCAGCGACAAGAGCCCCCCGATCACCATGCCGAGCAGGATGTGCGCCAGCGCGCGCCCAAGGCCCGTCCCTGCTACCTGAAACAACTGTGCGTGTTCGCGCAGCCAGTGCACGGTCATCTTGCGCAAATCGTCGGCGTCGCTGGGCACATAGTCGAGCAGCCACTCGGGCAGCTTCTGGCGCGAGTGTTCGATGATTTCCGCCATCCGCGCGACCAGCGCGGGCAGGCTTTCGTTGCTCTCACGCAGCAGCGATGCGACGGCCATGCCGGCGGCCAGAATCACCGCGATCACGCCCATTGCGATCAGCGACACCGCCAGCAGACGCGGGCCCTCGCCGCGCAGCCAGCGATTGGCCAGCAGCGGGGTCAGGCGATTGACCAGCACGTAGACCAGCAGCGCGGCGATTAGTGAGGGCAGCAGCTGGAGCTGCAGAATTCCCAGCAGCAACAGCAGCGTGATGCCCCACGCGATCAGATCTTCGCGGCCGATCGTCGCGTTAGTCATGGGCCAGGGCGCGCGCCGCCGGCTGGGGGCAGGAAGATCTCATGGGGCTGGGACGATACGCCCTGCCCCGTGCTCAATCCAGCCCACAAGCGGGGCCGTTGGTCGGGCGCGCCACTTCGCCTATGCTCCCCGGTCTTCCCGCGTTAAAGGAGCAGACAGATGCGTCGTCCTGTGGACATCAACACCCCGGCTGGCCGCGTGCAGGGGTACTGCGACCCGCAATTTGAAGCGGTGCTCGCGGCCTTCGTCGACAACTTCACCCAACGGGGCGAAGTCGGCGCCAGCGTGGCGCTGCGGCTAGGCGGGCGCCCGGTGGTCGACCTGTGGGGTGGCCGCAAAACGCCGGACGGCGAGGCCTGGGACGAAGACACCGTCTGCACCGTGTTCTCGTCCACCAAGGGCCTGATGTCGCTCGCCGCGCACCTGCTGGCCGACCGCGGCAAACTGGATCTGGACGCGCCCATCAGCAGCTACTGGCCCGAGTTCGCCGCCGGCGGCAAGGAAGCCGCGCGGGTCTCGATGACGCTGGACCACACCGTCGGCGTACCGCATGTGCGCGAGCCGGTCGCTCTCGGCGGTTTCTGGGACTACGAGGCCATGGTGCGCCGGGTCGCCGAGGAACCCGCGTTCTGGACGCCCGGCACCCGGCAGGGCTATCACGGCATCACCATGGCCTGGACGGTGGGCGAACTGATCCATCGCGCGGCCGGCATGCGTCTGGGGCCGTTTTTTGCGCAGGAACTGGCGGGACCGCTGGGCGCTGAATGCTGGATTGGTCTGCCCGCAAGTCATGAAGGGCGCGTCGCGCCGATGATCCTGGCGGTGCCGGACAGCGAGTGGATCGCCACCACCTTCATTCAGGACGCGCTGACCAACACCGGCTCGCCGGCCAATCTCTTCATGCGCGACTTCGCCATTTTTGATGCCAACAGCCGCGACTGCCACGCTGCTGAAGTCGGTTCGGCGAACGGCATCGCCAACGGTCGCGGGCTGGCTGCGGCCTATTCGCCGTTCGCCAACGGCGGGCTGCATGAGGGGCGTCGGCTTATCAGTCAGGACGCGATTACCCGCATGGGGCGCGTCTCGGCGGCCACCCCGGACGACGCCACCCTGCGCGTGCCGACCCGCTTCGGCCTTGGCTTCATGAAGACGATGGACAACCGCCGCCTGCCTGGCGTGGTCAATTCCAGCCTGCTGCTGTCGGAAGCGGCCTTCGGGCACGTGGGCGCCGGCGGCTCGCTGGGTTTCGCCGACCCGGAATGCCAGCTCAGCTTCGGCTACGCCATGAACCGCATGGGCACCGGCGTGCTGCTCAATCCCCGCGGCCAGTCGCTGGTCGATGCCACCTACACCGCGCTTGGCTACCGCAGCAATGCGGGCGGCGCGTGGGCGCGCTAAGCGCGCCTTTCACCGACTAACGACGGAGTTATCCCATGAGCGCACGCCGCGAATTTCCCAAGATCACCGAGCAGGGCCTGGACGAACTGCGCGCCCGCCTCGGCCAGCCCATCACCAGTCAGGCCGAGCCCTGGTGCCATGAAGCCACGCGGGACAACATCCGGCACTACGCGCACGGCATTGGCGACGACAACCCGCTGTGGTGCGTGCCGGCGTATGCGGAGAAGTCCGTGCACGGCGGCCTGGTCGCCCTGCCCAGCTTTCTGTTTGCGACCAGCCGCATCATCTCCGGCTACGTCGGCGGACTGCCGGGCATTCATGCCATGTGGTCCGGCGCCGACTGGCGCTGGCACAAGCTGGTCCGACGTAACGATGAAATCAGCACCGAGGCCTCGCTGAAAGACCTCATCGAGCATCAAACGCGCTTCGCGGGCCGCGCCGTGCAGCAGATCTACCACGTGAAGTTCTACAACCAGAGCGGCGATCTGGTGGCCGACGCCGACAGCTGGTGCTTCCGCACCGAGCGCGACCATGCGCGGGAGAAAGGCACCAAGTACGCCGAGGTCAAAGCACGGACGCCCCATCGCTACACGCAGGAGCAGCTGGGCGAGGCCTACAAGCTCTACGCCGACGAAGAAATCCGCGGCGCCCGGCCGCGCTACTTCGAAGACGTCGCGGTGGGCGAAGAATTGCCCGTCATGCTGAAAGGCCCGATGACCGTCACCGGCTTTATCGCCTACGCGCAGGGCTGGGGCGGGCTCTACATCCGCGCCAACAAGCTGGCGTGGAAACTGACCGACCAGCATCCGGGCTTGGGCATCGCCAACCGCTTCGGCATTCCCGACTGCCCGGAGCGCGTGCACTGGGAGCCGGAGTTTGCGCTGGAAGTCGGCGCGCCAGGCGCCTACGACTACGGTCCGGAGCGCTGCTCCTGGCTCATTCACCAGTTGACCAACTGGATGGGCGATCATGGCTTCCTGCGCTCGGCACATTGCAAGATTCGCCGCCACAATCCGGAAGGCGATTTGCTGTACCTGAAGGCCAAGGTTACCCGCGTGTGGACCGAAGACGGCCGCAAGCTGGTCGAGATCGAGCAGGCCGCCCACAACCAGGACGGCGAACTCTCGGTGCTGGGTGGCGGCGTGGTGGAGTTGCCGGGCCGCGGCTAAACCCGCGCGCTTAGTGCGCGCCGCCGGCGTCCGCACTGCCGGCGGGCGGCGCTGCCCGCTCGGGCCGCGCCAGCCATACCAGCCCGATTAGCAGGCAGAACAGCACGGCGCAGGCATTGAAGATGTCGTTGGCCGCCAGCATGAACGCCTGCTGATCGACCATGTGGTTCAGCAGCGCAAGACTGGCGCCCGCGTCCATCGACCCGTCCAGCATGCCGTGCCCGCCAACGCGGGCGGGATCAATTTGGTCCACCAGGCGCGCGTGATGAAACGCCGCGCGCCGGTCCCACAGCGTGGTCGACACCGACGCGCCGAAGGCGCCCGCAGTAATCCGGCAGAAGTTCAGCAGCCCTGAGGCCGAGGAGATTTTTTCCGGCGGAATGCCCTGCAAGGCCAGGTTGAACAGCGGAATGAAAAACGTCCCGATGGCCGCGCCCTGCAGCACCGTTGGAATGAGGATGGTGTTGAAGTCGGCGTCGGTATTGAACTGCCCGCGCAAAATCACCACCACCGCGAACACCGCGAAGCCGAAGGTGGCAAACCAGCGCGCGTCGTAGCGCTGGATGTTCTTGCCCACCCAGGGCGACACCACCAGCGCCAGCAGGCCGACCGGCGCCATCGCCAGGCCCGCCATCGTGGGCGTATAGCCCATGTGTTGCTGCAACCACAGCGGCAACAGCACCAAATTGCCGAAAAATGCGCTGTAACCCAGCGAAATGGTCAGCGTTGCCGCCCAGAAATTACGCCGCGCGAATAGCCCGAGGTCGACCACCGGATGGTCCTCGGTCAGCTCCCAGATCAGGAAAAACACAAAGCCGATGGCGGCGATCGCGGCGAGCACGATGATCATGTTGGACTCGAACCAGTCGAGTTCCTTGCCCTTGTCCAGCAGGGTCTGGAAGCAGCCGATCCACACCACCAGCACCACCAGACCGACCAGATCGATCGGGCGGCGCACGGTCGGCGCCTCGCGGCTGCGGTAAATCCACCAGGTCAATCCGGCGGCCAGCAGCCCGACCGGAATATTGATGAAGAAAATCCACGACCAGTGAATGTTGTCGGTGATCCAGCCCCCGAGCACGGGCCCGACCACCGGCGCGATCAGGCTGGTCATCGACCAGATGGTCAAGGCCATCCCCGAGCTTTCTCGCTTGAAGCTGCCCAGTAGCAGCGCCTGCGAGAGCGGAATCATCGGCCCTGCGACCACGCCCTGAAGCACACGCAACAGCACCAGGGTTTCGATATTGGGCGCGAGCCCGCACAGCCAGGACACCAGCGTGAACATCAGCACGCTCAGCACAAACAGCCGCACCATGCCAAAGCGTTGGGCAAACCAGCCGGTCAGCGGCAGCGAAATGCCGCTCGCCACCGCGAACGAGGTAATGACCCAGGTGCCCTGATTGGGCGAGACGCCCAGATCGCCCGCTATGGCGGGAATCGAGACGTTGGCAATCGACACGTCGAGCACGTTCATGAAGGTGGCGGTCGACAGCGCGACCGATCCCACCACCAGCCGCCAGCCGCTCATCGGCGGCGGCGGCCAGGTCTTGCTGGCGACCGCGGTCACGGCTTGTGGGTTGCGCTGCCGGGCGGGCCGCGATGGGCACTGATGATTTCCGCGATGCGCTGGTCGGCGTGCTCGCGCTGGCCGTCAAACACCTGGGTAGCGCTGAGGTGCGGCTCGGGAGGCGCCATGCCCAGCGGCGTGCCGCTGCTGTCCTGAATGTCGACCGTGGCGAGCACCGACAGGCCGACGCGCAGCGGTCGCGCCGCCACCTGTTCCGGATTCAGTTCGATGCGCACCGGCACACGTTGGACGATTTTGATCCAGTTACCGGTCGCATTCTGCGCCGGCAGCAGCGCAAACGCCGCGCCGGTGCCCGCGCTGAAGCCAACGATTTCGCCGTCGTAAACGACGTCATCACCGTAGACGTCGGCGTGCAC
>JALRCR010000178.1 GCA_023257255.1 Gammaproteobacteria bacterium | reverse complement strand
GGAATATCCGCTCGACTGCCTCATTTTCGCGACCGGCTTTGAGGTGGGCACCGGCTACACCCGGCGCGCGGGCTACGACCTCGTCGGTCGCGGCGGCCAGAAGCTGAGCGAGAAATGGGCCGACGGACTGCGCACCCTGCACGGCCTGCAGACTCACGGTTTCCCCAACTGCTTTTTCCTGGGCTTCACCCAGAGCGCGGTGACGGTCAACGTGCCACAGACCCTTAACGAGCAGGCCTGCCACGTCACCTACATTCTGAAGACCCTGCGCGAGCGCGGCGCCACCACCACCGAAGCGACCGCCGAAGGCGAAGCCGCCTGGCTGGCCGAGATGGACAGCAAGGCCAAAATGGGCGAGCAGTTCCGGCTGGAATGCACGCCCGGCTACTACAACAACGAAGGCCAGACCGGCAACCGCAACAGCTTCTTCGAATACTCCTACGGCGCCGGGCCGCTGCGGTTTTTCGAAATCCTCAAAGACTGGCGGGCGAGCGGCAGGCTGGACGGTAGCGTGATTCGTTAGCAGGGGCCGCGGTCGATGCGGTGCGCCAGGCACGATCAGACGCGCGTGCCGCTCCGGCCTCAGCCGGCGCGGCGCTAGCGCATGCTGCCTTCGGACCGGCCGGCCGACGCGCAGGCCTTCATCGAACTCCGCGACGGGACCTGCCACTATCGGCTGGACGGTCCGGCCGATGGTCCCTGCGTGCTGATGGTTCATGGCGCCACCATCGCGCACTGGGAGTTCGATCGGCTTGCGCCCTACCTGCATGCGGCCGGCTGGCGCACGCTGCGGCCGGATCTCTACGGCCATGGCTATTCGGCCCGACCACGCACCGCATACACCCACAGCTTGTTTGTCCGCCAGCTGCTGGACCTGCTCGACGCGCTCGCGATCAGCGACCCGCTTGCACTGGTGGGGCATTCGCTCGGTGCAGCCGTGGCCGCCCGACTCGCCGCTGCCGCGCCATCCCGCTTTACGCGGATCGTAATGGGCGCGCCATTAGTCGACTACGAAGAAAATGTGCCCAGTTCGCGCCTGCTGCACTGGCCGATGCTGGGGGAGTTGCTCGTCCATGCCTACGTGGTGCCGATGCTGAAGCGGCGGCGGGCGCGCCGCTATCAGCCCATCGAGGACGGGCGTTTTGTCGGCAAATTCAGGCGGCAATTGGCGTTTCCTGGCTTTCCGCGCGCCCTGCTGTCGATGTTTCGCCACCATGCGCTGGGCGATCAGGCGGACGCCTACGAGGCCTTGCGCGGGTGCCGGCTGCCCATGCTGGTGCTGCGCGGGGAGGAAGACCCTATCTGTACAGCAGCACAAATCGAGCGCCTGCGCGGCTGGCTGCCCGACGCCTCAGTGACCAGCCTCCCCGGCACCGGGCACGCGATGATGCTCTCCGACCCCGCACGCGTCGCGCCCCTGCTCTTGAGCTTCCTTGCCGCGGCGCGGGCTGCGTCCGACTAGGCGTCGGCCAGCACCGGCCAGCGCGATCCGCGCAACAGGCCACGCCAGTAGATCTGTGGCAGCACGTACTTCTTCAGCCAGTACATGCTGCGCCGGGGTTTGGACTGGTCGAAGGGGAAAGTCTCCAGGGGCTCAAGGTCGTAGCCGAACTCGGCCAGGATCAGCTGGCCGTAACCGGTGACCAGCGGGCAGGAGGTATAACCGTCGTAACGCGCGCCCGGCGGCAGCCCCAGCCGCGCGGCCAGCACGTTATCCAGCAGCACCGGCAGTTGGCCGCGAATGGCGGCCGCGGTCTTGGAGGTGGGCAGACTGCTGGCATCGCCCAGACTGAAGACGTTCGGATAGCGGGTGTGCTGCAGGGTTTCCTTGTTCACGTCGCAGTAGCCGGCCTCGTTGGCCAGTGGACTTTGCCGCAGGAAATCCGGCGCGCTCATCGGCGGCGCGACGTGCAGCAGCTGGTAGGGCTGAATGATTTCCCGATTGTTGGCGTAATCGCGAAACACCGCCTCGCGGCTGCCGGGGCGCACCGCGATAAGCTCATGCCGGAAGTGCGTCTGGATTTGGCGCGGCCCCACTACCTGCGCCTCCAATGCGCGGGCGTAGTGCGGCGAAGAGAAAATAGTCGGGGTGGCGCAGTAGTAATGCACACGCGCCTGTTCGCGGACGCCCTTGCGGCGGAAATAATCCTCCGCCAGATACATGATTTTCTGCGGCGCGCCGGCGCATTTGATCGGCGGCGTGGGAAACGTAAACACCGCGTCTCCACCCTTGAAGGCCTGAATCGCCCGCCAGGTGCTTTCCACGGTATCGAAACTGTAGTTGCTGCAAACCCCGTCCGTTCCAAGCGCGGCGCGCAGGCCCTCGATTTTGTCCCAGTTGATCTGCAAGCCTGGCGCCACGATCAGGAAGTCGTAGGCAATCTGCTTGCCGTCGCTGGTGACTACCGTTGACCGCGCGGGATCAAAGCCGGTGATGGCAGCCTGCAGCCACTCGGCCTGGGGCGGAATCAGCTCGCGCATGGGCTTGACCGAGGCCGCGCGCGTCGCCTCACCGCCGCCCACCAGCGTCCACAGCGGCTGGTAGTAGTGCTGCTCGGCGGGATCGACGATCAGCAGATCGCGCACCCCGCGCCTTATCAGACCGGCTGCGGCGGCGAGTCCGGCGGCGCCCGCGCCGACCACCACGAACTTATGTTTTACCTGCCCGCGCTGGGGGCCTGTGGTCATGCTAGAAACACCGGTTGCGGAGAGAATGCGAGTTCAAGCAGGTCGCGCGCGCCAAGCTCGCGACGCGCCACACCGTCGGCCGGACTGAGCAGTAGCGGCGAGTCCGGGAAGCGCAGCCGCGTCGGACCCAGATCCCGCGGATGGATTTTCAGCGCCGCTGGGGCGAGGCGCTCGATCAGCGCCTGCTGTGAATCGTCCACCACCCCGAACAGCGCGAGCGCCACGCGAAAGCCGCGCGCGAGATAGGTCTCCACCGCCGCCAGCAGTCTGGTCTCTTCCGCCGGGCGGACCACGGGCAACTGCAGCACCAGCACCGTGCGCGCTGGACCCAGACCACAACGACGCAGCAGATCTTCAAAAAAAGCACCGTGGTCCTGCGCGACCGCCAACAGATGCCGGAGGCTGATTGGCAGCCACAGGTCCTCGTGGTCCCGGGCGCAGGCGAGGTGATTGAGCATGTGCAGGGTGCGGAACAGCCGGTCCATCGCCACCGCAGCCGCATCGGTGGTCTGCAGTCGAATCAGGGTCTCGTCGGTAATTTCACGCCCGGTGTGCGAGCGCAGATGGAGTCGGCTTGACCAGGCGATGGTCGCCTCGGGATCAAGCGCGCTGGCGACGCGCCGACTGTGGCTGCTGAGCGTGAAGGGCCCTACTTCCGCCTCCACCCGATCGCCACGCAAGAACAAACGCCCGGCGCGGGCCGAGAACACCGGCTGGCCGCCGCGCGGGTCGAGGCTGGGCAAGTGATCGCTGACGTAGTCCACCAGGTCAGCCAGCGCGCTGCAGTTGCAGGGACTGCCGGACGGGCTCATCCCCACGCCATCGGACCAGGCCGCGGACCAGGACGCACTCATGCGAAAAAAGCCACCGGCCGCGCCAGCGCGAGGTCGCGAGGGCGGTCCGGCCCGGCACTCAGCACCCGTGGGTCAAACCAGCGACCGTTGCTCAACCACAGGCCCTCGTGCTGCACCCCGGCCTCACGATTGATGATCACCGTGCGACGCCGACGCAGGTCCGTCAGCACCAGCCGGTTCTGCGGCCCCGCGGCCGCCTCGAGCATGCGTTGAAACGTGAGGTCTTCGATCAGGTCCGGACGCCGGCTCAGGATCGGCGCCAGAAAATCCTGTGCCAGGTGCCAGGAGTCGGAGCGCGCCGGGGTGTGCAAATCGAGTCGCAGCGTGCCGTTGTGGAAGAGGTAAATCTCGTCGGTGATGTGCAGCGGATGCACGTTGTCTTCGTCCACCGCGCCGCGCGTGCCATAGCGAAAGTGCAGCACACATTCCTGATCGGCGACCTCTTCCGCCCACGCGTTTAGTTCGGCCGGTGAACTGGCGAGTCGGCGGCGTAGAAATGCCGGGCCGTTCGAAGGGAAAGCCACCATGCCGACGCCATGCGGATTGAAGTGAGCCGCCGAGGCCATCAACTCAGGCGGCAGGGCGACTCCGACCGGCTTGTGGACGATAAGGCACATCGGAAAATCTTCAGAACCTGGCCAGCAGCACTTCGGTGGCTTTGAACACGGTGAGCACCTCGGTGCCGACTTCCAGATTCAGCGTGTCGATGGAGCGCGTGGTCACCACCGAGGTCACAATGCCCGCCGCGGTCTCAACGTCGACTTCGGAGAGCACCGGCCCGCGGATGATTTCCACCACCCGGCCCTTGAACTGGTTGCGCGCATTGATAGCGGTAATGGTCACGGCAATTCCTCTACTCGAACCATCCCCGCTCGAGCTGAGTGGGGTTTGGTAGCGAGGGCAGAGCAGAATTGATGCCAGCGCGAAAAAAGCCCGAAAAACCGGACAGCCGGACGCCGAGCGCAGGCCTGCCGCTGACGGCGCGCGCAAATAGACCGAAAATTCGCGCAAATATGCGCGTTGCGGATCGGTTGCGACGGGCACGGCCTGCATCCCCGAACAGAACACGCGACCAAGAAAAGGAACACGCTGTGCCAGGCCGTCAGCTCCTCTCAGAAGACGATTTTCGGCTCGCCCGTTTCGCAACGCCTGAGTGCCGTCGCCGGCGGCAGGTCCTGCGCGAGACGCTGGCGGCCTTCGACCAGAGCGTGCCGCCCGGGCATTACCATCAGCTGGCGGCGGACAATCTGGCGCGCTGGCAGCGCGAAGCGCCGCCACCGGGCGCTTTGCAGTTAGCGGTGATGCCCGGCGACTGGGGTGAGGTCACCGCGGCGATGACCGCCCGCCACGGCCGGTGCTTCGCGGTGCTCAATATGGCGAACGCCGAAGTGGCCGGCGGTGCCTATGTGGAAGGCGCGGTGGCGCAGGAAGAAAACATGTTCCGGCGCAGCGACTGCCACTTCCGGGTCGATGCGGCGTCCTTCAATCGCACCCGCGACCGCTACCACCCGCCCATGACCGATTTATTGAATGCGCTCGCCGGGCGGGTTTATCTGGACACCCAATAGGCTCGCGTGTGCGTGCGGGGGGCAGAAGATCGGGCGGCGCGCGACCTCGGCTACCGCTGGTTGGGAGAAGACGAGATTTTTCCGTTCTACGAACTGCGGGCCGCCGCCCAGGATCTGCGCGGCGGCGCGCCCTTCTCGCGCGCAGATGCCCGCCGGCGCATCGCGGCCCAACTCGACACCCTGCGCGATGCAGGCATTCGCCACGCGGTGCTCGGCGCCTTCGGCTGCGGCGCATTCCAGAATCCGGCGGCAAGCGTTGCCAGACTTTATCGGGAGGAGATCTCACGGCGTGCCGGCGACTTCAGCTGCATCGCGTTTGCGATTTTCAACGCCGGCTACGGACGGGACAATGTCGCGCCTTTTGCGCGTGAATTTACCGAATTTAATCCGCCGCCAGCGCCCTGAAGCCGTGCCTCGCAGCCGCACCGCCGGTCGCCGCAAGGCGAGCGCCGGCGGTGCGGCGCACGCTCAGTCCAGCAAGTGCACGAACCCCGGCAACTGCTGCATCCGGGCCGCCCAGGCCCGCACGGCCGGATAGGGATCAAGCGAAATATCGCCGTCACCCGCCTGCGCGATCGCCGGATAGGCCGCGACATCGGCCACCGTCGGGTGGTCGAGCGCGATCCATTCCCGGCCGGTCAGGCGCTGCTCAAAAAGACCCAGCGCCCGCGCGCTCTGTTCCACCACGGTATTGGCGTTGATGGCGAGCCAGGGGAAGTGCTTCGCCAGCCGCGCGTCGTAGGGCCCGAGCCGCAGCTCGAAGGCCGCCGCCGACAGCCAGGCGTTGACCAGTGCCTCGTCGTCGGGATGGGTCGGCATCCAGCGCTCGCCGCCAAACTTCCGCGCCAGCCAGACAAGGATGGCCTGCGAATCCCGCAGCACCAGCGCGCCATCGGTCAGCATCGGCACCTGCCCGAAGGGGTTCAACGCAAGATACTCGGGCGTCTGATGGTCCCCGGTGAGGAGATCAACCGAATGCTTCTCATACGGCACCTTGAGCAAGGACAGCAGCAGCCGCACCTTGTAGCAGTTCAGCGCCAGCGGCATGTTGTAGAGCTTCAACATAACCCCTCCTTACGCCAGCGGCTGCACGCCGTAGACCCGCGCGGCGGTGGCGTAGAACATGGCGTGCTGTTCGGCCTCGCTGTAGCGCGCGGCGAGTTTCTTGAACGCGTTCCACAGCACGTCATAGGACGCGCCGGTCTTGTCGACCGGGAAGTTGCTTTCAAACATGCAGCGCTCGGCGCCGAAGAGCCGGATCGCGTCGTGGTAGTGCCGGCCCTGCGCGGTGACGAGTTCGTCCGAGGTCGGCGGCTTGGCGCGTTGCTCGAAGCCGAAACCGGTCCAGGGCATCAGCATGCCGCCCACCTTCAGGACCACGTTAGGGCAGCGGGCAACGGCCGTCATCCCGGCCATCCACTGGTCGTAAATGACTTCGCTGCGCCCGGCATAGGGACCCACGGTCACCGGCGTGCCCATGTGATTGAGCACGATGGGGGTCTTCGGAAACGCCTGCGCAAGCTCGGCCAGCAGCGGCAGCTGCGGGTGGTACTGATAGGCATCAAACACCAGCCCCATCTCGCTCAGCACGCCAAAGCCGGCGCGGAACGCCGGGTCGCGGTACAGCTCGGGACCGGTGAGATCGGGCATCGAGAACATATCCGGATCGGCATCCCAGGCCGCGATCTGGCGAATACCGCGAAACAGCGGGCTGGCCGCGCGATGCGCCTCCAGCACTTCGGCAGCGCCGGTGCCGAGACGCAGATCGCAGGTGCCGATCATCGCGCCAATCTGTACCGCACCCGGGGTCTTGCGCGCTTCGGCGGCAATCTTGTGCACCCACTCGGTTTCACCGACCGGCCGCAGGTGTTCCGGGCCGTCTTCGCGATGCCCTTCCCAGCACTGGAGATAGACCGTCTGCTCGATGCCATGGCCCGCCGTGTCCGCCCGCAGGTCGGCGAGTTCGTAGTGTGGGAACTCATGGGTCGCGACAAAAAAGTGATGGTGGGGGTCGATGATGCGCCGGCCGGGGTCGATGATGTCTTCTCGCACGCCGGTCAGCCAATCCTTGTTCACGGTGATTAGAGCCATCTGGATTTCCTTGTTATATGGCGGTCGTCAGCCGCCCTGACGTTTGACCACGTAAGTGTAGAAGCGAACCGAGCCGTCGGCCTGCACTTCGCGATGCAGACCCTGCACTTCGGTTTCGAAGCCCGGGAAACGATTGGCGGCGCGCTCGAAGGCCCG
>JALRCR010000177.1 GCA_023257255.1 Gammaproteobacteria bacterium | reverse complement strand
GGCCGGGCACGATCACGCGCGCCACCGGAATGCCCAGCGCCGGGTGAGTGAGGTCGACGGCGATCGCCTCGTCCAGTCCGGCCTGCGCCAGCGCCTGCAGCAGGAAGGCGAGATCGGCGTCGCAATCCGTGGCCTCAAAGCCGCGCACGCTGCGGAAGTCGACCGGCGTCGGTGCAAGGCGAAATTCGGCGCGGAACTGCTGCAAGAGGTCAGGGTTGGCGAGCACCGGGTAATCGTCCCGCGAGAGATCGTCGCGCGAACTCGCGATGCGCGTCAGTCGGCCCTGCGCGGCTTCGGTCAGCGCCCGCGACAGCGCAATGCCGGGCGACAAATGGCAGCCCATGCCGGCGCTGGGGCCAAGCCCGCGCAGCGCGTGCGCGTCGTCTTCCACAATTTCACACACGAAGCTCGGCACGCCGATGTCGGTGGTGGTGTGCCAGATCGCAACCAGCACGCCGGCGGTGGCGAAGCGCGCGAGCAGGGCGCGGCAGCCAGCATCGGTCACGGTGGTCGGGTCAACGCGGGTGGCCCGGCGCGCGTGCTCGCCGCCGGCGGCCCACAGCGCGGTGGCGTCGCGTTCGATAACTTCACACAGGCCGTGAATCACCGCTTCCAGCCAGTGGTTGCCCGAGGCGAGCCCGTTGGAGGTCATGCCGAAACAGCCGGAGCCGGCCGGCAGCGGCAGGCGGAAGTCGGTGTGGACGAGTTCAAACGGCACCCAGCGCGGGCTGTCGTCGTGCAGCTGGCGCCCTTCAATCCAGAGAATGGGCAGCTGCGGAGAGAAATTGCTGACCGACAGCCGGGGCAGGCGGTCGAGATTGGCCAGCGGACGGTTGGCGGCGAGGTCGCGCGCACTCGCCAGACGCAAGGGGCGGTCGATCCGTTCGGCGTGCCAGAACTCGATCGATTCCATCACCCCCGAAGCCTGCGCGGCGGCCAGCGTGCTGCCCTTGCCCTGCGCCACTGAAAGCGAGCGGGCGTTGGGTCGGGCGACGACCACCACCGGAATGCCGATGGTGTCGAGTCCGGTGACGTTGGCGATGCGCGTGATGCCGAAGGCCGGCAGCAAGGGCATCACGCGTTTGAGTGTGAGCCGCGGCGCAAGCGTGCGGTGGGTGCCGTCGATGTAACGCTTGCGGGCGGAAGCGCTGAGGGCGTTACGGCGCGGCATTGCTGGCGGGGACGGGTTCCTGCTTGGGCGGCACCGGCGTGTCCTCCGCCAGTGCCGGGTTCGCTGGGGCGAAACGTCAGTCCTGAAACGGCGTTTTTTTGGTGTTCAACCCGGCCAGATTGATGAGATAGCACATCGCGTTGCCGGTCGCGTTGGCGCCCGGCGGCGGGGGCATGTAGGCCGCCGTCACGCCGGCGTCGAGCAGGTCAAGGATGTGCTTGCACTCCGGATCGGTCTTGTCCACCAGCATCGGGAATTGCTGAAGCTGGGCCTGGGAGATTTTATAAATCTTGCCTTCGGGGCTGGCGATGATGACGTCATCATTCGCGTGCTTGCTGATCGTGGCCATCCGGAAACCTCCTTGGTTTATGCTCGTAGCCAGACAGTAGCGACAGGAGATCGCTTGTGCAAGCCAGTAACCACGGCGCCCGCGCGCGCCATTTCGAGCCACCGCCGCGCCTGCTGGCGCTGATGATCAAGCCGCTCGGCGAACTGCCGGCAATGCCTCCCGCACTCAGCCCCCTGTCGCGGGAAACCTTCCTTACGGCCTATGGCGTTGACCCCGTCGCGGAAGCCGCCGTCGTCGCGTGGTTGAAAGAAAAAAAGCTGACGTTTCGAGTCGATTCACGGCGTCGCACGGTCTTCGTCCTCGGCAGCGATGTGCTGCTGCGACGGGCGTTTGGGGCAGTCGACGAAGACACGCAGGGACCGGCGTCCACCTTGGGCGTCAAGCGCCTGCCGGCTGAACTAGAGGGCGCGGTGGTGGCAGTGCTAGGCATGCACACCACGCTTGCCGATACCGACCCGGATGCCGGTCCCGGCGACGCTGCCAACGGCTACGGCGTGTCCGGGCCGGCACATGCATTGCGGACGGTTGAGGCCCTGCGCAGGTGCTACGAATTTCCAGCCTCCTTCGGCAAAGGGCAGTGCATCGGGGTCATCGAGCCGGACGGCGGCTACGTGCGAGAGGACGTTTACAAGGCCTTGAAGACGCTGGGTGTCTCGCAGCGACCGCAAATCACTGACGTCATCATCAAACCCGAATTGCCGCCGCTGCCGCCGGAAGTCCACAACGCTTATGCCGATGGCAACAACGACGATCCGCTGCCGCAGCAGGCGTACATCGACCAGTTCGCCGCCTGGATGCGCGGCAAGGGATATTGGCCGCGCGCGTGGAAAAAATATTTCGAAGTGACCATGGACATCACTCTGGTCGCCGCGCTCGCGCCCGAGGCGGATATCCAGGTGTTTTTCGGGGACGGTACCGCCGAGGGCTTTCTCTACATGCTGCAACACGCAGTGCTGGTGGCCGAGCCGCGCCCCAGCGTGCTGTCGATCAGCTGGAGTTTCCAGGAACGGCACTTGCTGAATGACGCGTCCGACATTGCGGCCGCACATCAGATCAGCGAATTACTGAAGGCGGCGGCCATGATGGGCGTGACGGTCTGCTGTTCGAGCGGCGACTGGGGCGCGACCAACGTCGACGACAGCTTTGGCGGGCCGGGGCTGGACGTCGCGTTTCCCGCCAGCAGCCCGTGGGCGCTGGCCTGTGGCGGCACCACGCTGTTGGAGATGGCTGGCGGCAAGCCTCGCGAAGTCGTGTGGAACCACGATTTTCCGGAAGAAACGGCGGAGCTCACGCCAAATGCGCATGTCCACGGCGCCACCGGCGGCGGCTACAGCAAGCTGTTCGGGGCACCGCCTTGGCAGACGCCTGAATCCGGCGCACCTGCCGGCCGCGGCACGCCGGATGTGGCCGCCGTCGCCGATCCGCGCTGCGGCGTCGACTGCCAGATTCTCGGCAATACCTTCCCCTCCTTCGGCACCAGCGCCAGCGCGCCGATCTGGGCCGGGCTGGTGGCGGTGCTGAACGCCGAACTGGGCGTGAACGTCGGCTGCCTCAATCCGCTGCTGCACGCCGCCAGCGACGCCGAACGCGCGGCGATGTTTACCGCCATCACCGAGGGCAACAACAAAATGAACGCCAAGGCGGGTGGCTTCGACGCCTGTCCCGGCTGGAACGCCTGCACGGGGTTTGGCACGCCGCGCGGGCGGGGTTTGCTTGAGTATCTGAAAAAGCTGAAGGGCGGCTGAGCGCCAGCGCTCAAGCGGGTGAGGGCGCCAGCAGCTTGAGGGTCAGGGCGTCCGCCTCTCCGGCATAGAACGCCCGCAGGGCCTCTGCCCACAGGGGCTCGGCGGGATTTGCTGCGTGGAACAGCGTCAGGCAGGAGCGCAGCTTCAGCGCATCCACTTCGCCCAGCAGCACGCGGGGCGCGGTCGGGGCATGGCGCAGCAGCTCGCGCACACAGGCCACAAGGCGCGGCCCCAGCAGCGGATGCGCCAGATAGGCCTCGGCCTCCGCCAGCCCGCTGAGGCCGTAAAACCAGGCTCTATTGCTGCGGCCCAGCGCGGCGAGCTGCGGAAAAATGAACCACATCCAGTGCGATGCTTTTTGCCCTTGCTCAAGCTCGCGCAGGGCCATTGCGTAGTGCGTCTCCTGAGCTTCTACAAAGCGCTGCAGATTGAACGGGTCGTCGGTCATGGTGGGTGCGTCCTGCGGGTGAATTGCCGGCAATCATAAATGCATCAAGGGGATTCGCCGTACGTTCGCTTCGGTCCGAATAGTGCGACCATGCGGCCATGAAACACTTTACCGATCTGGACCTCTTGCCACCGCTCGCGCAGGCCCTGCACGAAATCGATTTTCACGAGATGACGCCGGTGCAGGCGGCCAGCCTGCCGGCGGTGCTGGCCGGCCGCGACGTGCTGGCCGAGGCCCAGACCGGCAGCGGCAAGACGCTGGCGTTTGCGCTGGGCCTGCTGACCGCGCTTGACCCACAACGTCAGCAGCTGCAGGGACTGGTGCTGTGTCCCACCCGCGAACTGGCCGACCAGGTGAGCCGCGAAATTCGTCGCCTCGCGCGCTGGCTGCCAAACGTCAAAGTCCTGACCTTGTGCGGCGGGGTGCCGCTGCGGCCGCAGCTGGCCTCGCTGGCGCATGAGCCGCATCTGGTGGTGGGCACGCCAGGCCGGGTGCTGGAACTGGCGGAACAGACGGCGCTGCCGCTGGGCGCGGTGCGCACGCTGGTGCTGGACGAGGCGGACCGGATGCTCGACATGGGCTTCAGCGAATCCATCACCGCCATCCTTGATTTGTTGCCAGACCAGCGGCAGACCCTGCTGTTCTCGGCCACGCTGCCGGCGCCGGTGCGACAGATCGCGCGGCGACTTCAACGTAACGCGCTGGCAATCAGCGTGGCGGACGCGAGCGAGGGGCCACGCATCGCGCAGTCCTTTGTGGCGGTCGAGCCGAGTGCCAAAGCTGCCGCGCTGGCCGCGCTGCTGCTGGACGAGGCACCCGCCTCGGCGCTGGTGTTCTGCAATACGCGACAGGCGGTGCGCGCGGTCGCGGCAGATCTGGTTGCACGCGGTTTCGCGGCCCTCGCCCTGCACGGAGAACTTGAGCAGCGCGAGCGCGAAGAACTGCTGGTCTCGTTTGCCAATCAGAGCGCTAGCGTGCTGGTAGCTTCAGACGTCGCCGCGCGCGGGCTCGACATCGCGGCGCTGCCGCTGGTGGTCAACTACGATCTGGCCAACGATGCAGATACCCATCTGCATCGAATTGGCCGCACCGGGCGCGCCGGCGAATCCGGGCGCGCTGTGAGCTTTTGCGCGGCGGCAGAAATGCCCCGCGCCAGGCAGATTGAACAGCAATCCGGCGAGCGGCTGCACTGGCTGCGGCTTCCTGCCGCAGCGCGCGGCGCGCGGCCCGTGCCACCGGCGTTTCGCACGCTGGTGGTCGACGCAGGACGTCAGGACAAACTACGCCCCGGCGACTTGCTGGGCGCCCTGACCGGCGAGGCCGGCATCCCGGCGAGCGCCGTGGGCAAAATCGATCTCTATCCCACCCGCAGCTATGTGGCCGTTGCGCGCGACTGGCAGGCGGATGCGCTGACGCGCCTGCGCGCCGGCAAAATCAAGGGCAGGAATTTCCGGGTCCGTGCCTTGGACGAGGCGCATCCGCGGGCGAACGCGGCAGCGGCTCGGCCGCCGAAGGCGCCGCCGCGCGGTCGGCGACCGGCATGAACCGCTTGCGGTGCGCGGCGGGACTTACCCGCTAGCGCACGCGCTGGAGACGCCCATGATTCGCATCAAATGCCCTTGGCCAGTGTTACTGCTCGGCTTGCTTGCCGTGCGACCGGACGCGCAGGCCGACCTGCGCTACGCCCCGCCGACGCCCGGCCGGCTAATGCTGAACGCGCCGCTGGTGACGGAGCGCCCGCTCGAGTTCACGCTTTATCTGGACAAGCCCGGACGTTTCTACGCCGAGGCGATGTTTGACGCGGCGCCCTGCGCGGTCAGCGGACCGACCTTGGCCTTCAGCCTGACGCGGGGCGAGAAGCCGCAATGGGCGCGGGCGGTGACGCTGAAACTTGGGCCTGACTCCCCGCACCAGACGCTGTTCTGGCTCAACGCGCCCGGCGACGTGCCGTATCGCACGGCGCTCACGCTGCGCATCACGCCGTCTGCCGCAGCGCCGGCCGCCTGTGCGCTGCGGCTGCAGATCACCCGCAAGTTCGAACTGCTGCCGGCGGTGCCGCGCTAGGCTGGTCGCGCGCGCTGGATCGTCATCCAGCGCTCAAAGGCTTCCTGCAGCTGGCGCACGGTGGCGGGCTTCGCAATGTAGTCGTCCATGCCGGCCGCGAGGCATTTCTCGCGGTCGCCTTTCAGCGCGTTGGCGGTGAGCGCAATGATGTGGGTGTGTTGGCCTTCTGCTTCCCGGGCGCGAATCGTGCGGGTCGCGGCATAGCCGTCGACACCCGGCATCTGGCAGTCCATCAGGACCACCTCGTAGGCTTTGGCGGCGGTGGCATCGATCGCCTGCTGGCCGTCCTCGGCAATGTCGGCCTGCAAACCCAATTTACGCAGCATTGCGACGATGATTATTCGGTTGTCGGGTTTGTCTTCGACCAGCAGCAGCTTGCCCTGCAGGCGCATCAGGCGCTCGCTGAGTGAATCCGTCGGCTGCTCAGGCAGTGCGGCGTGCGACGCATCGGGGCGTATTTCGAGGGGCAGGCTGAACCAGAAGCTGGAGCCGCCCTGCGGACTGCTGCGCACGCCGATTTCGCCGCCCAGCAGTTCTACCAGACGCTTGCAGATGGCAAGCCCCAGCCCGGTACCGCTGTATTTTTTCGAGAGAGAACTGTCGATTTGCGAGAAGGGTTGAAACAGCTTCGGCAAATCCTGCGCCTCGATCCCGATGCCGGTATCCGTCACGGTAAAGCGCAGCAGTCCCATGTCTCCTTCGCGACCCAGCAGCTCGGTGTGAACACTGACGGTGCCCTGCGGCGTGAACTTGATCGCATTGCCGCCCAGATTTAGCAGCAGCTGCCGCAGCTTGCCGGGGTCCCCGCGCAAGCGCAGCGGCACTTCGGCGTTGGTCAGCACGTTGATGGCCAGTTCGTCGGCTCCGGCCTGGGCACGGAGCACGCCCTGGACGTCTTCCAGCAGGGCCGCCAGATCGAAGTCCAACTGGTCGATGAGCATTTTGCCTGCTTCGACTTTCGACAGATCCAGAATGTCGTCAATCAAGGCCAGCAGCGCGGTGGCGGAACTCTGGCTGATGCGGGCGAACTCGCGCTGTTCTTCATCCAGCGTCGAGCCCAGCAGCAGTTCGGTCGAGCCCAGAATGCCGTTCATCGGCGTGCGCAGTTCGTGGCTCATGTTGGCGAGAAACATCGACTTGGCGGCGTTGGCGGCTTCGGCAAACTCTTTCGCCTGGACCAGCGAGTCGCGCGCGGCGCTCAAGCCCTCGCGGGCGCCGGCAAGGCCACGCGCGGCAGTCGCGACCTCGGCTTGCAGGCGGTTGAAGCTCTCCGCCATTTCGCCCAGTTCGTCTCTGGAGTTGGCCCGCACCGGGGTGATGGCGACCGTGGCCCGCGCGCCTTCCAGATTGCCCTGACCCAGCGCGCGCATGGCGTTCGAGAAGTCGCGCAGCGTGCCATCGGCAAGCCGCTTGGCGGCGGCGGACACTTCCTGCGCGGAGAAGGCAATCATGCCCGGCAGCACCAGCCCGACCACCACGGTCAGAATCGCCACGGCGACAAAAATATCTTCCAGCGCGGTCAGCAGTGGACCAGGGGTCTGTGGCAGATTGCTGACCGCGAGGTAGTAGCCCGAGCCGTCCAGCAGCAGCACCAGCAGCATCGCCC
>JALRCR010000176.1 GCA_023257255.1 Gammaproteobacteria bacterium | reverse complement strand
AGCGCCTCGGCGGGGTCCACCCGCGCTGCGTCGAAGCCGTCCCCGGCACGCTTCAGGCGCACCGCCTCGCGCAGCATGCGCGGCGGCTTGCCCAGCAGCACGTCGATCAGGTAGCCCACGCCGAAGCGCTGGCCGGTGCGATAGACGCAGGACAGGGCCTTCTGCGCCGCCAGGGTGCCGTCGAAGGTCTCGGGGGGCTCCAGGCAGTTGTCGCAGTTGCCGCAATACGGCATGTAGATGCCGCCGCCGGCGTCCTGCTGCCCGCTGTAGGTTTCGCCAAAGTAGCCCAACAGCCGCGCGCGTCGGCAGTCGGTGGCTTCGGCCAGGGCCAGCAGCGCGTCGAGCTTGCCGCGCATGACCTGCTTGAACTCTTCGGCCGCCGGGCTCTCGTCGATCATGCGGCGCTGGTTGACCACGTCCTGCAGGCCGTAGGCCATCCACGCATCCGACGCGAGCCCGTCGCGCCCGGCGCGGCCGGTTTCCTGATAGTAGCCTTCGATATTGCGCGGCAGATCGAGGTGCGCCACAAAGCGCACGTCCGGCTTGTCGATGCCCATGCCGAAGGCAATGGTCGCTACCATCACCAGCCCTTCCTCGCGGAGAAAGCGGTCCTGATGCCGTCGGCGTTGCTCGCTGGGAAAACCGGCGTGATAAGGCAGCGCCGGCACGCCCTCCTCGCTCAAAAACTCGGCCGTCTCCTCCACCTTCTTGCGGCTTTGGCAGTAGACGATGCCGGCCTCGCCGGCATGTTCGCGCTGGATGAAACGCAGCAACTGCCGGCGCGGATCGCTCTTCTCCACAATGGTGTAACGAATGTTGGGGCGGTCGAAACTGGTGATGAAGCGCCGCGCGTCCGCCAGCTGCAGGCGCTCGATGATGTCCGCGCGGGTGTGTTCGTCGGCGGTGGCGGTAAGGGCCACGCGCGGCACCTCGGGAAAGCGCTCATGCAGGCTGCCCAGTCCCAGATATTCCGCGCGAAAATCGTGCCCCCATTGGCTCACGCAGTGGGCTTCGTCGATCGCGAAAAGCGCAAGCTGGCCGCGCTCGTGCAAGCTCGCGAGCAGCGCGGCGAAGCGGTCGGTCAGCACGCGCTCGGGTGCTGCATAGAGCAGCGTGAGCCGCCCAGCGAGGAGGTCCTGCTCTACCTGCCGCGCCTCGGCCAGTTCCATCGAGGAATTGAGAAACGCCGCCGGCACGCCCAGTTCATCCAGCGCGCTGACCTGGTCGTGCATCAGGGCTATCAGCGGCGAGACGACCAGCGTGACCCCGTGGCCTGCGCGCTGGCGCAGGATCGCGGGCAGCTGGTAGCAGATGCTTTTGCCAGCGCCAGTCGGCATGAGGACCAGCGCGTCACCGCCGGCCGTCAGGTGTTCGACGATGGCTTGCTGGGGACCGCGAAACGCCGGGTAACCAAAAACTTCGCGCAGGACCGCGGTCGGGCTCGTCACGTGTTCGATAGCTCCGACCGCCGCAAACTCACGCGCCGCCGCGCACCAGCGCGGCCGACTCGCTCCAGTCGAGCGTCTCGTCCTGCACTTCAATCTGGACCTTGGACCAACTCAGCCGCGCGGCCTCGCTGGTGCCGCCCACGCGCAGCTTGAAGTTGCCGAGGTTGAGTTCTTCTGCCGGCCGTCCCAGCAGTTGCGCCACGCTTTCTGCCGCCTCATAGGGCTCCAGCATGCGCGGCTGCCAGCGACCGAAGACTTTCGGGTTGTCGGCGTATTCTTCGGTCATGCCGGTGCGGATAAAGGGCAGCATCAGGCAGGCCGCGCTGACCAAACCCGAGGCCTTGCCCAGGTTCACGCGCAGCACTTCGGGCAGCCGCAGCACCGCCCAGTTTGCGACCACGTAACCGGGCACGGCCACGCCGGGCTCGATGGCCTGCATGGAGGAGATGTACATCAGCTGCAGCGGCTGCTGGTGATACAGCGCCTCGCCTGCCCAGAGGTGGGTCATGGCCACTGCGCCTTCAATCTTGGTGTTCATGACGAGACTCGATTCCGCGAGGTTCTCGATGAAGTCGCGCCGCACGCGGGCGCGCCGCTCAGCGCGGGCCTCGCCTTCAATTTCGGGCAGCGCGCGGCCAAAGCGATAGCCTTTTTCGGTCAGGCCGGAATTGCAGATCACCAGATCCGGCGCCTTGCCGCCGTTCTGCTCAATGATGTAGCTGCGCGAGGCCCAGAGGTCGCGCGTGTTGGTGACGTCGGCCTGCACCGCGTAGGCCTTCACGCCATGGGCGCGGATGGCGTCCACCAGATCAAACCCGTCGCGGTAGCTGCTGTGAAAATGCACCCCGACCACCGCCGCGCCGTTGGCCGCCGCGGCCAGCGCCAGCGCCTGACCGATGCCACCGTCCTTGCCCGAGCCCGTGATCAGCACGCACTTGTTGCGAAAGGCATCCCCCGCCGACTGCGGAAAATGAAAGCGCTTGAAATCTGCGGTGTAGGCCATGCGTGATTACTCCATTCGCGAGGGGTGATTAGTGCTGCCCCGCCCTAAGGTGGGTGTGCGGCTTGCGTCATTGCGGGGCGACGGCACATGGCAGCCCGCCCCTGACGCCTTCGCTCACAGCCCCAGCATGAAACGGGCCAGCCTCATTCAGTGCGCGGCGTGCGACTTTTTGGCGGCCTTGTCGCCCCGCCGCACTTTCATTAGCAACGACACATAGCTCACGCCCTCGCGATTATCGCGGGTGGTGGGCAGCAAGGCCGCACGCCAGGCGTCCAGCCCGCCTTCGACGACCGCCACGCCGGGCACGCCGGCGGCTTCGAGCTGGGCCGCGGCGCTGGCCTGACGCTCGTCAGCGCCGCCCCCGATTAGCACCGCGGGCGCCTCGCCCAACAGGGTTTTGACGATATGAACGAAGTCGGCGTTGGGCACCTGGGCACCGCTGACGGGGTGCAGGAAAGCCACCGGCACATTGATAACCTTGCCCAGCGGCCGGCCCTGCACAAACTCACCGACCGCGCGGACGTCGATGTAGGTCAGTTCGGGTTCGGCGCTGAGGCGGGCGTGGGCCTCGGCGGGACTCAGGCGGGCGGGCATCAGGCGGTCTCCGTGCGAAAGGCCGTCACGAAGGGCGGGATCACGCGACAGCGGGCGCGGTCTTCTTGCGGCGGGGCGTCGGTCAGGGTCAGGCTCCCATCGCCGCTTTCAGCGCATTGCTCGCGATGAAAATGCAGCAGACTGCCATCGGGCGCGAGCGCAAAAACGCAATCCAGCAGGCGGCGAGCCGGCAGGCGCCCCAGCGCAGGATGGGCAAAAACGAGTGGCGATGTGGTGTTGCTCATAGGTCTTGGCAATTCCCCTGCGGACGTGTGCTTGACAGTGCGAACGCCGGCATCGTACACGACTGACTCCGATCGCGGGGAGCGCAGCAAAGCATGTCCAGAACACCACAGAAAGAACTGGTCACGGGCGCCGTCTGGCACCCACCGGGAGCCGAGATCCCGGACGTCGACGAAAAACTCTATGCGCTGTCGAACCAGTGCACCGACTGCAACATTTGCGAGGTGGCCTGTTCGCTGGTGCACTCGCCGGACGGCATGGTCAATCCGCTGCTGGCGCGGCTGAAGGTCGACCATTCGCCGCAGGTCGGTCGCAAGGCGGTGCATCCCTTCGGCTTCGCTGCGGATATCTGCCACCACTGTGGCAATCCGCCGCCCTGCGCCGAGGTCTGCCCGGCAGACGCCTTCTACTACGACCCCAAGACCAACGTCGCGGTCATCGCGCAGGACAAGTGCATCCAGTGCATGGAGTGCGTGCCGGGCTGCCCATTTGACGTCATCTTCGTCGCCCCCGACGGCGAGTTGCTGAAGTGCGATCTCTGCGGCGGCGAACCCGCCTGCGTCGACGCCTGCGCCACGCGCCCCGAGATGAACAACGCCGGCAAGCAGTACGTGCGCGCGCCGGTGCTGTTTCACACCGACACCGCCGGCTACAAGGCGGTCTTGCAGGACAAACCGGAACGCAAGGACGAAGTCGGCATGATGCAGGCCATGCTCGAAGCCGGCACCGTCAGCAGCGCGGCCTAGACCGCGCCACCACCACACAAGGGGAGCAACCATGGAAAGCCGACTGTTACGGGTGAACCTCACCACCGGCGACTGCAAGGTCGAAACGGTGCCGCATGCCATGTTCGAACGCTGGATTGGCGGCTCCGGCATCAACAACTGGATCATGTGGGAGCACTTCCTCACCCACGACATCAACTGCGACCCACGCGGGCCGGACAACATCTTTGTCTTCGGCGTGGGGCCGCTGGCGGCCACCGGCTCGGGCAGCGGCATCAAGGGCCGCATCACCTTTAAAAGCCCCTGCTACGGCATCTTTGGTGACTCCGCCGCCGGCGGCAAATTTCCCTACATGGTCCGCTTCGCTGGCTTCGACTACATCGCCATCACCGGCAAGGCGCCGAAGCCGGTGTATCTGCATCTGTGCGATGGCGACGTGGAAATCCGCGACGCCAGCCACCTGTGGGGCAAGAACAGCGCCGAAGCGCACAACACCCTGGTGCAGGAACTGGGCGACTATCCGTCGCTGGCCCACACCCTGACCATCGGTCAGGCCGGTGAACACCAGGTCGGCATTGCCTCGGTCGTATCGGATGCCTCCCGCATCCACGCCCGTGGGGGCGGGGGCTGCGTGCTCGGATCCAAGAATCTGAAAGCCATTGCCGTGCAAGGCAGCGGCGGCGTGCGGGTGCATAACCCGCGCGGGCTGTTGAACTGGTCGAAGGATTTCCGCCAGAAAATCGACCAGAACGAAGCTATTTACGGCTTCAAGCGCCGCGGCACGCTGGGCGCGGTCGAGATGTACCAGCACATCGGCAGCCATTTCTGGCGCAACAATCAGGGCAATATGTTCCGGGGCGACGAAGTCCGCTCTGACAACTGGGTGAAGAAGTACCACAAGTACTCCGAGGTCTGCTCCGCCGACTGCTACATCGCCTGCGACGGACGCTACAAGCTGGACGGTACGGAGTCCGAGAAGGCCAAAAAGTACGTGGGCGAAAGCTTCCGCCGGCCCGAGTACCTGACCACTGCCAGCGCCGCCGGCGCGCTCGACCTGCGCGACTGGGCCGAGGTGGCGCACTGGGGCAAAGTCACCAACGACTACGGCATCGACAATCAGGATCTCTCCACCTCCATCAGCTTCATCATGGAGCTGGAGCAGCACGGGCTGCTGTCGGCGCGCCAGAAGGCGGAACTCTTCGACCGCGACAACCAGAGCCTCGAGTGGGGCTGCATGGAAGATGTGGAAGAACTGATGAAAGACATGGTCTTTCAGCGCAACCGCTTCGGAAAGTTCTTCCACGACGGTCCCTACTACGGCGCGCTGCGTTACTCGGAGTTCCGCGGCGAAAACTTCATGAAGTACGCCACCTACGGCAAGGGCGGCGCGAGCTTCACCGAAGAAATGCGTCCCTTCCCGACCTGGATGAACAATATGGCGGTCGCCTCGCGCGGTGCCGACCACCTGAAGGGCATTGGTCTCATCGAAAAATTCCAGCGGCGGGATCTGTCGATGAAGTATTTCGGTCGTCTGGAAGCCGCGGATCTCAGCACGCCGGTGCTCAAAGGCGCCTGCACCGCGGTGGTCGAAAACCAGGTCGCGCTGCTCAATTCCTACGGCGTCTGTCTCTTCCACTGGATGCTCGATCCGGGCGGCTACACGCCGGAGGACTACTACGGCCGCGCGTTCGCCGAAGTCACCGGCATCGACCGCACGCCGGAAGAACTGATGCGCGACGGCGAGCGCATCTGCAATCTGGAAAAGGCGTTCAACTCACGCCTCGGCCTGCGCCGTGAGCACGACACCATCTGCGAACGCTGGATGTTCGAGCCCTGCCCGGAAGGCATGTACCCCGGCAAGGTCGCCGCCGACATGTTCGAGACGGTGCTCGACGAGTACTACGAGTGGCGCGGCTGGGATCGCCGCACCAGCCTGCAGACCGAATCACGGCTGAAGTCGCTCGGCATGGACGATGTGGCCGAGGTGCTGGCAGCCGACGGCGCGCTGGTGCGGGCGTAACGATGATCACCGTTCACGCCCAGTACCAGAGCCGTTTCCGTGAAATCACGCGGGTAGAGAAAGAAAGCTTCGAGATTGCCGAACCCAGCATGGCCGCGCTGGCCACCGCCATTACCGGCAAATACGGCCCGGCGATGACGGCGCTGCTGATGGACGAAGACTCGAAGTCTCTGAACTCCCGCGGCACCCTGTATCTCAATTCCAAAGGCACCCGCATGTATCTGGAAGACGGCCTCGCCGATGGCGAGACCGTGTTTTTCATGGTGGGTATCGCAGGCGGCTAGCCCGCCGCTGTCGGCGGCACAGTGGCCGCCGACAGGCTCACTGACTTTACTTGCCCAACTGCGCCGCGACGGTCGCCTTGCGCGCCTGCCGCCGGATGTAGTGCTGCATGGCTTTCAGATCCGCATCGGTCAACTCATGGAAGCGCGGCATGCCCTGCTGCACACGGCTGCCGGTGACCACGATTTCCTTAAAGGCTTCGTCGTACAGCAAGGCCTGCGAGGCGCGCAGATCAGGCGCATAGCCGCCAGACACCGCGCCACCGCCGTGGCAGGTCACGCAGTTCTTGAGGAACAGGTGGCTGCCGGTTTCGGCCTGCATTTCATCGACCTTGAAGTCGTCCTGCGTCAGCGCCTGCGCAAACTGCGGCGGCGGGGCCTTGGGCAGTTTTTGCGCGCCGTCCAGCGCGTACACAATGAGCCGGCGCGGATGCATGCCGTAGGCCCAGCCGTGCTGCGCGGTAATGGCGCCCGCCATGGAGACGCCCGCCCCGCCCCAGCCCGTCAGCAGCGCCACATACTGTTTGCCGTCGACCTCATAGGTAATCGGGGGCGCTGACACCCCCAGGCCCACATCGGTGCTCCACAGCGGAATGCCGTCGGTGGCGCGATAGGCCAGCAGCTTGCCGTCGGTGCGGCCTTCAAACACCAGATTGCCGGCGGTGGTCAGGGTGCCGGGGTTCCATACCCCGGGCAGTTTTTGTTCCCAGACCTTTTTCTGAGTGACCGGATCCCAGGCGATCAGCGCGGCGGCGTCGATTTTGAGCGGCAGGTCGTCGCGTAGCAGATCGAGCCCGGGGTCGAACTGGAAGCTGGGCGAGTTCCATTGCTTGTACTTGACGCCCTTGTCGGTGAAGGTCGCGGGCACGTCGATGATCGGGATATAAGCCAGCCCGGTGCCCGGGTTGAACGACATTGCGTGCCAGTTGTGTACGCCGAAAGCGCTGGGATAAATCAGCTCCTCGCCGTCCTCGTAGCGCGCGCCCTTGGCTTCCACCGGCCGACCGGTTTTCAGATCGATCCGCTCGGCCCAGGTCGCCTGGGCAATTTTCTCCGCCGAAATCAGCTTGCCGCTGCTGCG
>JALRCR010000175.1 GCA_023257255.1 Gammaproteobacteria bacterium | reverse complement strand
GCGCTGTTCCGGCAGCCGCCGCTGGTCGCGCCGCGTTTGCGCTGGGTCAGTGGCGGCCAACCGGTGGACTGCGCGGCGGAGGCAACAACCCAGCCCGCCGGCGACAGCTTGCGCCGGCTCTGCGGCGCGCGGCAGCTGGCGCTGTGCGAAGACGCGCGGGCGGCGACCGCGCTCGCGCTCAACTATCAGCTGGTCAGCGCGCACACGACGCTGTTTCTGGTCTACGAGCGTGCGGCCGGCGAGAAGGCAGACGGTTTGCCCACGCTGCAGCAGATCGCGCAGATGCAGGCGGCGGGACAGTTTGGGATGGGAACGGTGCGGGATGTGCTGCCGCCGCTACAGCACAGCGTCGCTAGATTTATGGTCCATGAGGCGAGTTACGAGCAACCGATGGCTTGTGAGCCGATGCGTGCGGCCCGACCGTCGCCAAGGGATGCCGCGCCCCGGCTTCATGCGGTCTTACCTGCGTCGGTGGAGCATGCCGCCGTCGCAGCCCTCTTCACCTGCTTCAACCAGTTCGCGCCGGCCATGCCGGATCTGGCGACGCTGGTCGCCCGCCTCATCCTGCGCCCGGAGGCCCAGCCCTTCGGTGAGGCCATCGGACGTCTGCAGGCGCTTGGTTTCGAGCACGTCGCCGCCTGGGCGCTGCTGCTTAACTGGCTGGAAGGCAAGTTCATCGGGGCGAGTCTGGAGCGGCATGCGGCGCGCCTG
The DNA here is from genome assembly GCA_023257255.1 of Gammaproteobacteria bacterium. GTDB lineage: Bacteria > Pseudomonadota > Gammaproteobacteria. The sequence goes on along the minus strand of JALRCR010000175.1, from coordinate 6,705 downwards.
CTGCGTCAGGCAATGCGCGAGGCCCCGCGCAGCAACCGGCGCCGGGCGGAAACCGAACTGGCCGCCCTGTTCTAGCCGCCTGTAACAAGTTTCAAGGGCGGTGACCGGCGGCCTGCGGTGAGCCACGCTCACGGCAGGATGCCGACCCGCAGGTGCGCCGGTCGCCCGCCCTTGTCTTGCGTCGTTCAGCGTCTTTTCCTTCACTCGGGGTATGACGCAATCCCCACCCTGTGGCGTAGTCTTGCGAACCGCCCAAAACGGGCACCGGACTACAACGAGCCCCGCATCGACACCGCGGGGCGCAGCGGGGAGAGACTTATGCAGCAGCGTTACGACGCGATCATCGTGGGCGCGGGAATGGCCGGCATCTATGCCGTTTATCACCTGCAGCGGCTTGGCCTGTCGATCAAGCTTTTCGAAGCCGGCAGCAGCGTTGGCGGCACCTGGTACTGGAACCGCTATCCGGGCGCGCGCGTCGATATCGAAAGCATGGAGTACTCCTACGCCTTCTCCGACGAGCTGCAGCAGGAGTGGTCGTGGAGCGAGCGCTACGCCGGCCAGGCCGAACTCTCGCGCTACTTCGAGTTTGTGACCGACCGCTTCGATCTGCGCCGCCACATGCAGTTCAACACCCGCGTCAGCGGCGCACGCTTCGATGAAGATGCCGCCGAGTGGGTTGTCAGCACCAGCGACGGGCAAACGCACCGCGCGCAGTACTGCGTCATGACGACGGGCCTGCTCTCGGCGCCCAACAAGCCCGAGATTAAGGGGCTCGAACAGTTCAAGGGCGAGGTCTACCACACGGGCCTGTGGCCGAAAGAACCGGTCGATTTCAGCGGCAAGCGGGTGGGCGTCATTGGCACCGGATCGTCCGCCGTGCAGGCCATTCCGCTGATTGCCGAACAGGCCAGCCATCTCACCGTCTTTCAGCGCACCCCGGCTTACGCCGTGCCCTTGCGCAATCACCCGATGCCGGCCGAATACCAGCAGAAAGTGAAGGCGGACTACGCCGAATGGCGGCGCAAGGAACGCTATGAATCCTTCGGCGGCTGGGTTGCCATGCACTACGAGGCCTCGGGGCTGACCACCACCATGGCCTTGGACACCTCCCCCGAGGAACGCCGCGCGCTGTATGAGGACCGCTGGCAAAACGGCGGCCTCGCGTTCTACAACGTCTATCCGGACGTCTACGTGAACCGCGAAGCGAACGACACGCTGGCCGAGTTCATCCGCGAAAAAATTCGCGCGCGGGTGAACGACCCGGCGACGGCCGCGCTGCTCACGCCGGACTATCCGATTTTGATGAAGCGGCTGATTGCCGACACCAACTACTACGAGGCCTATAACCGCGACAACGTCGCGCTAGTCGACATCAGCAAGCGCCCGATCGAGACCATCACCGCGACCGGGGTGCAGGCCAACGGTCAGCACTACGAGTGCGACGCGCTGGTGCTGGCCACCGGCTACGATGCCATGACCGGCGCCCTGACCCGCATGCATGTGGAAGGTCGCGGCGGGCGCCTGCTGACCGATCACTGGGCCGAGCGCGCGCGCACCTATCTGGGCCTGATGTGCGCCGGCTTCCCCAATTTCTTCGTTATCGATGCGGCGGGCAGTCCGTCGGTGGTGTTTCAGCCCATTTTTGTGGCCGAAGAGCAGATCAACTGGGTGGGTGACTGCATTCAGCAGATCGCAGGCAGCGGCCGGCGCAGCATCGAAGCCCGGCCGGAAGCGGAAGACGCCTGGGGCGATGAATGCGAACGGGCGTTGCAGGCCACGCTCTTCCCCACCGTCAACAGCTGGTACGTGGGCGCCAATATCGCCGGCAAGTCGCACAAGGGCCTGATTTACCTTGGTGGCATGGCGGAGTACCGGCGCTGGTTCAACGGCGAAGCCGCCGAGGGCTATCCGGGGTTTCTGTTTGACGGTGGGCTGATGCAGAACGCCGTGGCCTGAACCCGCGCGAGGCAACGCTAATGGATGAGCAATTCGAGACGCGCAGCCTGCTGAGCCCCGCGCAGCTGCAGCCGCTGCTGCGGCGGCGCACCTGGCCGTCGGTGCTGCGGCTCGCGCTGCATCTGGGCGCGTTCCTCGGGCTGGGCGTCGCGCTAACCCAGCACGCCACCCACTTCTGGCTGGCCCTGCCCCTGTCGATCGCGCTGGCCTGGGTGTGGAGCGGGATTTTTGCGCCGTTCCACGAATGCACCCACCGCACGGCGTTTCGCACGCTGCGCGGCAACCAGCTGGGCGCCTGGCTGACCGGCATTCCATTTGGCATGACGCCGCTTTTGTATCGGACTTTTCACTACGAACACCACCGGCATACGCAGGATCCGGAGAAAGATCCGGAGCTCACCAATCCAGCCTATGCGCACTGGCCGGACCGGCCGCAGCACTGGCTGCTGGCGGCCAGCGGCTATGGCCTCATCCTGCTGAAGCTGCTGCCGCTCGTCGGGTTTGCGTTCAAGCCGCGGGACGAATGGACGCGCTTCGCGCCCTGGTCGAGGCGGGTCGACGATCCTGCGCGCCTCGTCTTCGAGTGCCGGGTGTTTATCGCGATCTGGGGCAGCTTTCTGCTCGTCACCGCGCTCTTGGTGCCCGGTGGCCTCTGGTGGTGGGTGGCGGCCTGGTTGACGCACAGCTTTCAGGCGCTGTGGGTGATGGCCGAACACACCGGCCTGCCGCACACCGGCAGCATCCTCGGCCGCACCCGCAGCGTGGCCAGCAACCCGTTTGTGCGCTTCTGGCTGTGGAATATGAACTACCACGCCGAGCATCACGCCTGGCCGGCGGTGCCCTGGCATCAGCTGCCCGCGGCGCACCGGCTGGCGGCCCCGCATCTCGATTCTTTCGTGCCGGGCTATGCCGCGCTCCATCGCAGCGTGCTGGCCGGCCACAACTTCCCCAGCGGCGATCCTTAAGGCCCGCGCGCGCCGATTTCTCTCTCAGCTACCAAGGACTTTCTGCTCATGTTGTCTCTGCTTCGCGCGGTACGTCCGCGCCTCTCGGCGGGCCTCTGCGCCCTGCTGTTAAGCCCTGCGGCGTTTGCGATCAACGGTTACTTCCTGCTCGGCTACGGCGCGAAGCAGTTGGGCATGGCGGGCGCTGGCGTGGCCCTGCCGCAGGACCGGGTGGTCGGGGCGCTCAATCCGGCCGGCATGGCGCTGGTCGCGCCGGGCTTTGATATCGGGATTGGCGTGATGCATCCCATCCGGGGCGCGGAGATCGACTGCCGCGGGATCGGTGCCTGCGATCGTGAGGTTGCCGAGTCTTCACGGCGCGAGATTTTTGCCGTGCCGACCATGGGCTACACCCGGCGGCTCGCCAGCGGCGCCACGCTGGGCGTGACGCTCTACGCCAACGGCGGCCTGAACAGCACCTACGACCGCGCGCTCTACGACGAGTCGATCGGGCGGATCACCGGCGCGGTGCGCGGCTCGACCGTGCAGGTGGACAAACTGGGCGTCGACTTCGGGCAGTTCGTGATGGCGCCCAGCCTGTCGAACACGTTTGGCCCGGTGGCGCTTGGCATTGGCCCGCTGATCCAGCTGCAGCGCTTCAAGGCCTACGGCTTCGGATCCTTCGCGGGGCTGTCTAACGCACCCGACAGCCTGAGCGATCGCGGATCCGAGTATCTTTTCGGCGGCGGCGTGCGGGCCGGTGCCATCTGGACAGTGCTGCCGACGCTGCGCCTTGGCGTCTCAGGCTCCTCGCCCATCTACATGGAGAAATCGGTCAAGTACAACGGCCTGTTTGCCGAGGACGGCGGCTTTGACGTGCCGGCGCACTTCACCGTCGGGCTTGCCCTGCGGCTTGTGCCCTCACTGACGCTGGCTTTCGACTACCAGAAAATTTTCTTTGCCGATGTGGGCGCGCTGGGTAACCCGGCGCCGACGGCAGCGGAGTTTCTGGGCAATATCAGCAAGGAGCGGCGTTTTGGCGGCAGCAAAGGCATTGGTTTCGGCTGGCGCAATCAGGACGTGTACCGCGTTGGGCTGTTGTGGCAGCAGAGCCCGCGCCTGCAATGGCGCGTGGGCTATTCGCAAAACATCAACCAAATCACGACCGACGCGGTGCTGTTCAACATCCCGACCCCGTCGGTGATGGCGCAGAAAGTCACCGGCGGGGTGACCTACGAGTGGACCACCGGGCGGGCGTTCTCGCTGGGATTCATGCACGGCTTCGCCAACGAACTGCGAACGACGCGCAGCGTGCTGTTCGGCGCGCCGGTCAAGCTGGAAGCGGGCGGGGAAATTGTGGAACTGAGCTACCACCACGACTTCTAGGTGCCCGAGCATCTGCGCCCCGCCTGACGTGGCGCAGTCTTGCGGGGCGACTCACGGGCTAGCGTGTTTATCCCACGCAGCCCCGAGGAGTTCACCGCCATGCCCCTTTTTTGCCGAGCGCCGCGGCTCTCTGGTCTCGCGCTCGTCCTGATGCTTGCCATGCGGATGGCGCAGGCCGCGGGCGATCCGCAGGCCAGCGTGCAGTGTCCGCCGGAGGCACGAGCCGCCGAGACCTGTGTGGTCGATGCCGACACCTTTGTGGGCTGGCGCAGCTTTGCGCTCAACTGCCAGGTCTGCCACGGCGGCAGCGGGCTGGGCTCGACCTTCGCGCCTAATCTGCTCGACCGCCTGAATCAGCGCGTGGACTACGCGCGTTTTCTGCTGGTGGTGGAAAACGGCTATACCGGGCATGTCGGCGTGATGCCGGCCTGGCGCGCCAAGTCCGACGTCATGGCGAACCGCGACAATCTTTATCGCTATCTCCGCGCCCGTGCCGACGGGCGCCTGCCGCCGGGCCGGCCGCAAAAAGGCCCGCCCGCGGCGTCGCCCGCGCCGTAACGGTTGCGCCGCCCGACAAGTTTCACGATCCTACGGTCATGCCCTGATCTGACCGGAGAGTCGAGACCATGCCCGATTTATTCAGCCCCTACACGCTGAAAGGCGTGACCCTGCGCAACCGCATCGCCATGTCACCCATGACGATGTACCGCTCCACCGACGGCCTGATGAACGACTTTCACCTCATGCTGCTCGGCTCGCGCGCCGCCGGCGGCTTTGGGCTGGTGTTTGGCGAACAGCTGGCGATCGTGCCGGAAGGCCGCACCAGCGTGAGCTGCGGCGGCATTTACGACGATGCGCAAATCGAAGGGCTGGCGCGGATCAACGCGCTCATCAAGGACATGGGCGCGGTGCCGGCGATACAGCTGGGCCACACGGGCCGCAAAGGCAGCGAAACCCGGCCGTGGGAAGGCGGCGCGCAGCTCGCCGTCCGGACCATCCGCAGGGCTGGCTGGTCTCGGGGCCATCGGCCATTCCCTACGGCGGCAAGTACAAATATCCCGTCCACGAACTGAGCCGCGACGAAATCAAAACCCTGCACCAGCGCTACGCCGACGCCGCGCGTCGCGCGCTGGACGCCGGCTTCGAGTGGCTGGAGCTGCATTTTGCGCACGGCTATCTGGGGGCGAGCTTTTTCTCGCCGCTGGCCAACCAGCGCAGCGATGAATACGGCGGCTCGGTGGCCAATCGCGCGCGCTTTCATCTGGAGGCGATCGACGCCGTGCGTCAGGTGTGGCCAGAGCGCCTGCCGCTGACCATGCGTCTCGGCAGCGACGACCTCAACCCGCGCGGCACGCAGTTCGACGACGCCGTCACCGCGGTCGGCATGATGAAAGACCACGGGCTCGATTTGGCCGATTTAAGTCTGGGTATCAACACCGACGAGATGTCGGCCAAGCCCTTCGATGAACTGGGCTTCATGCTGGAACGCGCCTCGCGCCTGCGTCGCGAAGTCGGCATTCCGGTGGCGACCAGCTGGAATCTCGGCCTGCCGCAGGTGGCCGACCGGGTGGTCCGCGAGGAACTGATCGACCTCGTCATGCTGGGGCGCCCGGCGCTGTCGAATCCGCACTGGCCGGTGTGGGCCGCGCGTGAGCTGGGGCATGCCGACCCGTTCTCACTGGTGCCGGAGGACTGGGCGTGGTGGCTGCGCAACTTCCGTGCGCATCAGGCCTGCATTGGCTGGCCGGGCGGCGAGGCAGCGACGGCCTGAGCGCCTAGGTCGCGCCCTCGGCGACCTTCATCAGGTCAATTTTGATCTCGAGGGCGTCCACCGTCTCGAACGGCATGATGCCCGCCGCGCGCACGATGTAATCCATGCGGAAGATGGCTTCCCGGTCGCGCGCCTTGAGGCAGGTACAGCGCAGCATCAACGGCGGTTTATCGGGGGCCGGGCTGAAGCGGATGTTGGCCAGCCGGCCTTTGTCGAAGCGCGGCCATTTGGCGTCGTCGTGATCGAGCCGCAGACGCATGGACGACTCGGAATAGTCGAGCACCGTGGCCGCCCACAGCTGCTCGCTGTCGTCGCGCGTGACCTCGGCCGGGCAGTGACAGGGAATGCGGGTCTGCTTGCGCGGCTCGTGCTCTTCCAACGTGCCCAGCATGACGTCCAGCACCGCGACATGCATGCCTTTGTGCGGCCCCTCGGTCAGCAGGGTGTGGCGTTCCACTTCCACTTCGACCTTCTGGTTGGACTCTTTCAGCGCAGTGGAGACCAGCGTGAGGCGGGTGCCGCGGCCCAGCGAGCCACGCCCGCCGAGCGCGGCCCGTGCGTTCAGATCGAGCTGGCGGTCGGCGGCTTTGGTGTCGCCCGGGATGAGCAGCTTGATCTCTTCGATGCGGGTCAGTGTTTCGGGCCCGT
>JALRCR010000174.1 GCA_023257255.1 Gammaproteobacteria bacterium | reverse complement strand
GTTCGGCGCCGCATTCGGCGCAGCTGCCTTCCACCGGCTCACGGGCTTGCCGCGGGGTCGGATCTTCAGGCCGTGGAAACAGGAAATTGCTCATGGATGAAAGGTCTCCTCGGGGCAAGGCGGCGCGGGCCGCAATCTGGTCGGTAAACGTCTGTACTCGGGCATCGTCTGGCCTTGCCGCGGGGGCAGTTTGGAATGGCTGCTTGCGGTTCCGTTGACGCTCGCGTGCTAGCGCAAAGAACGGCCTTTGCTGCCGGAACAGACGGTGAACATGACAGAGTTCGATTCCCCGATCAAAGTCAGGATAGCGAGCGGATGTCTTCGCGCGGCGTCCGACAGGAAGGCGCCCTTCGACTAGCGCGGGTTGCTCACCCGATTCGCGTCAGGAAGGCGCAGCGCAGCAAGAAAATGCCGGCATGCGCGAGCGTCCGCCGCTGTCGGGTGTTGAGAGCCTCCGCGCCTACCGCGTGGCTCGCGGAAGCTTGTCCGTTGTCCTGTTCGCGATGACCGAGGCACAAGCGCGTCGGACTAGCGATTGCGGGCGATGACTTCGGCTTGTAGCGCCTGCTGGAACGTCGATACCTGGTCGCCGCTTATCGCCCGCGCCCGATGCGATTAGACGCGCGCTCAGGCCCCCAGATCCGCCAGCGGATGCGCTGCTGCGGACCAGGGACTGTGGAGGAAGCCGTCTATCCACGCGGGCGTGACTGCGGCGACCGAGTTCGGCTGCCAGCGCGGGTTACGGTCTTTGTCGACGAGCAGCGCGCGAATCCCTTCGGCAAGGTCTGGCCGCGCGGCGCAGGTAAGCGCGGCGACCAGCTCGGCGCGGAAGACATCCGCCAGCGAGGCCTTGGCCAGCTGCTGCTGCAGGGCGATCGACAGCACGGCAGTTGTCGGGCTGCCGGCGGCAAGCGTCGCCGCCGCCCGCGCAAACCACTCGTCGCGCCCGGCAAGACCGGCGATGCCGGCTACGATCGCGCCGACTTCGGGACCGGCGCAGGCGGCGTTGATCGTCTCCAGCGCCGTGGCGAGCGGTCCGGGCGCGCTGTGGCGGGCGAAGCGCGCCAGCAGATTGTCCAGCAGCGCGCCGTTGGCCAGCGCCTCGTGGCTCCAGTGCGTGGCTTCGATAGCGGCCAGTACGGCGGGCTTGTCGGCGTGCGCAATCTCGACGTCGGCCAGGCCGGCGAACAGCGCGTCGCTCGCGTCGAGCGGCGCGCCGGTCAGCGCGAGGAACAGTCCGGCCCGTCCCGGCATGCGCTGCAGGAACCAGCTGCCGCCGACGTCCGGAAAGAGGCCGATGTTGATTTCTGGCATCGCGAGGCGTAGCCGGTCGGTCACCACACGGTGGCTGCAGCCGGCCATCAGCCCCATGCCGCCGCCCATCACCACCCCGTGACCCCAGCACAGCAGCGGCTTGGGATAGTGATGCAGGAAATAGTCGAGGCGATATTCGCGCGAGAAGAAGTCCAGCGCATAGCGGTTGGCGGTGATGTCGTCGCGGGCGTCGCTGGCGTGGTGCGCAAGGCAGGCGGCGTGGAGTTCGGTCAGGTCGGCGCCGGCGCAGAAGGCGCGCTCGCCGGCACCTTCCAGCAGCACCAGCGCGATCCGCGGGTCGCTGGCCCAGGCCTGTAGCTGCGGCCACAGCAAATCGATCATCGACAGCGTCAGCGAGTTCAGCGACTTCTCGGCGTTCAGCCGCGCCACGCCAAGGTAGCGCCCGTTGGTGAGAGGACGTTCTTCAAACAGCACGGGCGAGGCATCGGTCACGGCGCAATCCTTCAGTTGGTGGGCGGGCAGGCCGCGATTCTAACGGCGTCGCGACGGGCGCGCCTGCGGTGCGGCGGCAAGTTGGCGCTGGGGCAAGAGGCCGGCCAGTTCCTCGGCGCTGAGGTCGCGCCAGTGGCCGGGCTTCAAGGTGCCCAGCTTGATGTTGATGATGCGCACCCGGCGCAGGCGCTGCACTTCAAACCCGAAGTGTTCACACATGCGCCGGATCTGCCGGTTGAGGCCCTGGGTGAGGACGATCCGGAACCGCTGGCGGTCGGTCTTGAACACCTCGCAGGGCCGCGTGCGCGTGCCAAGAATGGGCACGCCGGCGGCCATGCCGCTGATGAACTCCGGCGTGACCGGGCGATCCACGGTGACTTCATATTCTTTCTCGTGGTGGTGCTCGACCCGCAGGATCTCGTTAACGATGTCGCCGTGCGTGGTCAGCAGAATGAGCCCTTCCGAATCCTTGTCGAGCCGGCCAATCGGAAAGATGCGCGACGGGTGGCGAATGAAGTCGATGATATTGGTGGGGTCGCGCCGGTCGGTGGTGCAGGTCACACCCACTGGCTTGTGGAGCGCGATGTAGACCTGCTTGCGCCGGGTGTTGATGCGCCGGCCTTTGACGAGCACTTCATCGCCTTCGTTGACCGCAGTGCCGAGGCCCGCTACCGCCCCGTTCACCCGCACCTGGCCGGCGGTAATGAGGGCATCGGCTTCGCGTCGCGAGCATAGGCCTGAGTCGGCAATGAACTTGTTGAGGCGAAGGGAGGAGACCATGCGGCGGATTATAGAGACCGTGACCCCGCGCAGTGATAGGGCTGATTTCATTGCCCATGCTGGGGTTTCGTTATTCAATGCAGGCGTCGCCCCGTGCGGCATTCCCGGCGCCAGCGCGCGTCCACGCTCACAGGCAGCAGTAAGGAGTAGCGCGATGCGCGAAGAACACAGCGACATCGTCGTCATCGGCAGCGGCTTTGGCGGCTCGGTCGTTGCGGCCCGGCTGGCGGAGGCGGGCCTTGGGGTCACGCTGCTCGAACGCGGGCCCTGGCGCGATACCGTGCCGGTTCGTTCCATGGGCATTACGCAGCGCTCGCCGCTGCCGCGCGGGGGGCAGTTGTTCACGCGCCTGTTGCGCGGCATCGGCAGCAATCGCCTGCCCGGCGGGCGCATCGGGCTCAGCAAACACGGCTTGTTTGAACTCTTTTTCGGCGACGGTGCGACCATCGCCTGCTCCTCGGGCGTGGGCGGCGGCAGTCATGTGTATTCCGCGGTCAACATCCGGCCGCTGGCGGAAAACTTCTGGGAAGGGCACGCCAGCGGCGTGTCCGACGCCAGCATGTCGGCCCACTACGAGGCCGTGCTGACGCGCATGGGGTCGGTGACGCCGATGGCCGACCATCGCATTCCCAACTCCTCCAGCGTGCGCTTCAAGAACACGCCGGCGCTGGAACCGGCAGCGCCGCCGCCCGATCCGCGCATCGGCTATTTGTTGCCGGAAGATCCGGACCATCCGCGCGAAGTGGTGGATGCCAACGGCGTGGCCCGGATGGAGGTCGACTACAAGGCAAACGAAGACGGTTTTTTGGGCTCGCCCGGCGGCGGCAAGACCACACTCGACGTGGTGTATCTGGCGCCGGCGCTGAAAAGCGGGCTGAAGGTGCGGGCGCTGGCTGAAGTGGAAACCATTGCGCCGGTCGCGGGCAACGCGCAGGCGCGCTATCGCATTACCTGGCTCAACCATGCCACCGGGGAGCGGACGGCGATGCTGGCACAGCACGTGGTGCTGGCGGCGGGCACGCTTAACACGCTGCGCATCCTGCTGCGCAGCCGGGCCGAAGCGGGCCTCACGGGCATGCCGCAACTCGGTCGCCGCTTTGGCACCAACGGCGACTACTTTGGCTACTGGGATTTCAACGACCCGAACGTGGATCAGTCGACCGGGCTGCCCACCACCGGCGGCGTGCGACTGAAAGGCGACCGGCATTCGCCCATGATTGGCGGCGGCGGGCTGCCGTCGGTGGACCGCTATCCCTTGCCGCGCTGGGTGAAGAACCGCATGAAGCGGGCCTACATGATTGCGGGCCTGGGCGAAGACACCCTGAACGGCGAGGTGACGTTTGCGAAAGGGCGCCTCAAGGTCTGCTATGACCCGGAGAAAAGCCCGATTTTTGCCCGCCTGCGCGCTACCTTCGATGCCATCTCGCGGCGTAGCGGGCACCGGATTTACGCGCCCAAAACGCCGATTACCGTGCATCCGCTGGGCGGCGCCTGTCTCGGCGAGACGATTGCCGAGGGCGTGGTTGACGCCAACGGCGAAGTCTTCGATCACCCCGGGCTGTACGTTACCGATGCGGCAGCGCTACCGCGTTCGCCCGGCGGGCCGCCGTCGATGACCATCGCGGCCTGGGCCAATCATGTGGCCAGCCGGTTCATCGCGCGGCACGGCGCTCGGTCTTAGGCGCCGGGGCTCAGGCAATAATCAGGAAGTCCTTGGCCGTGGGGTGCGCGGTGCCGGCCAGCGTGATGGTTGCAATCTGGATCGCCGCGCCGGCGCCGTTGCCGTCGGCGTCGTAGTAGAGCTTGTCGGTCGTCGTGTTGTAGATGAGATGGTCGTTGGCGTCGCCGGCGGCCGATCCGCTGGCAACGATTTTTAACGAACCCGAGGCCAGCGGCGTACCGGCCGCATTGCCGCTCAGCGCCTTGAAGATGTCGTCGTCCAGCACGATCTTGTCGTAGCCGGACTTGAAGTCGGTCAGTTTGTCGATATTCGAACTGCCGGTTTTGGTGTCGAACACGAAGCGGTCGTTGCCGCCGCCGCCAATCAGGGTGTCGTTGCCCAGACCGCCGAACAGCGTGTCGCTGCCGCCCTGACCGTACAGGGTGTCGGCACCGGCGCCGCCGGCCAGCGAATTGGCGCTGGCGTCACCGTTCAGAATGTCCTTGCCGGCCGTCTGCGCCAGACTCAGCGTGACGTTGGTGAACTGCAGTTTTTCGATGTTCTTCAGCGTTACAGTGCCGCTGGCGCCCCCCACCGTGGCCACCAGCGCATAACCGCCAGCGGCGAGCGTCGTCAGTTTGAATTCCTGAGAGGGATAACTGCCCAGATAGCGGAAAGTGTCGATTCCCGCGCCGCCGTTGACGGTGTTACCTGCCAGATCGAGGCCGGACGCACCGCCGGTCACATCGCCAAACAGGTCGCTGTTGGTCGTGATCGTATCGTTGCCGCTAGAAAGGGTATGGGTCGTCATGGGGCACCTTCCGGGGGGCGCTTGGCCCCATTGAATTGAAGCAGTTCGCCCTGCGGATCAACCGCAAGGCAGGCGACAGGTTTGCGCTGAAGCAGGGCCGGGGCGGCCGCTCCCTGCAGCATGGCGATGGTGGCGTAGGCGCCGGCGGCGATGCAGACCGGCGCCAGCACGCTGACCGAGCGCCAGTGCTGCACGGGCCAGCCGGTGCGTGGGTTAAGGATGTGGCAGTAGCGCTTGCCGTCGAGTTCAAAAAAGCGCTCGTAGTCGCCGCTGGTTGCAAGCCCACCGCGGCTGAGGGGTAGGGTCGCAATGAGCCGGCCCTGCACGCGGGGATCGGCAATGCCAATCAACCAGGGGCTGTCGTCCGGCTGCGGGCCAAGCGCCATGATGTCGCCGCCCAGATTCACGTAGCCGTGGCGCACGCCCAGGTTGCGCAGCACCTGCGCGGCGCGGTCGGCGGCGTATTCCTTGCCGAAGCCGCCGAAGTCGATTTCCATCCCGGCCTGCGGCAGGCGGATGCCGCTGTCGTCGTGCTCGACGCGTGACCAGCCAACGAGCGTCAGGACTTCCGCCAGTTCGTCGGCGGTGGGTAAGGCAGGTTCGGCAAAATGCCAGACCCGGCGCAGGATCCCGGAAGTCACGTCAAACAGCCCTTCGCTTTCGCGGTACAGGGTGTCGGCGAAGGCCAGCAGTGAACGGGTTTCTGCGTCAATCCCGACCCGGGTGCCGGCGGCGGCGTTGATCTGGCTGACCACGCTGTCGGCGCGGTAACGCGAGAATTTGGCTTCAATCCGCAGGACTTCCTCGGCGGCAGCCTGGAGCGCAGGGCGCCCCTCGGCTTCGTTGGCGGCGGCAATGACGATTTCATTCACGCACGCCATCGCCCGGAATTCGCTGCGCAGGATTTCCATCGTCGGCCTAGAAATACCAGCTCACGCCAACCTGGTAGATGTCGGCCATGAAGGGATCGATGCCTCTGCTCTGGCTGCCGAAGGGGTACCAGTCGGCGTGCTGCTCGTAGCGCTCGTAGCGGAAATCGACCAGCACGTCAGGGGTCACGTACTTGCTGAGCTTCACCCCCAGCGAACCACCGCCGAAGGCCGACAGACGCTGATCCTGCGATTGCAGCTGGTCGCGCGGCGCGAAGCTAGGGAAGGGATTGTTGTCGGCCTCCAGATAAAAGCTGGCGGCGGACTGCGCGTGCGCACGGACAAACGGCGCCACGGTCCAGCCCTGGGGCAGGGGCTGCACATACTCCAGCGTGGCGGTGTGGGCGCGGACGTCGAAGGTATCCGTGTAATACCGATAGCTGAGCCGCGCCGCGCCCTTGGTCGCGGCGAATTGATGATTCCAGCGCGCCAGCACGGTGGTCTGGCGTTTGTAGTCCGGACGCTTGTCGCGCAGCTTGTAAGGGTCCGAGAAATAGCCGTCGCCGGAGGAGTAGGTCAGCGTTAACTGGGCGATGTCGCGGGGCGTGAGGATCTGGGTCAGGCCCAGCATGCCCTGGTAGATGTTCTTCGAGCGTTCCACCACCCCGACGGCCGGCACGTTGATTTCATCGGCCGTGATACCGAGGCCGAAGTTCAGCGTGGTGTTCTTGCTTTCAGTACTGAGCGAGCCGGACACGGACCAGGCGTCGGAGATGTAATCCTCCTCGCGCGAATCGGCGAAGCTGAAGCTGAGGCTGCCGCGCGCGAAATAGCGCGAGACTTTGAAATCCACCCCTTCGCGCTGGTCTTTGACCTCGGCAGACCGCAGCCGCTGGCTGTGGTAGGCCGGCGAGGCGCCAGAGATTGAGTCAACCGTCACACCGCTTTCGACCGACCATTTGCCTGCGATGGGCAGCACCGCCGACAGCGCATGCGCCTGCACGCCGATTCGGTCCCAGCCGTCCTGAAAATCGAGGTAGTCGAGGTATTTGTAGCTGAGTTGGGCGCGCTCAGGGGGCGTGTCGGCGCGCGCCGTCGGCACACTGGACAGGCCTAGCGCCGCGAGCAACAGGCTGCAGCCCAGAGCCCGTCCGCTGGCGTCATCGCGATCAGTTGCAGCCACAGCCACCCCCGCCCACGCCGGCGCCACCGGAGGCCGCTTCCTTACTGAAGTAGGTGTGTTCGTTGTAGGCGTTTTCCAGCCGATCGGTCTCGAAGGTCATTTCCGGCCGCGCCAGCACGCCTTTTTGCCAGGGGCTAACCGGCTTCAGCCCGCCGCAGGCGGCGAGCAGGCTGCACAGCAGGACCAGCCCCAGACACCGCCGGGCGCTCATGGCGTTGCGCCCACGGCGGTCGCGATGGCGTCTTCCAGCGCGGCGCTGCCTTCCTTGGTGAAGCCGATGTGCTGGAACAGCACCGTGCCGTCGCGGCCAATGAGCACGCTGGTCGGCATGCCCTTCACGCCGTAGGCCGTG
>JALRCR010000173.1 GCA_023257255.1 Gammaproteobacteria bacterium | reverse complement strand
TGATCGCTGACCATGCTGCCGGCCGCCACCGGCGCCGCCAGCAGCTTCTGCTTGACCATAAAGGCCGCCATCGCGTCGACCGTGCCGTGAAACGTCCCGCCCGCGCCCAGCGCGGCGGCGTTGTCGGCGGCAGGAAAAATCCGCACGCCTTTCCACATCTCGGCGAATTCGGCGGTGGACACCCCGGAGGCCTTGGCCATGATGGCGAAGGCTTCGTCCTGATGGGCGCCGACAAACCAGCTCTTGATCAGCTTGCGCACATCATCCGGCCGCGCCTTCAGCACCTCATTGCCCACGCCCAGCACGTCGACAATCGCGCCCGGGGTGTCCTTGCTGGAGAGCAGCAGCTTGCCGCCCGACTTGATGCCCTGCGTGCCGTAGGGCTCCCAGGTCACCACCACCGGAATGGCCTTGGCGACAAAGGCGGCACCGGCGTCGGCGGCGGTCATGTTGACGATGGTGACGTCGGACTCGCTGAGCCCGTTCTGGCTCAGCAGCTTGGAGAGAAAAAAGTGACTGACGCCGCCCACTTCCACCGCGATCCGCTGGCCCTTGAGGCCGGCGGGCGTGTCGATACCGCGCGAAATCATCATGTCAGCGCCGGCCGATTCGTCGTGCAGCAGCACCACGCTGGCTTTGGGGCCGTCGGCGTTTACGGTGAGCACATCGTTGGTGGCGACGCTGGCCGCGTCGAGCTTGCCACTCGCCAGCGCCAGCACGGCATCGCCCTGCACCGCGAAGTTCCGCAGTTCAACGTCCAGTCCATTGGCCTTGAACAGGCCCTTCTCCTGGGCGACCCACCAGGGCATCCAGCCTACCCACACCGGCACCCCCACTTTCAGCGCGGGCTCGGCGGCCAACACGGCGGGTGGGGCAGCGTTCAAGGCGAGCGCGCCCGTCAGGGCGAGCGCTGAGAGAACACGACGCAAAGGGCTTTTTTTCATGGGATTCTCCTTGGCAGGGCGAAGCGGATGGTCAGGGCGAAGCGGGAAAAAGGCGGCGCTGAAACAGGCGGCGCGGAATCATGCAGCCCACAATCCAGTTGGGCTGGTCGACGATCTCGTGCACCCGCAATTCACCCACCATGCCGAGCATGGCGTAGGCCTCGAACGGCTCGATTTGCAGATGACGGGCAAGCGCGTCCACTGCAAAACGCGTGGCGTCGCGCGCGGCCTGAAAGAGGTCCGGGCCGATGCCCAGAAAGTCGCGGTATTCGGTTTCGGTATAGCGGCGGGTGGAAATATCGAGCACCGGCGCGCGCAGCGCCTGCCCTTTCAGCAGGCTGACTTTAAGCGTCGCGGTCATGGGCGCTTCGATGGCGGTGCCGGAAATCTCGCCCTCGCCCTGCAGGCCGTGGCCGTCGCCGCCGGAGAGCAGCGCGCCGTCGTTGAACACCGGCAGGTAAATCGTGGCGCCGGCGGTGAGGTAGCGCACATCGATATTGCCGCCCGCGCAGGTCGGCGTGATGGAGGGAAACTCGCCGGGCATGCCGGGCGCCACACCCAGCACGCCCATCATGGGCTGCAGCGGAAACTTGACGCCGTAGAGATCGATGTCAGTACCGGTCAGATCAAAGCTGCGAAAGTAGGGCTGCGTAAACTCGTCCGCCAACAGGCCAAAACCGTTCAGCAGCCCGGTCCAGCCCCAGTTCGCCATCGCGAGGTCCAGCACCTCAACGGCCAGGGTGTCGCCGGGAGCGGCGCCCTCGACATAGATCGGCCCGCAGAGCGGATCGAGGTGGGAGAAGTCGATGGTCGCGATGTCGGCCGCCGTGGAGGACGCGCTGAGCAGCCCGTTGGACGCGTCCGGGCAGGTCATCGCAATCGTCGCGCCGCTGCTGATGACATGTGCCGGGGCGACCGATCGGTCCCAGTGTTTGTGCAGGCTGGTGCAGTGGGCGGCCAGCGCGGACCCGGGGGTGGCTTTGGACATCGCTTTCTTTTTCCTGTGGTGTCGGTGGCGTCAGCGCCGGCTTGTGGAGAGAAGCCTCGCGCGCGGGCGGCCTCGCTGGCTTGGAAAATGCGTCGCTTTTTGTAAAAAACCTGCCGATGGACGCCCGCGCGGCTAAGCGGCACGCTGAGCACCCTCCCGCAGCGGACTTACGGCTCGCCGCTGACGGCAGGCAATCCATCGTCCAGGGAGGTATGAGCATGCAGGCTCCGGCATTTCCGGCCAACGAGGCAGATCGGCAGGCTGAACTGGAGGCCGCTGGCCTGCTGGACAGCCCGCCTGAGCCCGAACTCGATGCGCTGATCAAGGCCGTGGCAACCCAGCTTGGCGTACCGACCGCGCTGATCTCGCTGGTCGATCGCGACCGACAGTGGTTCAAGTCGCGCCACGGACTGGACGCCAGCGAAACCCCACGCGCGGTGTCCTTCTGCGGACATGTGGTGGCCGACGCGCAAACGCTGGTCGTCGCCAATACGCTTGCCGATCCGCGCTTCGCGGATAACCCGCTGGTCGCCGGCGCCCCGCACATCCGCGCCTATGCCGGCATTCCGCTAACCACCGCCAAAGGCCACACGCTGGGCACCCTGTGCGTGATCGATCAGGCGCCACGCGAGTTCACCGCTGCAGAACTGGACTTCCTGTCCGCCGTGGCCCGCCTGGTGACGGAAAACTTCGAACTGCGGGCGCAGGCCCGGCAACAGGAGCAGGCGCTGCGGGCATTCGCCGAAGCACTCGGTGAGGCCGTGGTGCACCTCGATGCCGCCGGCCGGATCGTCTGGACCAGTCGCGAGGCGCGGGCCCTGTTGCGGCTGGCCTCAGACGCCGATGCGACGCCCGGACCGCTTTTTGCGCGCTGTTTCGAGCAGCCCGAGGCGGTCAGTGCGGCCTTGGTGCCGGCGCTTGCCGCGGGCCAGTCGGTGCTCGGCTTCGAGGCCGTGGTTGCGGGCGCCGACGGCGAGCAGACGCCTTTGCGGCTCGATCTGGGCCCACCCGAAGGTGATCCGCGCCAACCGCTCGCGCGATGCCGCCTGGTCCGGGTCGCCGACCTCGCCAGCCTGCACGAGCGTCTGCGTCGCTATGAGCAGTTGTTCCACTTCTCGCAGGACCTGTTCGCGACCCTCGATGGCCGCGGTTATTTCGACCTGCTTAACCCCGCCTGGGAGCGCGTGCTGGGCTGGCGCCTTGACGATTTGCGCGCAGAGCCCATCAGCGCCTTCATTCATCCGGACGACGTTGCGAAGACGATGGCCGGTCTGCAGCACCTGGTGGATTCCCGGACGATGCTGCCCGCCTTCGAGAATCGCTACCGCGCGCGCGACGGCCAGTACCGCCTGCTGTCGTGGCGTGGGATGGTGGTTGATGGACACTTCGTCGGCACGGCGCGCGATGTCACCGAAGAATCCGACGCGCGCAGGCGACTCGGCTTCAGCCTCGCCCTGCAAAGCCTGATCAGCGGCTTGCAGCAGCGCTTGATCAGCGAAGGCGGGGACTCTGCCGGCTGGTGGCGCTCTACCCTCGAGGCGCTGATCACCCACACCGGCAGCGAGTACGGCTTCATCGGCACCATCGAGGACGACGAACAGGGCCGATTCCTGCGCGCCCACGCCATCACGGATATTTCCTGGGACGAGGCCTCGCGCCGGTTGTATCAGGAGAATCAGGCCAAGGGCATGGTGTTCCGCAACCTCAATACGCTGTTCGGCGAAGTGATCACGAAAGGCGAGACCCTGGTCTCCAACGACGTGATGCGTGATCTGCGGGCCGGCGGACGGCCGTCAGGTCACCCGCCCCTGCGGACTTTTCTGGGGCTGGCCTGTAGCGAAGGGCCCGGCATGGTGGCGATGGTAGGTCTGGCGAATCGTCAGGGCGGTTACCCTGAAACGCTGGTGCAGGACCTGCGACCGGCGGCCGTGTTCATTGAAACGGCGGTGCGCCAGACCAGCCTCGCCGCACGCCGACGCGCCGCCGAGCAACGCCTGGAGTCCGTGGTGGAAACCACCCCCGACGCCATCGTCACCATCAACGCAGAAGGCATCATCCTGGCTGCCAATGCGGCCGTGCTGCGGATTTTTGGCCACCCGCCCAAGGACTGTCTGGGTCGGAACGTCGCGATGCTGATGGCGCCGGCGGAACGCGACGCGCACGACGGCTACCTGCGGCGCTTCCGCGAGACCGGCGAGGCCCACATCATCGGCACCAGCCGCCAGATGCGGGCCATGCGGCGGGATGGGCAGCAGATTTGGGTGGAACTTACCGTCGCGCCCGTCAGCCTCAACGGCGAGCCCTGCTTCACCGGCATCCTGCGCGACATCACGAGTCAGGTGGAAAGCGACCGGCGCCTGCGCAACACCGCCTCGCAGCTGGGGCTGGCGCTGGAAATGGCGCGCGCGGGCCACTGGGAATATGCCGTCGACACCGACCGCTTCACCTTCAGCGACGCCTTCCTGAAAATCTTCGGCACCTCCGCCGCCGCGCTGGGCGGACATGTCATGTCGTCTACCGACTATGCCGACCGGTTCGTGCACCCGGAGGACGTGGAATTCATGCGCGAGGCGCTGGCCGAGATCTGCGTCAGTACCGACCCTGATCTCACGCGCCAGATCGAGCACCGGATCCGCTACGCCGACGGTCGCACCGGTCATTTGCTGGTGCGCATCTTCGGCGAGCGAAACGCGGCCGGCCATGCCGTGCGGCTGTTCGGCGTGGCCCAGGACATTTCGGAGCGACTGCATCAGGAGCAGGCGCGTGCGCGTTTCGACGAGCAGGAGCGCATGAATCAGGCGCTGGCGCAGCGGATCGAGGAACTCGACCGCAACCAGACGATCAGCGCGCTGACCTCCGAATGCGTAGAACTCTTGCAGCGCTGCGTCTCGCACGAAGAAGCGCTGGAAGTCTCGAGCCGCTTTCTGGAACGGATGTATCCGCGGTCTAACGTCTGCATCTATGCCGCGCTAACGCCGGAAGAAGACCTTAGCTTGCACGCCTCCGCCCAGCGCTTCGGCGATAGCGTGCCGCCCAAGACGCTGGACGAGCGCGACTGCTGGGGCCTGCGCATGCGCCGCGCGCATATCACCCAGCGGGGCGGGAGCGGGATCCCCTGCCGGCACGTGATGGCCGATGCGCCCAACGTCACGCTATGTGCGCCGCTGATTTCCATGGAGCGGGTGGTCGCATTGGTCAGCGTCACGCTGCCTGAATCGATGGCCCACGGCCGGGATGAAGACCGCCGAATCGAACGGGTGGCAGCCCAGTTTCAGACCACGCTGCAAAGCCTGAGCGGCGCCATGTCGACGATCGCGCTGCGCGAGTCGCTGCAACGACTCGCCTTGATGGATGAACTCACCGGCCTGCCCAACCGCCGCGCCTTCACCAATTCGGCGCAGCGCGCCGTGGCGGTCGCCCGGCGCTCGGGCGAGGATCTGGCGGTGGCGATGATCGACGTCGACCACTTCAAGAAGATCAACGACAGCCACGGCCACGACGAAGGCGACCGCGTGCTGCGTGAACTGGCGCGGACGATGCTGGATTTCTTCCGGGAGGGCGACTTGCTGGGCCGGCTTGGCGGTGAGGAATTTGGCGTGGTGCTGAGCGGCATCACCGAAGATTTCGCGCGGCGCCGGCTGGATGCCTTTCGCGAAGAAGTGGCGCGGCGCTGCACGGTGCGCCAGACGCCGGTCACGGTGTCGGTCGGCTTTACCCGGGTCAAGCGCGCCGGCGGCGGGCTGGACGAATTGCTGAAGGCCGCCGACCGGGCGCTTTATCTCGCCAAGGACCAGGGTCGCAACCGGGTGGTCAGCGCCGAGGAACTCGCCGCGGGCGACGCCGCCTAGCCGGGCAGGGGCCGCACGCCGAGCAGCCATAGGTGTAGCCCGCCCAGCAACAGCGCGTAGGCCAGCACCCCAAGGCCAAGCACCAGCGCGTCGCGCGCCGGACCGCGGGTCGCATAGACCGTCCCGTTGGCGCGATCACGACGCCGTAGCCGGATGAAATCAGGCACCGCCCAAATCAGGAACCCGCCGAACAGCAGCAGATCGTGCAGTCCGCCGTTCACCAGCAGATGCGCCGCCGCCCAGACCTTGACCGACAGCAGCATGGGATGGCCCACGCGCTGTTTGATCCGCGAGCCCGGCAGGTTGCCGGCGACGAGCAGGATCATCGCGGGCAGCATCAGCGCGGCGGTCACCCAGTAGAGCCACCCCGGCGCCGTCCACAGCACGACGGGTGCGACGCGCGCCTCCCCGTAGCCCACGCAGATGAGCGCGAAGCCCGCCAGCGAGACGAGGCTGAAAACGCCCTTCCAGCCGCCCTCGCCCAGTCGCGCCACCGCTGCCGCGCGCGCGCCGGGTGCCAGCAGGTTGGTGGCGTGAATCCCCAGAAATATCACCAGTCCGAGCACGAGCAGCGCCATGATTCCCTCCTGATCCGCCAACACAGATAACCGCCCCCGGCGGGCGAGGCGGTCGTTTACCGGTGCTTACGCAAACGCCGGCATCACTTCCTTCACGAACAACTCGTTGGTCAGTTCGTTCGCCACCACCATGATGAAATAGGTCACGCCGGTGTCCTTGATGCGATGGGCGATCTCGCGCTTCACCTCATCTGGCGTACCGAGCAGCGCGACCGGCGCGCTCTGCGCGGTCTCGTAGTCCGGGAAACCGAGGCCTTTCGCCATATCGCGCAAGCCCTGGTCGTTCTTGTCGCGCGACATGCCGAGCAGCAGGAGTCCGCCCAGTTCCATCTCGCTCGGGTCGCGTCCGCCTTCACGCATGAACTGATGCAGCAGCGCGATGCGGCTTTTCAGCGTCGGCGTATCAAACTTCACGGTCGCTACCGGGTCGTTCACAAAGTCCTTGCCGTTGCCGGTCGGCGGAATGATGTTCAGCACGGTGGCTTCGCGCGCGGCGATCTTGAGCAGCTTGGTGCCCGAACCGCCCAGCATGATCGGCGGATACGGCTTCTGGATGGAGCGCGGGTTGTTGTAGGCCTCGCGCACTTCAAAGTGCTTGCCCTTGAAGCCAGGCACCTCCTGCGTCCACATGGCTTTGAGGATCTGGATGCACTCATCGAGCTGCTCCAGCCGCACCGAGGTCGACGGGAACGGATAGCCGTGGGTGTGGTACTCCTTGTCCTGCCAGCCGGCGCCAAGGCCCAGAATGAGGCGGCCGTTGCTGGCGTGGTCCAGCGAGGTTGCGATCTTGGCGAGCAGCGGCGGCGTGCGGAACGAGGCGGCGGCCACGGCCGGTGCGAGCTTCACGCGCGTGGTGTGGCAGGCCATGGCGGTAAGCGTGGTGAAGCATTCCATCTGCGGGGTCTGCGGGTTACCCAGCGGCGAGTAGAAGTGGTCGTTCACCGATACCGAGTAGAACCCTGCTGCCTCCGCGCGCTTCGCCCCGTCGATCGCTTCCTGCATGTTGTTGGGCAGCAGGAAAACGCCAAACCTGGTTGGATACATTGCTCTCTCCCCCTTGCTTGTTCTGGTG
>JALRCR010000172.1 GCA_023257255.1 Gammaproteobacteria bacterium | reverse complement strand
AGCACGATCGCCCCGCCGTCGTCTTCATCGATGCCCGTGGCCCGCACCACGCCCGCATTGTTGACCGCGGTGGAGACCAAATCAGAAGCCACCTTGGCCGTCATCAGCACCCGGCCGCCGTCGGCCAGCAGTTGGCCCGCGTTTTCCACCCCGGCCTGCGCCGCCAGCGTGGCTTCGTCCACCGCAAAATTGACCAGGCCCGTGTTGTCCAGCTGCAGCGATACCTTGCCGCCCGCCGCCAGCGCCACGGTGCCTAAACGCGCTTCGACCACGCCCTCGTTCGCCACCCGGTCACCAATCAGTACCGCGTACTGGTCCGCGCGGATCTCGCCCGCGTTGCGCACTTCGGCGTCGCCCGCCCCAGCCTGCTTCGCAAACACGTAGCGGCCGGCCATGAAGTCCTGATCCCCGATGTCCAGCGTGCTGGCGGTGAGGCCGGCGGCGTCGACCTTCGCGCCGGGACCAAAATAAACGCCCTGCGGATTAACCAGAAACACCCGGCCGTTGGCCGAAATCTGCCCCAGAATCTGCGATTCCTGACCGCCTACCACGCGGTTCAGGATGGCCGCGGTGCTGCCCGGCTGCACGAACTGCACGTATTCCTGACCGCCTACCGAGAACGAATGCCAGTTGACGATGGCCTTTTCGCTGCCCTGCTGCACGCGCGTGGTCTGCGCATTTGGCCGGGTGACGTTGACGATACCGGCGGCGACCTGCTCGCCCTGTGGTCCGGCCAACGCGGCGCCGGGCAGCAGCGCGAGGCTGGCCCAGGACGCGAGCGGCCAGCGTGCATAGCGGACGGCGGCAGCGAGGGGTTTGATGGTGTGGCGCTTGATGGCAGACATCTTGGCTTCCTTCCGGCCGCGGCGGCGGCCCTTGCTCATGCGGTGTGGCTGCTGTTTACCAACTTGCCTTAAATCAGACTGTGAAGCGGTTCACGCTTGTAAAACATGGCACCGGCTTTCCGTTGCGTTCGGCTTGAAAACATCAGAACTGCGCGTTAACCGACACCCAGAAGCGCAGGCCGTCATCCCGATCAGACGCCTCCTGCTGGCCAAAGGGATGGGCCATCAGCACATCAACCAGCAGGTGGTTGAACGCCGTGGCGCTCAGGCCGATGCCCGCACCGCTTAAGGACTCGGAGGCTTTCAAACCACGCAGGCCGCTGTGCTGTCGGTAGACGGTGCCGGTGTCCACAAAGGCCTTCACGCGTTCGTCGTTCAGCACGGGCAGCCACTGGAACGGATGCTGCAGTTCGGCGCTGGCAAAGAAACCGTCGTCGCCGCCCACTTCAGACGCCGGATAGGCGCGCACGCTGGTTGGGCCGCCAAGGCGGAACTGGTCCAGATCGCTAAGCGGATCGGCAGAAATGGCGCCGGTAAAACGGGCCAGTAGACCCAGCTCGCGCCACACCGCGCGGTAGTGACTGAGGTCGACCTGCAGCTTGGCGGCTTCGGTATTGTTTTCCGGCACCAAGCCGCCGCCTATCTCGGTGACCAGCGGCGTGCCCTGGAAGTTGGTCGACAGCGTGGCGCCAACGGTGCTGAAGCTGTTGTCGGGCGCAAGGTAGTTGAACAGCGCGGTGAACTGCGCGATGCCGAGATGTGACTTGGTGGTGTTATCCAGCGTCTCTTCTTCCTGCACGGTGACCGTGCGGTCGTAGCCCGCGCCGAGGTAGAGGCTATTGCGTTCGCTGCGCCACACCGGATGCAACAGGTTGAAACCGAAGTTCTCGCCCTCGCCGTTGATGTCGAGTTCGGCCACGCCGGCGCCAATTTTCTTGGTGTCGACGTGATAGCCGTAGCGCGAGTAGTACATCGTGGCGCGCGTGCCGGACGGGGAAATTGGCATGCTGTAGGCCATGCGGCCGTAGTGCATCAGATTGCCCTCGGCATACAGGCCGGTGAAGTCGAAACGGTCGCCAATGCCCAGCAGACCGTTCAGCGCCGCGTCGGCTTGCAGGCGATATTCGCCGATGCTTTCGCGGCCGTAGTTGTTGAGCCCCAGACTGGCATTGGCCCATTTCTCTTCGGTTTGCAGCACCAGATCCGAGGTGCCGAAATCTGCACCCGGCTGCATCACCGCCTTGGCGCTCAGGCCCGGCAGGTCGTTCAGCAACAGCATTTCGCGCTCGAGCGGCGCGTTGCGCACGACGTCGCCAGACTTCAGCTGGTTCAGCTGCCAGCGCAGAAAACTTTCGCGATAGTGGCGGTTACCTTCGGCGCGAATTTGCCCGAGCTTGCCCTCGATCACTTCGAGCCGAATTTGGCCGGTAGATACTTTTTGCTGGGGCACGATGGCGGCGGCCAGCGTGTAGCCCTTGGTGCGGTAGTAGTGGGTGATGCTGTCGGCGACCTGATAAATCTCTTCGAGCGTGAGTTCCTTGCCGGCGGAGGACGCCACAAGTTGCTGAAGTTCGTCGCTACCGAGGGCGCTGTTGCCGCTGATCTCGAAGCCTTTGACCAGAATCTTGCGGCCGCCCGGCGGCACCGATGCGCCAGGGCTGGCGGGTGCGGTGGGCGTAACCGGCTTCGCCATGGGCGGGGGCGCGACGGGTTTACGCAATTGATCCTGGATGGCGCCCGGGGTGGGCACCGCCTGAGCAAACACGACCGGCTGATGGGCCAGACTCAGGGCCAGCAGCACGACCGCGCCGGGTGCAATGATTCGACGCACAGGCATCTCTCGATCTATTAGTGTGTTTGTCAGTTTAAGCGGCTCAAATTACAGGGAGCAAGCGCAGCAGGCGCCATTTTTTTGGCTGGTTGGGCCTGCTTTTTTTGTCATTATTTTGACTTATGCGCGCTCAGGTTTCGGCTTGTTCTCCGGTAGCGGCCAGACCCAAGCGTTGCTTGATGGTAGCGATCGCGGCGGCCTCATCGGTTCCGGCGTAACGCTCTGCAAACCGTTCGGCGGCCCGGCGAAATTCTCGGCGGCGCAGGACGGCATCCAGCTTTGCCGGTAGGTCACCGGGCGCCAGCTGTGGCGCAGAAAGCCCCGCCCCCAGCAGTTCCAGGCGCCGGCCGACCAGATATTTCTCCATCGTGCTGGGCACCACGACTTGCGGCCTGCCCGCCAGCAGAAAAGTCATCATGGAATTGATGTTGGCGTTGCTGAGGCAGGCGTCACAGTCGCGGGCGGCTTGCAGCAGGTCCACAGGGCCGGGTGCCACCCAGACGCGCCCGGCCAGCGCGGGCGGCAGCTCGGCCGCCGTATAGCCCGGCGCATACAAGCAGACGCTGGCGTCGACCGCCGCACAGGCGGCGAGGATCTCCGGCAGCAGGACCCATCGATCCAGATAGGCAAACACCCGGTAACGCCCGGTGGCCGGCCACTGCGGGGCGATGCCGAAACCCGCGCTCGGCCATGCCCCGAGGTATTCGGCGGCGGGGCGCTCGTAGCAGTGGTCAAACTCCTCGAACGTCAGCAGCAGACTGGCGTCGCCCAGTACCGCATCGGCCACACTGGGGGCAGGTGGCGCACCGAGGGCAGCGAGCGCCTGATTCATCGCCGCCAGCAGCTGCGCTTCGTGCCGCGCCAGTTGCGGCCGGTCGGACGGCAGCCAGTAGCGCACGGGCGGTAGCGGACTCAAGCGGGGCGGCACAAAAAAACCGCTACCCGACACCACGACGCGCTGCGCAAGCGCCCTGCCCGCCAGCACCGCCGCCGGCGCGTAGTCCGCGACCACTACATCGGGCGCCTGTTGCCGAAGGATGTCCGCCCATTGCGTGACGCAGTCGGTCAGCGCCGCCGGCGCGTGATAGCCGCAGGCGAGCAGGATTTCGGGATAGCTGTTGGTCCGCGCGAGAGGCGCTTCGGCCGGTAGGGCGACCAGTGGCGCCTGCCGCAAGCTGACCCGCGCGCTGTCATAGACCTCGAACGCCCGGTCGGCATGACGCGCGTAGAAACTTATCTGATGGCCGTCTGTCAGCAAGCTGTCGATGAGGTTGCGATACCGGACGAGATGACCGAGTCCACCCCCCAGTTCCCAGGCAAACAGCACGCGAGACATTAGCCAGCGCCCTGCGCGGTGGCGGCTTGTCCTGTTGCCCCGGCAACGGGGCTTATACAATGCGGACGACTCTTCACAGGCAGTGTGTCTTTCATGCTGATTTCCGCCGCCGGGCTCCTTGCGATCCTTGCCTATCTGGCCGCCACCGGCTTGCTCGCCGGCCTTCGGCTATGGCGTAACGCAGACGGCGCACCGCGCCAGCGTGCCGGCCATGCGCTGTTGGGGCTGGCGGTGCTGGGCCACGGTCTGGCCCTGCTACACAGCAGTTTCACCGCCACGGGGCTCAATGTCAGCCTGATTAACGCGGCCTCGCTGGTGGCCTGCTGTATTTCAGCGCTCCTGCTCTTGCTGCTCCTGTGGCGCCCGCTGGCAAGTCTGGCGGTGGTCATCATGCCGCTGGCCGCGCTGGCCCTGGGACTCGATCTGGCGCTGCCCACCACCGAAGTCCTGCGCCAGTCGGTGCCACCCGGACTTGGCATTCACATCGCGCTGGCGATTATTGCCTACAGCCTCTTTGCGATCGCCGCGGTGCAGGCGCTGCTGCTGGCAGTGGCCGAGCGCAAGCTGCGTCAACACCACCCCATCATGCATTTCTTGCCGCCCTTGCCGGTGATGGAAACGGTGATGTTCCAGCTGACCCTGCTGGCCTTCGGCCTGCTGACGCTCAGTCTGGGGCTGGGCGCGCTCTATATCGAAGACATCCACGGCCAGCATCTGGCGCACAAGATTGTGTTTTCGATCCTCGCCTGGACGGTCTTTGCTGTGCTGGTGGTGGGCCGCTGGCGCTACGGCTGGCGCGGCCGGCACGGGGTGAAATACGTCGCGGCTGGCTGGGCGTTGCTGGCGCTGGCCTACTTCGGGACCAAAGTGGTGCTCGAACTGGTCCTGCACCGCGCATGAGTCCCGACGCAGTGAGCCTCGCGCTATTGGTCGCCCAGGGCGTCGGCCTGCTCGCGCTGTCGGCCTGGTTTACGGCGACGGAAACCGCGGTCCGTTCGCTCAATCGCAACCACCTCAAACTGCTGGCCGATGCCGGCAATGCCGCCGCAGGCCGGGTGCGTCGTCTGCAGGAAGACGCCGAAGGTCTTAACGGTCTGGGCCTTTTCTGGCGCTATCTCGCGCTGGTGCTGCTAAGCCAGGGGCTGACGCTGGCCACCCTGAAATGGCTGGGCACCGGTGCGCTCTGGTGGAGCAGCCTGCTGCTGACCGCGCTGGCGGTGACCTTTGGCGCGGTGCTGCCGCGCGCCTACGCCGTGCAGCAGCCAGAGCCCGTGGCCTGGCGGGCGTCGTTCCTGCTCCGCGTGCTGCTCTGGCTCTGTCAGCCCGTGATCCTGCCGCTTAGCACGTGGCCGCGGCAGTGGCTGCGCCGGCGCAGTGGCGGCGCCGGCGTCGGCCCTCATCCGCTGGATCGGGAGGAATTGCGCGCGGCGGTGAAGAGCGCCGGCGCTCTGGTGCCGGCGCGGCATCGCGAAATGCTGGTCGGCCTGCTGGATCTGGAAAACGTGACGGTCGAAGACATCATGGTGCCGCGACAGGACATCGTCGGCATCGACCTCGACCAGGAGTGGGTGGACATCGTCGACCAGCTGACCACCTGCCGGCACACCCGCGTGCCCTGCTACTACAGCAACCTGAACGACATCGCCGGCGTGCTTCATTTGCGCAATCTGAGCCGCCTGCTGCGCCAGTCGCGCGAGTTCACGCTGGCCGATGTCACCGCGCTGCTGGTCACCCCGCATTTCGTGCCGGTGGGCGCCAATCTGTACGCGCAGCTGATGAACTTCCAGCAGGCCCGCCAGCGGCTGGCGCTGGTGGTCGATGAATACGGCGACATTGAAGGGCTGGTGACGCTGGACGATTTGCTGGAACAGATCGTTGGCGAGTTTACGACCGTGCCGCAGTTCAGTTCGCGCGAAGTGCATCCGCAGGCCGACGGCAGCTACATCGTGGACGGCACGGCCAACGTACGCGAAATGAACCGCGCCTTCGGCTGGTCGCTGCCGGAACGCGGGCCCAAGACCCTGAACGGTCTGGTGCTGGAGGCGCTGGAAAACATTCCCGAGGCCGGCACCAGCTTCCGGCTGGGCTACTACACCATCGAAATCCTGCAGGCCGCTGGCCACACCGTGCGCAGCGCGCGGATTTTTCCGCCGGCCGGGCTATTGCCGCCGCATCAAAGCGCAGAAGACGAACAGTTGGGCGACTAGATCGCCGCCAGGGCTTCTTCCAGCCGGGCGACGGGGATGAGTTCCAGCTCCGCGTCGCGCGGCGCATTCGCCTTCGGCACGATGGCGCGCCGAAAGCCGTGCTTGGCCGCTTCGCGCAGGCGCTCTGGTCCGTTCTGCACCGGACGAATTTCACCCGCCAGACCAATCTCGCCGAACACCACCAGATCGGCCGGCAGCGGGCGGTTGCGCAGCGAGGACAGCACCGCCATCACCACCGCCAGATCGGCGCCGGTTTCGGTGACGCGCACCCCGCCCACGATGTTGGCAAAGACGTCGCAGCCGGCGGTCGCGACGCCGCCGTGACGATGCAGAACCGCGAGCAGCATGGACAGCCGGTTGTGTTCCAGCCCCACCGTGACCCGGCGCGGATTGGCAAGCCCGCTGTCATCAACCAGCGCCTGCACTTCCACCAGCATCGGGCGCGTGCCCTCGCGGGTCACCATCACCACGCTGCCCGCCACCGGCTGTTCGTGGCGCGAGAGCAGGATGGCCGAGGGATTGGTCACTTCGCGCAAGCCGCGGTCGGTCATCGCAAACACGCCAAGCTCGTTGACCGCGCCAAAGCGGTTCTTGAATGCGCGCACGAGGCGATAGCGACCGCTGAGCTCGCCTTCGAAATACAGCACCGCATCCACCATGTGCTCCAGCACACGCGGCCCGGCCAGCGCGCCTTCCTTGGTCACATGCCCGACCAGGTAGACCGCGGTTTGCGAGGCCTTGGCGAAGCGCACCAGCTGAGCCGCGCACTCCCGCACCTGAGCCACGGATCCGGGGGCCGACTGCAAGGTTGCGGTGTAAACGGTCTGGATGGAGTCGATGACGAGCACCGCGGGCTTTTCCTGCGCAGCGATGGCAAGCACGCGCTCGATTTCAGTTTCGGTAAGAAGGCGCATGGCGTCGCGCGCCACTTTCAGCCGATCGGCGCGCAGCGCGATCTGCGCCGCCGATTCCTCGCCGCTTACGTAAAGCGTGGCGGTGCCCTGTCTCTGGTAGTGCGCGAGGCTCTGCAATAGCAGCGTCGATTTGCCAATTCCCGGGTCCCCACCGATGAGCACCACCGACCCAGGCACGAGGCCGCCTCCCAGCACGCGGTCGAGTTCTGCCAGTCCGGTGGCCAGGCGCGGCTCCTCGTGGGCACTTACTTCGGACAACTGCACGATTCGCGGCGCCTCGCCCGCGTAGGAGGCAAAGCGGGTGGAAGGCATCGCGGCGGGTGCCACGCTCTCCACGAGGCAATTCCACTCTCCGCAATCCGCGCACTGGCCCGACCACTTGCTGGCCACTGCGCCGCATTGCTGGCATTGGTACTGGCGCTTGCCGGCTTTCATCGCGCCACCTCCAC
>JALRCR010000171.1 GCA_023257255.1 Gammaproteobacteria bacterium | reverse complement strand
GCCGCTGGAAGACACCGCGCTCGCGATCCTGACCGTCGCCAACGAGAACATGATCAAGGCGATTCAGGAGATTACCGTTAAGGAAGGCTTCAATCCGGCGGAATCGGTGCTGGTGGCGGGCGGTGGTGCGGCCGGGCTCAACATCCTGCCGATTGCCCGATCGCTCGGCATGCGGCAGGTGCTGATCCCGCGCACGGCCGGTGCGCTCAGCGCCTGCGGCGCGCATTTCTCGGACGTCGTGCGTGAGTTCAGCGCCAGCCGTTTTGCCAGCAGCAGGGACTTTGACTACGCCGGCGTTGCCGCGAGTCTCGAAGAGTTGAAATCGCAACTCGATGCGTTCGCCCGGCTGCTCGCGGCGCGCGGCCTAACGCAATCCACCCGGCAGTTTGCGGTGGAGGCGCGCTACGCCGGGCAGATCTGGGAACTGGAAGTGCCCTTGCGCGGCGAGACGCTGGCCACCCCCGCCGAGCTGGCCGGCTTGATGGACGACTTCCACACCGAGCACGAGCGGGTGTTCGCCGTGCGCGATCCGGACAACCCGATCGAATGCATTCACTGGCGGGCGCGGCTGACCGCGCTGCTGCCGCGCGGCGCGCATGCCACCGACGATCGCGCGCGGGCCACCGTGCTCGCCCCACGCGGCACGCGCCGCAGCTGGTTTGGCGATTTGCGCGCAAGCGCGGTGGAGGCGGCGATTTACTACGGCGAAGACCTTATCGCCGGCGACACCATCACGGGCCCGGCGATTATTGAGGAGCCCACCACCACGCTCGTTATCTATCCCGGCGCGGCTGCCGAAGTGACCCATCACGGCCACTATCGCTGCACGCTCAACGACCGCTGAAGGCACGGCAGGAGTAATCCGATGAGTGAACCCACCCCCGCATTTGATCCGGTCATGCTGGCCGTGCTGAGCAACCGCATGGACGCCATCGTCCGCGAGATGACCAACACCCTGCTGCGCGCCGCGCGCTCCGCGGTGATTGCGATGTCGCGGGATTTTTCTTGCTGCATCGTGACCGGCGACGGCCGCCTGCTGGCGACCGCCGAGGCCGCGCCGGTCCATGTGTTTGGCACGCATCTGCAGGCACAGGCCATGAGCAGCCTGCATCCGGATCTGGCCGAGGGCGACGCCTTCCTGCACAACGACCCCTATCTCGGCAACACGCACCCCGCGGATCACACGCTGCTGGTGCCGGTATTTTTTGAAGGCGAGCATTTGTTTACCGCGGTGGCGAAAGCGCATCAGGCGGACATCGGCAACAGCATCCCGACCACCTACCACGCGGCGGCACGCGACATTTACGAAGAAGGCGCGCTGATTTTTCCCTGCGTGCGCATCCAGCGCGACTATCAGAACTGCGATGACATCATCCGCATGTGCCGGCGCCGGATCCGCGTACCCGACCAGTGGTACGGCGACTACCTCGCGGCCATCGGCGCGGCGCGCATCGGCGAGCGGCGCCTGAAGGCGCTGGCCGCGCAGTACGGCGCGGCCTCGCTGAAAGACTTCATCACCGCCTGGTTTGATTATTCCGAGCGGCGCATCGTGCAGGAGATCAAGCGCCTGCCGGCCGGCAAGCTCGAGAACACCACCTGTCACGATCCCATTCCCGGCGTGGTGCCGAACGGCATTCCGCTGAAGGTGGCGCTGTCGATCGATCCCGAGGCGGCGATGATCGACATCGACCTGCGCGACAACCCGGACTGTCTGCCCTGCGGCTTGAACGAATCCGAAGCCTGCGCCATCAACAACGTGATGACCGGTGTGTTCAATTGCCTGGACCCGGACATCCCGCACAACGCCGGCACCTTCCGCCGCATTCGCGTGCATCTGCGCGAGAACTGCGTGGTGGGCATTCCGCGTTTTCCCACCAGCTGTTCGGTGGCTACCACCAACGTCGGCGACCGGCTGGTCAACGCCACGCAAAGCGCGTTTGCCGGCATCGGTGAAGGCTGGGGTCTGGCGGAAGGCAACACCGCGCTGACCACCGGCTGCGCGGTGGTCTCCGGGCGCGACGCCAGACACGCCGAGCGGGACTTCATCAACCAGATGTTTCTGATGGGCGGCGGCGGGCCGGCTTCGCCGCAGTCCGATGGCTGGATCAACTTGCTGATCCCGGTCGGTGCGGGGCTGCTCTATCGCGACAGCGTTGAACTCGACGAGCAGAAATATCCGCTGCTGGTGAAAAGCCTGCGGCTGATGCCGGACAGCGGCGGCGCGGGTCGTCAGCGCGGCGCGCCGGGCACCGAAGTGGTCTACGGCCCGCGCGCGCGACCGCTGCGCGTGGTCTCGGCACCCGACGGCTGGCGCACGCCGCCGCGCGGGGTGCGGGGTGGCTGCGATGGCACGGTGTCGCAGGATCACGTGCTGCACGCCGACGGCCGCGAGACCAAGGTCGAAGGCTTCGTCAACGTCGAACTCGCGCCGGGCGACTTCATCCGCGGCCGCGACTGCGGCGGCGGCGGCTATGGGGATCCGCTGGAGCGCGAACCCGAGCGCGTGCTGCACGATGTGCGCGAGCGCTGGGTCAGCCGGCAGCAGGCGGAAGACGTCTACGGCGTAGTTTTCGCCGCCAACGCGCCGCTCGCGATCGACGCGCCGGCCACCCGTGAAAACCGGGTGCGTCTCGCCGCCGCCCGCGGCTGAGGGCGGACCCGCGCATGTTCTACAACCCGCTCGACGGCAAGCCCGAGCGGATGCAGATCGGCGCCCGCGTGCTCGATCTGGCGCAGTGGATCGAGGTCGACGCCGACTACGCCGCAGACCTCGCCGAGAAACGTCGCCTGCTGCGCGAAGCGCCCACGCAGGTACTGGCCTGTCTGCCGCAGGGAATGGCCGGATCGCGCGAAGTGCTGGCGCTGCTGGAGTCGCATCTGCCCCGGTATTTTCCGGCGCTTACGCCGTCGGTCGAATCGGCTGACGAGACCCTGCACCCCATCGCGCAGGCCGCCCTCAAGGTCCAGGAAGACCTGTGCGTGCTGTCGCTCGAGCAGGGCGAATGGGTGCTCACCGCGGCCGCCGTGTGTTTTCCCAACCGCTGGGATCTCACCGGGAAGATTGGTCGCAGCCTCATGGGCATCCACCAGCCGGTGCCGCATTACGCCGAGAGAATCGGCGCCGCCACCGACAGCCTTTTTAACAAGCTCAGCGTGGAGCGCCCGCTGTGGCGGCTCAACTGGACGATTGTCGATTCGCCCGCCCTGCATCAGCCGGTGCCCGTGCCGGTGCCGGACGCGCTCCGTCTCGTCAACGAGCATCTCGCGGACAAGCTGTGGTTTCGTCGCGAGCGTCAGACCCTGCGCAAGCTCCCGCAGAGCGGCGATATCCTTTTCACCATCCGCACCTATGTGCATTCGCTGGCCGAGACCCTGCGCCGCGTGCCGGACTTTCGCGCGCAACTCTCGGCCAGCATGACGGGGCTTGATGCAGCGATGGTGGACTACAAGGGCTGGGCGGGGATTCGGGAGGCGTTGGCGCGGTGGGCGGGCGGGGCGAGCGTTGCGCCGTCTGCGGCGGGCAGGTAGCCTGCTATGGGGATTGTAAAAGCAACGATGAGCGAAATAGATTTCCGCAAGACTAAAAGACGCCGCGTGCTGAGCGGCGCGTTGACTCTGGTGCTGGCAATCTCTGCGACCAGCGCCGGCGCCGAAGACCTTGTCGAAGATTTCCGCTCGCATCTGCTGGTGACCGATATCTTCCAGCCCGAACTTGGGTCCGTGGCGATCCACAAGACCGAGGTGGTACTCAAGGAATCAGACCCAAGAGCGCAGGACATAAGCGGGAATCGGGCACTGTTTCAAGGCGTACCGTACTTCCAGTATTGGCAGCATCATGAGAGAACCTACCTGTTTCATCCCATGGCGCTGGGGCTTTACTTGTTGAATAACGCATCGGTTCTCACGGCGCAGGACCTCTCGGCAGTCCTTGAAACCTCGGTGAGCCTGCCCAATGGTGGTCGCGCCTTTTACTACCCCAAGCAATACAAACTCGCGCGATTTCTCACCCCCTACTATCAGTACAGTGCGCTCGCCATGGGCGACTTGCTGACGGGCTTCATCAAACTGCATCAGGCGGGCAAGGTTTCCGAAGACCTACTCCGGCAAGTCTGGAAATCCATGACCTTTCCCTACGCGCAGGGTGGTGTGAATCTCGCAGATCGCGTCTTCCTGGAGGTGCCGATTTGGGGTTCACCGCCCGAAATCGTGTTGAACGGCTGGCTTTACACCCTGCTGCGGGTTGCCGAATACGCACGCTACTCGGGCGACGCCGAGGCGCGCCGTTTGCTGGCGAGCAACCTCGCTTTTCTTGCGCAAGTCTTGCCTAGCTTCGACGATGAGGCGCGGCAGATTTCGCGCTACTCGAACAGTACGCCTTATCAGGCAACGGTCGTGTTCACCAAATCCGAGGGTGAACTTACCGTCGACTATCAGCCCCATGTCGGGCTTGAGGCCGTCTTCCCTGTGCCAATGACGCTGGCTTTGCGGCAGAACTGGTCAGCCTCGTCGTTCGATACCCAGATTCGCGCCCGCAAAGGGCGGAGCGTGAGCCTCTCGCTGACGCTGGGCGCGATCTACGACACCGTGCTCCAGTCGACGACGCCATTTACCGTCAAGCTCTTGCCAGGAGTTTACGACCCGCTCACCGCCAGCCCGCGCAAAGGCGGGGAGCCCACCCAGATCCGGGCCCTTCAGGCCGATGGCCTATGGATTGCGCGTCTGGATGCCAAGGCGATGGCGCGCGCCGGATTTTTCCTCGGATACCCAACCAACTTCTCGAAGAACGGTGGCGAGAACTACTATCACGTTCTGCACGTGGTCGGGTTGCGACTACTGGCCGAAGAACTGACCAAGCCAGAGTTGGCCGGATTGGTCGGGGCCGAAGTTGTCGCATTCTGCGAGCACTGGGCCGACAAATGGGAGCGATATACCCACTCTGCCATGCATGTCGGGAGACGATTCCCGGCCGAAAATGACGTTCGGCAGAACACCCTTTCAGGCAGTGCTTTAAGCGCACAGACCTCACCTTGAGGCGGCCTCGGGGCTCTCGTGCGCCACAATGAGCGGGATCGGTCGCGACCCATCGTGTCCAAACATCCGCCGCCAGCTTTGCTGCGGACACGGCAAATGCTGACTGCGGTCATCCACCAGATCCAACACCTTTATAACGGAGCAGAACAGTGCGGGTAGCCGTCCTCGTCCACAACAGCGTCATGAACGACGCGCGTGTCATCAAAGAGGCAGTAACGCTTTGGCAGGCAGGTCATCAGGTTGTCATTCATGGCATCTCGGCAACAGAACGTGCCGTTTTGAACGCCTTGCCGGGGACTAACATCGCAGTTTTTCTCGAGCCTCCCATTGCGCCGCTTAAAAAGGCGGCGGGCTCACCGCTTGAGAACGCGGCGGGCTCACCTACATCACCTCAGCAGGTCTTTGGAAAAAATGCGCTGCGCTTCGGCTTGATGTGGCCCTTGCAACTGCTGGAATTGAGCTTGGCAGTGATGCTGATTTGGTGGAGTGCGCGGCAACTACACGACCGGTACGCGAGCGATCTGGGGGGGCATGCCTTGCTCGCCATCACGCTGTTGCTAGGGGCGCTAGCAAGCGCTGCCTTTGGGCGCTTTCGTCGCTGGCAATGGAAAGCGATCAGCGGATGGCTACGTCGTCGCGACTCAATCACAGCGAAAAATGCCTCTACATCACCACAGGTTTCAGCGCCGGAAGTGCCGTCCCCTCCGGGGAGTAGATACCGCCGCCTGAGCCAAGCGTTGCTGACAAGTCTCGAGCGACATCCAGCCCCCGATATCATTCACTTGCATGACCATGTGGCGCTGACGCTGGCACGCGAACTCAAAGCCCGCTATAACGCGCCGCTCACGTGGGATGCCCATGAGATTTACGAGGAATTGGCGGGCGCCGATACCGAGCGGGCGCGCGATAACGCCGCGATCATCGCGGCGAATCAGGGTTACGTCGACCATTTCATCACGATCAACACCAGCATTGCCCGGTTCTATCAGGAGCACTATCCGGACCTGCCCGCAGCCAGGATTGTGATGAACGCCACGATTCCTGGACCCGTGCCGCAGGATGACGGGCGACTGCACGCCGCCGCTGCATTGCCTCGCACACAGAAGATTCTCCTGTTTCAGGGCGGGTTTGGACCTCACCGGGGCTTACACCAACTGGTCGAAGCGGCGCCCAGACTTCCGCCTGAATGGACGCTGGTGATGATGGGCTGGGGTAATCTCGAGCGCGAGTTGCGCGAGTTGGCGAGTAAGCAACCACGCGCCGGTGAATGCCCGGCGGCGGTGTTTCTTCCGGGTGTGCCACAGCAAGAATTACAACAGTGGACGGCGGGCGCCACTTTGGGCGTTATCCCGTACGAAAATACCAGCCTCAATCACCTCTACAGCACACCCAACAAGCTTTGGGAATATCCCAGCGCCGGTGTTCCCGTGCTGGCATCGGATTTGGTTGAAATGGCGGCGATGCTTAAACCCCATCCCTATGGATTTCTGCTGCCAAGAGAATTTACCAGCGCGGATATCGTTTCTGCGGTGACTGGGCTGACAGCCCAGATGCTCGCCGACGCACGCGCCAATGCGGCGCGATTCCTCGAGGCGAACAACTGGTCGGTCTGGGAGCAGAATTTGCTGGCCGTCTACCGGGAAATTGGCGAGCGTCTCGCTACGCGTGCGCAACAAACACCGGCTACCGATTCGGTGTAGTTCTCACCTGATTTCCTCTTTAGAGCATCTTCACTATGGCCTATCGCATCATCACTATCGTCGGCGCGCGTCCGCAGTTCATCAAGGCCGCAGCGCTGAGTCGGGCACTGCTTGCTGAAGCTGATCTCACCGAAGAACTCCTGCACACCGGCCAGCACTTCGACGACAACATGTCGGAGGTGTTCTTTCGGGAACTGTCGATTCCTGCGCCGCGGTTCAATCTGGCGATCCACGGCGGACCTCACGGGCAGATGACTGGCCGCATGCTGGAAGCAATCGAAGCGGTGTTCCTGGAGACGCGGCCCGACCTGGTGCTGGTCTACGGCGATACCAATTCCACGCTGGCAGGCGCGCTGGCGGCGGCAAAGTTGCAGATCCCCATCGCCCATGTAGAGGCCGGCCTGCGGTCGTTTAATCGCCGCATGCCGGAGGAGGTCAATCGCGTTCTGGTTGATCACCTGAGCGCCCTGCTGTTCTGCCCGACCTTCGATGCGGTTGCCAATCTCGCGCGGGAGGGCATTACCGCAGGGGTTCATCACACGGGGGATGTGATGTTCGACGCCACGCTGCACGCGCGCAGCGCTGCGCTGACGGAGTCGCAGGTGCTTGAGCGCTTGCAGCTCACGCCCGGCAACTACGTGCTGTGCACGATTCACCGCAGCGAAAATACCGATGACGAGACGCGTCTGCGTGCGCTGCTGGCGCATGTGAAGCAGGCAGCCGGTAACAAGCGGGTGGTGCTGCCGCTGCATCCGCGGACTCGTCAGGTCTTCACGTGCCTCGGCATTGACACCGACGGCTTGCAGATCGTCGAGCCGCTTGGCTACTTCGATATGCATCGCCTGTTGGCCGGCGC
>JALRCR010000170.1 GCA_023257255.1 Gammaproteobacteria bacterium | reverse complement strand
GGCCGATTGTGACCACCTCCGCATCAGCCCCGCAATTGCATAAGCGAGATGACGCTGCCCGCTACGCGGTCTGCCTGTCAGCGCCGGGCCAACGCGCTAAAGTGCAGTCCTTTTCCACGCCCGGAGTCCCGCATGTCCTACGCCCTCAGCACCGCCCTGCTCGCGCTGGGCCTGTTTCTGTCCATTCTGGGTTCGCTGGAAGTGGGCCGACGCATAGGCCTGACCATGCGCCGACGTTTTCCCGACGTCGAAATCAAGGGCAGCAGTGCGGCAGAAGGCGCGGTGTTCGGGCTGCTGGGCTTGCTGATTGCGTTTACGTTTTCCGGAGCGGCCGGGCGGTTTGAAGATCGGCGTCACCTCATCACCCAGGAGGCCAATGCGATCGGCACGGCGTGGCTGCGGGTGGATCTGCTGCCCGCGGCCAGCGCGAGCGCCGTGCGCGCGCAGATGCGGCAGTATCTGGATGCCCGTATCGAGACCTACCGGCAGTTCAACGATCCCGCCGCGCTGGCCGCGCAGATGACGCGCGCGACCGAACTCCAGCAGCAGATCTGGTCTGCCGCGCTGGCCGGCGCCGGCACCGCGGGCGCCGCGCCCGATGCGGCAAAGCTCCTGCTGCCTGCGCTCAACGAGATGATCGACATCACTACCACCCGTCAGGTCGCTACCCGCAACCATCCGCCGTCGGTGATCTTTCTGATGCTCGCCGCGCTGAGCCTGATGGGCGGCTTGCTGATTGGTTATGAGCTGGCCGGCAAAGCACACCGCGACTGGCTGCACATGCTGATTTTCCCGCTGCTGATGGCGGTGACGCTGTACGTCATTCTGGATCTGGAGTTCCCGCGCCGCGGCTTGATCCGGGTTGATGCCGCAGACGAGGTGCTGCTCGAGCTGCGGCAAAGCATGGACTAGACCGAGCGGGTGAATCCCCGATAGCCGTTGTCTACCGCCTGACGGACGAACTCGAAATACGTCAGGCCACCGCCGGCGTAGGGCATGAAGCCGGCCGGCTTGCCGTTCACGTTCTCGCCGTTGTACCAGGACTTCACTTTCGTATAGATGGTCTGCTTGGAGATCCAGTCCACATACTGGGTCCACGCCAGTTCCTCGCGCGGCTGCGCTTCGATGCTGGTGTAGTGATGCTCGCGCAGGTGGTCGATGGTGTTGGACACAAAGTCCACGTTCTGCTCAATGCTGGCGGTCATGTTGTAGAGCACCGACGGGCTGCCCGGGCCGGTAATCATGAACAGGTTGGGGAAGCGCGGGATGGTGATGCCGAGGTAGGAGTTGAAACGGTCTTTCCAGCATTCGTTCAGCGTGACCCCGCCGCGGCCGCGCGGATTCAGCCGCTGCAGCGTGCCGGTGATGGCGTCGAAGCCCGTCGCCAGCACCAGCATGTCGAGCGGATGCTCGCCGGATTGGGTGCGCACACCGCCCGGGTAGAACTCGACGATCGGATCCTCGCGCAGATCCACCAGCGTCACGTTGTCGCGGTTGAACGTGTCGTAATAGCCCTCGTCCAGAATCTGCCGCTTGGTGCCAATGAGATAGTTGGGCAGCAGCTTCCGCGCGGTCTCGGGGTTCTTGACGATGCTGCGGATTTTGTCGCGCACGAACTCGGCCAGCGTGTCGTTGGAGAACTTGTCGGTGAAAAGATCGCAGTAGGTGTCGATCACGATATTGAAGCCACCGACCTGCCAGAACTTCTCATAGACCTCGCGGCGTTGTTCCGGCGTGTGTTCCTCGGCCCGGACGGTGGAGGCCTGAAACGGCGAGCCGAAGGGCGTAACGCGCATGCGCTGCTTGATCTCCGGCCAGGTCGCGCGCGCATTGGCAACAAAGTCCGGGTCCACCGGCTTATTGCCGGCGGGCACCGTGTACTGCGGCGTCCGCTGCAGCACCGTGAGGTGCTGGCACTGGCGGGCGATGTGGGGAATCGACTGCACGCCGGACGAGCCGGTGCCCAGCACCGCCACCCGCTTGCCGGTGAAGTCCACGCTGTCGTCCTGCGGCCAGCGGCCGGTGTGATAGCACTCGCCGGCAAAGGTCTCGATGCCGGGGATCTTCGGCATATTGGCGGTCGACAGCGCGCCGCTTGCGCAGACCACGAACTGCGCGTCGATCGGTGTGCCCCGGCTGGTGTCCACCCACCAGCGCTGGCGGGTTTCGTCGTAGGTGGCGTCGGTGATCCGCGTGCCGAGTTCAATATCGCGCCGCAGATCCATCCGGTCGGCGACGAAGTTCAGGTACTTCAGCACCGTGGCCTGATCCGGCTGGCGCTCCGGCCAGTCGAACTCGTTCATCAGCTCGTCGCTGAAGGTGTAGCAGTAGTAGGGCGCGACCGGGAAGTCGACGCGGGCGCCCGGATAGCGGTTCCAGTTCCAGGTGCCGCCGACGTTGTGCGCTTCGTCGTAGACGCGCGCCTTGAGCCCCGCGGCGCGGAGCGTGTGCAGCGCATACATGCCGCTGAAACCCGCGCCAATGACAACAACGTCCAGAACGATTGCCGGCTGCGCGGCGGTAGCTTGTGGTCCTTTGCTCGACATAACGCTGTTCTCCCCGAAGATTAGAGTTTGGGGTCAGAGTAAAAACTCAAAGAAGCGTCCGGCGCCATGGATAGTTCAAATAGTTTTTACTCTGACCCCAAATAGTCACGTGGATAGCTCGAATAGTTTTTACTCTGACCCCAAATATTTACTCTGACCCCAAATAGTCAACCGACCGTCACCTTGCCCGCCGCGCGCAGCGCCGGCAGCTTGGGATCCCGCACGATCGCGCCGCGGGCGTAGAGCTCGGCAATTTGTGCCTCGCTGTAGCCAAGACGCCCGCGCAGGATTTCCTCGTTGTGCTCGCCTAAATACGGCGCGCGGAACGGAATGCTGTTGCCCGCCGTCGACAGCCGGAACGGCGAGCGGGCCACCGGCGTCGTCCCGAGTTCCGGATGCGGCAGGGTCTGAAAAACTTCTCGTGCGGCGTGCTGCGGATGGCCAGGGACCTGCTCGATTTCCAGAATCGGCGCGGCCGGCACCCGGGCCTCGCCCAGGATGGCAAGCGCCGCCTCGTCGCTGGCGAGACTTTGCAGCCAGGCCTCGACCAGCGCGCGGACTTCCGGGCGCCGCGCGCAGCGTGCGGCCTGCGTGGCGTAGCGCTCATCCGTTTCAAGATCCGGTCGCCCCATGGCACGCACCAGCGGCGCCCACTGATGTTCCATCACCGCCAGCACCAGATAGCCGTTGCGGGCGCGATAGGTGCCGTAGGGGCAGATGTTGAAAAAGTCGCCGCCGAAGCGGGTGGGCTTGAGGCGCCCCTCACTCATCATGTTGAGCGGCAGGTTGATGTAGTCCAGATAGACCAGCGCTTCCAGCTGCGAGAGGTCGATGTACTGGCCTTCGCCGTGCAGCGCGCGGTGATACAGCGCCGCCGCCACCGCGAAGGCCGCGTGCACGCCGGCGTTGGGGTCGCCAAAGTAGTTGCCGACGTACTGCGGCGGGCCGTCCGGATCGCCGGTCATCGCCATCACGCCGCTTTGGGCCTGCGCGATGATGTCGAAGCTGGTGAAGTTGGCGTAGGGCCCCTGCTGCCCGAAGCCCGAAATCGAACACATGATGAGCCGCGGGTTGATGGCCTTCAGCGACTCGTAGTCAAAGCCGTACTTCGCCATCACGCCGGGGCTGAAGTTTTCAATCACAACGTCCGAGTCGCGCACCAGTTGTTCCACCAGCGCGCGCCCGGCGGGGTCACGAAACTCCACCGCCACGCTTTTTTTGCCCGCGCACGCGGCGAGAAAGAAGGCGCTGATGCCGGGCGCCACAAAGTGAATCTTGCGGCCTAAATCTCCATCCGGCGTGCGTTCGATCTTGACCACGTCGGCGCCAAATTCGGTCAGCAGCCGCGTTGCAGCAGGGCCCGCCAGATACTGGGTGAAGTCCAGCACCTTCACGCCGTCGAGCAGTTTGCGGGGCGGATTGGGCGTGCTCATGGACGACTCTCCGGTCTGGGCGGTAGCCGGATTATGGGCGGCTCGCAGCGCGACAAGTCAAACGGCTTGGGCGACGCAGTCCAGCGGCGAGCCGGACGGGCGATGCCGCCCGCACACCGGGTCGATCAAGGCCGCATGAAGGCGTATTCCGCATCCGGGTCCAGATTGTCGATGGCGTAGCGGAGTTCGGCGGCAATGTCTTCCAGGCTGCGCTCTGCGCGCCACAGCGTGACGACTTCGTCGAGCAGGATGCGGCCGACCACGTCGCGCGGGATCCGCGCCGCCGCAGCGATGGCCAGCAGGGCTTCGACGTGGGGCATCAGGGTATCGCGGTCGCTCATGGGCTGTTTCTCCAGAATGAAAATCCTTGCGTGTCGCCGTCTGGGCAACGCGCCGCAGCGCCCTATACTGCAAGCTCTACAGCATGAGGTCACCCGGTATGGAATCGCCCTGGAGCCATCATCAGGCCACGGTCAATGGTTTTCGCATGCACTACGTCACCGCCGGCACCGGCTATCCGCTGGTGTTGCTGCATGGCTGGCCGCAGAGCTGGTACGAATGGCGGAAGATCATCCCTGCACTCGCGAGCCAGTACCGTGTCATCGTGCCCGACCTGCGCGGCCTTGGAGATTCCGAAAAGCCGATGACCGGCTATGACAAGCGCACCATGGCGTCCGATGTGCGGGAACTGCTGCGCCAACTCGGTATTCACAAGGCCGGCGTAATCGCCCACGACTGGGGCGGGGCGGTGGCGTTCTATCTGGCCTACGACAACCGTGCGCTGGTGGAGCGGCTGTTCATTCTGGACATGGTGCCCGGCTTGATTAAGGCCGGCGATGCGTTTCCGCTCGAATTCGCGCTCAAGGTCAACCACGTGTTTTTCCACGGCGGTAATCCGGACTGGGCGGCGATGCTGGTGGGGCAGAACGTGGACGGTTACCTCCGGCGCTTCCTGACCACGCTGGACTTCAACTACAGCCCGGCGGTGTTCAGCGAGGAAGACATCGCCGAGTACGTGCGGGTCAACTCCCTGCCTGGCTCGCTGCGCGCCGGATTTCAGTGGTATGCGGCCGGTTTGCGCGAAGACAGCGTCAATCTGGCCAACGCGACCGAAAAACTAACGATTCCCGTGCTGGCCTATGGCGGCGAAAGCTTCCTCGGCGACATCCGACCCTACTGGACGCCGGTGGCCGAGCAGGTCGAGGGCGGCGTGGTGCCTCACTGCGGACACTTCGTGCCCGAGGAGCAGCCGGAGTTTGTGCTCGACCAGGCCTTGCGATTTTTTGCGCCGCTGAAAATCTGATCCTCGGGGCAGTGATCCAGCCGCGCGCGGTGTCCGTAAATTTCGC
The DNA here is from genome assembly GCA_023257255.1 of Gammaproteobacteria bacterium. Classification (GTDB taxonomy): domain Bacteria; phylum Pseudomonadota; class Gammaproteobacteria. The sequence continues at coordinate 2,266 of JALRCR010000170.1, read as the reverse complement.
AACTGGCGATTCTCTCCCCTCCCTGCTCCTATTTTTTTATCGCCAGCCGGCGGACGCTTTCAGCGGGCCGCCTTTTTTTTGCCTTGATGGCGGCCCAAGACGATGCAGGATGCCCCGCCGACCGTCTCCCTGAGGGCGCGGCGCGTGCGCCGCGAAAATCTCAGGCCTTAGCGCCAGATTCATCGCGGCGCACGCGCCGCTCCTGCAAAGATTGCCAGGCGCCTTGGCGGCAGGCGCGAGCCCGCTCAGGCCGGCACCGGCTTGATGTCCAGCGTCGTCACCCGCCGCAGTTCGCGGCGGTACTGTTTGTCGTTGAACGGACGCGCGCGGTGCATGGTGCTGCGGTTGTCCCAAATCACCAGATCCTCGTTGTCCCACGCGTGGGCATAACAAAACTGCGGCGCGGTGGCGTAGGTCATGAGTTCCCGCAACAGCAGCCGACCTTCCGCCACCGGCATGTCCACAATGTGCGAAGCGTGCGAGGCCAGATACAGCGCGCGCCGCCTGGTCTTTTCGCAATAGCGGACCAGCGGCTGCGGGTTGCCGTGCAGGCGCTCGCGCTCCTCAGATGAAAAGCTGAAGCCCAGCACCTCGCGCGAATAGGCAATGGAGTGATGCGCGATGAGCGGCAGGAGGCGTGCCTGCTCGTCGGCGGGCAGGGCCTCCCAGGCCGCGCGCATGTCGGCGAATTCGGTATCTGCCCGCACTGTCGGAATCACGCGGGCGGAGAGCAGCGAGTAACGGCCGGGCGGATTCTCGAAACTCGCATCCGTATGCCACAGCTGGTTGGCCAGCCCGTAAATCCGCCGGCGGTCGGCGCTGTCCAGCGGGTCGCCGTTTTCGTCGACGTTGGAGATGTCGGTCAGCGCCTCGTTGCCCAGACGACTGGCGGTGAGCGCCGAGATGCCGGTCTTGGTGTGCAGCGTGCCGTCCCAGCGCCGGGCAAAGTCCAGCTGCTCGGCATCCGTCAGCGGCTGGCGCCGAAACACCAGCACGCCGTAGCGGTCCATCCCGTCGCGTAGCGCCGCGAGGGTGGGTTCGTCAAACACGCGGCGCAGATCAACGCCGCTGACTTCGGCGACAAAACTTTGGTGCAGGGGCGTGAAGCGAAGACTCATGAGGGGTGCCTTACACGTGTGCCCGCATCAGATCGCGGGCGATGACCAGACGTTGAATCTGCGACGTGCCTTCGTAAATCTGCAAGAGCTTGGCGTCGCGCATCAGCTTCTCGACGATAAAATCCTTGGTGTAGCCGTAGCCGCCCAGGATCTGCACGGCGTCGGTCGTGGCCCTGATCGCGGCGTCGCCGCCAAAGGCCTTGGCGCAGGCGCTGTGGCTGCCGCGCAGGTTGCCGGCATCGACTTCGCTGGCGGCGTTCAGCGTCAGCAGGCGGGTCGCCTGATAGGAAATTTCCATGTCCGCCAGCATCGCCGCCACCATCTGATGATTGATGATGGGCTCGCCGAAGGCCTTGCGCTGCATGGCGTAGGTCAGCGCCTCGTCGCGGGCGCGGCGGATGACGCCGGCGGCACCGGCGGCGATCCAGGGCCGGGAACGATCGAAGGTCGCCATCGCGAGCCGAAAGCCGTGCTCTGGCCCGGCAATGAGGTGACTGACGGGGACTTCCACGTCTTCAAACACCACGTCGCCCGTATGCGAGCAGCGCTGGCCGAGTTTGTCGATCAGCGATTCCCAGCGCACGCCCGGCCAGTTGGCCTCCACCACCAGCGCGCTGATCCCCTTGTGCCCCTTAGTACCCGCCTCGCGGGCAAACACCACGTAGAAGCTCGCCACATCGGTGTTGGTGATCCAGCGCTTGCTTCTGGCCCTCGACACCACCATGCTCTGGAACCGCTTCTGCGTGGTGGTGGTGTCGGTGGTGGTCCATGGCAGGGCGATCCCGCTGCTCTGGCAGACGCTGGAGCATCCCAGTGCCAGCGTCAGCGCCGCGATTTCGATCGCTCTGCTGGAGAAGGCCAATCGGCTCCTGGCCGGATTCGAGTCGATCACGCTCCTGGCGGATCGTGCCTTTCCTTGTGATGAGCTGATCGCCTGGTTCGGCGGCAAGCCCCGTTGGAGCTACCTCATGCGATTGCGTGGCGACACCGAGATCCACGGCACCGCAGCGCCTCTGGGCTGCCAGGTGCGCCGGTTGCGCCTGCGGCGCGGCGAATGCCGAGGATTCCGTGGTGTCCGGCTCTGGGCCGATGCCACCCAGGCGGTCACGCTGCTGCTGGCCTATCCCACCGGCTTGCCGGTGGAAGAA
>JALRCR010000016.1:28571-31539 GCA_023257255.1 Gammaproteobacteria bacterium | reverse complement strand
GAAGTCGAGCGCGCCCTTCTGGAAGAGGAACCCGGCCGTGGCAGTCGCCGCCGCGCCAGCTTCGGCATCCGTGTAGGCATCCGGGCCGGCCCAGAACCACACCATGTGGGCGATCGGCAGGTAGGAAAAGGTGAACCACAGCACCATGAACAGCAGCACCGCGCTGAACTTCATGCGTTCGGCGAACGCACCCACGATCAGGCAGGGCGTGATCGCGGCGAACGTGCACTGGAAGGCGATGTAGGCGTACTCGGGAATCATCACGCCCTTGCTCCAGGTGGCAACGACCGACGAGGGCGTTACACCATTGAGAAATAGCCGATCAAACCCGCCAAAGAAGGCGTTGCCGCTGGTGAAGGCGACGCTATAGCCGTAGATGCACCACAGCACCGACAACATGGAGAAGGTGATAAAAACCTGCATGCAGACCGACAGCACGTTCTTCGAGCGGACCATGCCGCCGTAGAACAGCGCAAGGCCGGGCACGGCCATCATGAGGACGAGGGCGGTCGACACCATGATCCACGCCGTATCGCCTTTATCGGGCGTGGGCGGCGCAGCGTCCTGACCGAACGCCAGGGTAGATGTCAGGGTTAACAGGGCACCGATGACCGGGAGGCCCCATCCTGCGAGGGGGTGCCGGGCGGTGCCGGTTGGCAACGGTCTGCAAGTCATTCGCCGTCTCCTTCAAGCTTAAAAAAATCTCGGGTGTTGAGCGGTCGTCAGCTTGCGCTGCCGTACCACGGATCCAGCCCTGCACCGTTCAATTGAAACGGCTACACACTGGTACTCGAGGACTGACCAGCAGCAACCGTGCCATGCGTGTGCAGCTTGCGGTTTTTCAGCGGCGGCGGGTCTTAAGGTCCGACAGCGGCGCAGCACGGCCACGCTTGCCGGCCCGGGGCCGAGCCCCACTGGTGCAACCGCCCTGCAGATGCACCACGAAGGGGCGAATTAAACCTGCGGGGCCATTCAAGCCACCACCGGCGGGACCAGGCTGATGCCCGCATCGCGCGCCCGCTGGTAAATCGCCGTGTTCACCGCGTGGCGGGTCTCAAAATGTCGGGTGTTCAGCGTCCAGTAGCGATAGGCAATCGAAATTCCGCCGGCGCCGAAATTGTCGATCCCCACGTGCGGCGCATGCTCGGCCACCACCCCGTCGGTGGCGGCCAGCACCTCGCCAATCAAGGCCACCATGCGCACCGGGTCGTCGGCGTAGTTAATGCACAGCGCAGCCTCGACCACGCGGTTGGCGTAGGAGTTGACGTGGACTTCGCCCACAATTTTCTTGTTGGGGATGATGATGTCTTCGCCGTCCTCGTTCCGGAGTCTGGTAACGGCCAGCGTGATGGACTGCACGACACCTGAGCAGTCGAGCACGGTAATGCTGTCGCCCACGCGATACATCCGCCCCAGGATAATCGACAGGCCTGCACCGTAGTTTGAGATCGTGCCCTGCAACGCCAGCCCGACGCCCACTGCCGCGCCGCCAACCGCCGCTATCAGCGGGGCAATGCTGATCCCCAGCTTGGCCAGCGCAATCAACACGAACAGCGCCAGCACGCCCAGGCGGCCCAACATGGCAAGTAGTGCTGCCAGCGCGACGTCCACGTGCTTGCGCTCACACTGGGCAAGGATCGCCCGGCCCGCCATCCGCGAGACCAGCGTGCCCGCCCCCAGAATCAACACCGCGCCTAACAGCTGGAAGGAATAGGTCACCAGGAATTCGGTGACCATCACGTACACGCGGGAAAGCATGTTCATCTCATCCGTCATTGTTCTCTCCTGACGCAGCATCGGGGCCGCTCCTGCCCCGCGCCCGGCATGGGCGCGAGACAGCATTCAGACAGGCGGCGCGCCGTCAGGCAAGCACAAGGACGAAGGACGCGCTAGGCGGCGGCCGGCCCGCGCAGGAAGCCGCGCCAACTGCCGTAGGCGGTGATGTCTTCGGCGTCGCCGCAGGCCGCCGCTTCGCAGAGAAAGTCTTTCACGCGCGTGCCACCCGCAAGCTGTAGCGTGCCAATGCCGAGCGGCGCCGGCACCCCCGCCAGAAAGCCCCCGACCTCGCTCAGCGGCAGGTCCCAGAGTTCAACTTCCAGCCCTGCACCGCCCGCCGCGACCTGCACCAGCCCCGGCCGCCGCGGCGGCCCGCCGGCCAGCGCGTACAGCCGGTACTGCGCGGCCGTCCGCGTTGCCCCGACGAAACGCGCCCCGCGGCTGGTCAATTCGTGATTCAGCGGCAGGCCACTCATATGTGCCCCGCACACCGCCAGTCGCAGGGCCGCCGGATCTGATGCCGGGAGCGGACGACTGCGTTGCGCGCTGGTCGCGCCGAGTGGCAGCCCCAGCGCCGTTTCCAGCTGCTCGGCATAGTCGAGCAGCGCGTGATCCTGAAACGCCCCGGCGAACAGGGTCACGCCACGCGGCAGCCCGCGCGGACAAAACCCTGCCGGCACCGCAATCGCGCTGTAGTCCAGCAGGTTCATGAAGTTGGTGTAGTAGCCCAGACGGCTGTTGAGTTCGATTGGCGCTGCCGCCTCCTCGTCCCGCCGGTAAATGCTCGGCGCGGTGGGCGTCAGAATGAAATCCAGCGGCGCAAGGATGCGATCGGCCTCGCGTTTCAAGGCAAGCAGGCGGTATTGCGCCTTGAAGGCGTCGACCGCCGATCGCGCCTTGGCCGGCCCGATGATCTGCCGCGTGATCGGGAACAGCGCCTCTGGCTGTGCCTCGATGAAGTCCTCGATCGCGGCATAACGCTCAGCCACCCACGGGCCCTCGTAGAGCAGACGCGCCGCCGCCAGCATGGGCGACAAATCAATGTCGCGCGCTTCGCCGCCCAACGCGCACAGCGCGGCAACAGCGCCCTCAAAGCTGGCGCGGGTCGCCGCGTCGCCGAAATACTCCAGCGTCTGCGGCACGCCAAAGACAAACCCGGCGCGCGCCGGTTGACCGTCCTGCGGCGCTCGCG